>CALEHF010000132.1 GCA_937876125.1 uncultured bacterium
CGCATGCGCTCGCTCGCTTGGACGATCTGATTGATCCCAGCGCAGAACGCCTCGATTCGGGTGGCGGGGGTCGAATAGAGCAGTCCGAGTCGGGTCACGTAGCGGCGCCAGCGGCGCACGCCCATGTTGTCGATCGCCGAATCGACCAACTTCGAGTTGGGGAGCGCAATGATCGAGTTGTAGAAGGTGCGGACCCGCGTGGTGCGAAAACCGATCTCCTCGACGGTGCCCTCGACCGATCCCACGACGATCCAATCGCCGACCTGAAACGGTTTGTCCGCGAACACGGTCACCGATCCGAAAAAGTTCGCAAACGTGTCCTTCGCGGCGAGTCCGACTCCGATCCCGACAACTCCGAGTCCCGCGAGGAAGCTCAAAATGTCGACGTCGAGATTGTCGAGCACGAACAAGACTGCCCCGACGGTGATCATGACCTTGAGGCTGCGCTCGAGCATGGGCGCCAACTGGTCATCGAGCTTCGAGTCGGTCTTCTCAGCCGCATCGCGCAATCGCGCGCCGGCGAGGTCGGCGACCCGATACGCGAGGAGCATTCCGCCGACCGACGCGACGATCTTTGCGAGGACCAGGATGACCTTGGTGCCGGTGGCGCTGAGCTCGAGGTACGGCTGGAGGAGCCAGATCACGGCTGCGGAGGCGAAAAAGCCGACGGAACCGCTCATCGCGCGGATCGCGTCACCGGTCGACTCACCTCGCGGGTGACGCGAGATCCAACCGGAGATCATCCCTCGGGTGAAGAAGATCACGATCCGGTGGATCAGCCAGGCGAGGATGAGCAGTGCGAAGATTCCGAGCCACTGCCAATGCTCGAGGAACAGGGCGCGCTGCCGGAGGACGCTCGGAACGTAGTCGCGCAGCGTGAAGGGCGCGTACTTGGTTGCGTCGGAGGCTTGGAACCGATCGATCATTCTCGGGGTCTCGTACTGCACCCACGACCCTTCGAACGTCCACCGATCGTTCTCCCGACGAGCCAAGATGGGACCCTGGTCGGTGGGGAGCTCGAAGAGGTCAGACTCGAGGTCTACGGGGAGAGTCGAGTAGCTCACACGGCCGAAGTAGTCGAGAACCTCGATCACCCGTTTGACTTGCCCGAGGAGCGCGGGCTCCACTGCCGTCGCCTCTTGCCCGGTCTCGAGGCAGCGAATCGCGGTGAGCTGCGCCGACCGCTCTTCCGCGCTGTCGGGCACTTCCCGTTTCGACTGGTTCCAGCTTTCGATGAAGGTTCGAAACAGAGCTCGGGGAGAGTCCAGAGTGGGAAGCGTGGCGGCGGATTCTGCAGGTGCGTCGACAGGTTCTGCGGTCTCTGGCGGTGCTTCTCCCTGTCCCCAGGCGAGCTGTGTCTGGAACCCGACTCCGCAGAGGAGCAGGGCGAGCAAAAGGCCAGCAGTTCGAGTCATCGCGATTCCCCCTCGAGTGTTCCGAAAACGACGGCTACGGCAAGAACTTCCCCGGGTCCGCGAGCTTCTCCGGCAGATATCGTTCGATCACGTAGTTCAGTCCCCACTTCGCGAGAGACTGTTGCTCGGCGCGCACCCCCATCTTGAGGAGCTGCTCGATGGCGGCGGACCACTTTTTCTTCGATTGGAAGAACGGGTCGTTCTTCAACGCATCCTTCGCCCGCTTGATATCGACGTCCTTCAACGGGTGAGTCGGAAGATCGTACTTCAGGATGTCGTCGGGGGTCACGCCGAGAAAGCTCGCCCACGGCACGCAGAAGAACTTGTTGATATGGGCTGCGTTTCCGGAGCCGACCTTCAAGGTGCGGTAGATGTTGCTGATCCCGTACGGATCGCAATCGACGAATGCGTAGACCGGAATCTTCGCGCTCTCCGAGAGTCGACGGATGAATCGGCGCGTCGATCGGGTCGGGACGCCGGCCATGCTGACCAGGATGCAGTTCGCGCTGCGCCAGTACTTGTGGCTCTGGAGGCGCTGGAAGATACCGCCCGTTTCGATCGCGAGGATGAATTTCGCGTCCGTCTCGAAACTGAGGTGCTCCACCGAGCTGGGAATCGAGTAGGCGCCACTGCCGAAGCGAGTGCAGTCGATCCGCTCGATCTCACCGGAGTCGAGATCGGGGTCGTGCACGATCAACTGACCCGCGACTGCGCCGCCGTGCTCGTCGGGGACGAAGCGCAGTTGCTCGCGACTGACGTCATCGACCGAGAAGAGCGCCTCGATGTCGTCCATGACCGTGTCGGACTCGGTCTGGTCGTTGAAGCGCGCTTCGTTCCAGTTCTTCGACTGGTAGTACACATCCCGCTTCGTCGCGAAGTCGTGGGTCTCGACCAACTCCTTCGACAAGCCCATCATCCGAAGCGTCTGGGCGAACCCCTTCACCGTGTTCACGGTCAAGGTGCGCTCCTTGCGGCCACGCCCGATTTCGAGGTATCCCTTTTTCGCTGAGTAGGAGACGTTGTTCAGCGAACGTACGGGGAACTTCAGGATCGGTTTTTCGCCGAGTAAGATGGTCGAGTGGATCCGTTCGGCGGTGGTGACGATGCTTCCCACCGTCGCCTTGTCGAGGCGGTCATTCTCCTTCTTGACCTGGGCGAGGTAGACCTTGTCCACACGCTTGCCGGTTCCGGCAGAACTCTTGGGTGCGGAGCCGATCGGAGGGTTCGGAGTGTCCGGTTCCTCGGCAGCGGACTTTTTGGGCTCTGGCTTCTTCGCTGTCGTTTTCTTCGCGGTGGTCTTCTTCGCGGTGGTCTTCTTCGGCGCAGCCTTCTTGGCGGCCTTTTTCTTCGCCATCTCCGTCCTCTTTCCTACAGCTTGCGGCTGCGCTCGAGCACTTCGGCGAGGGATTCAATCACCTTGCTGCGCTGTGGGTCGGACAAACCGAGGATATCCTGGAGGGCGATCCCGATCTCGGGGATGTAACTTTTGATGTAGTCACGCTTGCGATCTGCATCCGCTTCTCGACGACGCCGGCGAAGATGCACGGCGAGCTTGCGACCGACATCCATCACGGCGAGGCGGACCTCCTTGAGAATCTCGTCGTAGTGGGCGACCGCCTTCTTGCCCTCCGACGTGTACGGTACCCACACCGAGGCGATGTGCACCATGACAGCGAGAGGTCCCGATGGCAGCGCACCTCGTGACTGACTCACCTCGTAGTTCTTCCACGGTACGCTGACGACGGCGGCTTGGATCGCGCACGCGCCTGCTTCGTACTGGAGCGGCACCCGGTTCGCAAAGCGATACACACTTGCCAAGTCATCGCCCGGAAGATCGCCGCCGTAGGCCAGTCCCACTTCGATCTGGAACGGGTTGCCGCGATACACGGTGGGAGCCCGGGTCACCGAAAAGATTTGATCCGCGATGAAGTTTCGCGAAAGAGTCTTCTCGATCAGCTCTTCGCCGATCGGAGAGAGGCAGTTGGTCGGGGGTGCCATGAGCACCGTCTCTGCGATCGAGCGGTGTAGCAGCTCGATCTCAGGTCCCGAGAAGCGTTTCGGGTTCTTCTCTGGGAGGATCGGCTTCTTCGCGAGTTGGCCGCTCGTTTCGACGACCTTCTCCACCGAGTTCGGGGTCATGCGCGAAAACTCGGTGCAAAGGAAGGTGGAGAGGGTGCGCGACGGAGTCTCCTTCATCATTCGCATCAAGATCCCCAGCTCGATTCCGTGGGGGTGGGGAAGAATCTCCTTCGGCTCGGCGGGGAGCTCGTTCGTCACCCGGTCCCAAAGGATCGGTTCGGCGTCGACCGGATTACGGTATTCGATTCTGACGTGCGGGTTCGCGAGTGAAACTTGCTCGAGGTAGGAATCGACGGAGTGCTTCCCCTTCTTGTAGGTCGCCTCCAACTCGATCTCAACCACGGTCCCGTGCTTCCACTCGACCTCGACTTCGCGCTCCTTCTTCACGACCGGGACGTTCTTCGCCATGTCGATCGCCAAGATGATTTCGAGTGCGGGTTTGCGAGCGGAGGTTCGGCTGGTGATTCGCATCGGTTGGCCGGTAGTGAGCGTGCCGTACATGCCGGCGGCGCTGATCCCGATCCCCTGCTGTCCCCGCGTCTGCTTCCGAGCGTGGAACTTCGAACCGTACAGCAGCCGCCCGAAGATCTTCCCCAGCTGCGCCTTGACGATTCCGGGACCGTTGTCCTGGACCACCACGCGGTAGCGATTCTCTTTCTTCTGGACCAGCTCGACGGTGAGGTCCGGGAGGATTCCCGCTTCCTCACAGGCGTCGAGCGAGTTGTCGACCGCCTCGCGAACGGTGGTGAGAAGGGAGCGTGCCGGGCTGTCAAAGCCGAGCAGGTGGCGGTTCTTCGCAAAGAACTCTGAAACCGAAATGTCCTTTTGGCGTGTCGCCATCTTCTCAGCGGTCGATCGGACTCCGGGTGAAGCGCCTGGATCCGTCTTCGACTTCTTCTTCTCTCGCGGGGGAGAGTCCTCGGCGACGACCGGAGGTGCGGTCTCTTCGCCGAAGAGGGAGAGCTGTTCGTCACCCTCAGGCATCGTGCGAGTCTCCTTCTTCCCCTGACGCGCCGGGGGAGTTTTCTTCGAGATGGGGGCTTTCCTAGTCTTCTGAGCAGCGGTCGCGGGTTTGGATTTCGACGGAGGCTTCTTCGACGCTGTCTTCTTCGACGCTGTCTTCTTCGACGCTGGCGACTTCGTTTGCGTAGACTTCTTCGCGACCTTGGATTTCGCCTGGGACTTCTTTTTCGCGCTAGGACGGGAGCGGGCGGGTATTTGTCTGGGCAACGGTCCTCCCTCTCGGAGGCTGTCGGAAGCTCAAATCATCGGTCGAAAGCAGTTCTCCGACAGCCTCCTGGCTGCGTCGGCGAGCGGGGGATTCTAACGATGCGAGTCGAGCTGCCTACTCTTCCGGCCAGAAATCGAACTGTGGCTGTTCAGAGAGGGCTCCGGCGAGCGCCTCGCGCAGCTGTGGAGGGCGAAGATCTGCGTGGGCGAGCTCCTTTGGGGTCAGCCAGCGGTATCCACGGACGATCGTGGTGCCATCGAGGTTGAAGGGGACTTCAACGTTCGGTTTCAGAGTCCCCTGGAACCGGCAGAGGAAGATCAGCGCGATGACATGATGATCGGGGGGCATTTCTGGCGAGAGTCGGAGGTGTCGATTCGCGATGAACTCCCGGACGAACAGGGGAGCGACCGTTTCGACCACGAGCCCCGTCTCCTCGGAGAGTTCTCGGGTGAGCGCCTCGGTCAGGGTCTCCCCATGCTCTACGTGCCCCCCGGGCAGGAAGAACCACGGTTCCCCCGGAGTTCGACTCGACGCGTCGGCGGCCTCGAGGAACAGAAATCGACCATCGTGCTCAATCGCTCCCCGAACCGTCAGAGCAGGTTTCTTCCGTCTTGGCGTGTTCATCGGACCCTCCCCGTCCATTCCTACCAGAATCGAGCCTGAGATGGCCCGAATCGAGGGGAGGAAGCTCTCGTGGAGCAGTTCCGATCATCAGTGCCCTTGTGGTACTCTTCTCTACCAACCCGGCCGTGGGCGGCCCATGAATCCCCCCGAGAGGAGAAAACGATGCATTGCCTCCGCGGCAAGATCTCCGCAATTGCCCTCGCTCTGCTGGTGTGTGCGCTCGCCGCCGACACCGCCGACGCGCAGAGTCGCAACCAGGAGACCCTCCGAAAGAACTACCAAAAGAAACTCGAGAAACCCTTCGTCGGGAAGGTGAACTGGGCGCGGACCCTCGACGAGGCGATCGAAAGAGCTCGCGCTGAGAAGAAGCCGATCCTCGGCTACTTCACGCGCAGTTACTCGCCCTGACCGCCTTGCAATCAGATGGAGGGGGGTCCCCTTCTCGAAGAATGGTGGGTCGAAGTTGCGTCGAAAGAGTTCGTTCCGTACCTGAACATTTCCAGCCAGTTGCCGACGACTCCTGATCAGAACTTGCTTCAGAGGATGGGTGGGCGCGGTTACCCCTATTTCGTGG
Organism: uncultured bacterium; assembly: GCA_937876125.1. Classification (GTDB taxonomy): domain Bacteria; phylum Planctomycetota; class UBA8108; order UBA1146; family UBA1146; genus JAFMMO01. The sequence goes on from CALEHF010000132.1 coordinate 5,924, forward strand.
TGCTCGATGACAATGGCTCGCGGATTGTTCCGGGTCGGTCATTCAGCCAATTCCGTCCGATGAACCGGGCAGGGACGATGGTTGCCGTCGCTGGGGCCCAGGAACTCATCGCGGCTCGGGCAAACGCGGCAGCCGCCCCCCGCAACCCCGCGCTGGCCGCGAACCGCGTTCTCCTCGAGAGACTTCTCTTGGATGGCAAAGTGAGCACTCAGGAGGCGGCCGCGGCCAGCGAGGTCGAAGGCATAGACCCGACGCTCGCCCAGCGCTTCCGTGCTCAAGAGGTGCTCGCCGAGTACGCGAAGACTGTGGGAAGGCTTGACCGCAACGACGTCGGAGGACGCCAGGCGGCGTTCGACCGCGCCGGGCGCGCGATGCTGGCAGCACACAAACAGGGGACGCCTCTGAACGACACTCGCTTGCGAGTGTTCGGTGACTACTGGCGTCTGGTCTTCACGGGCGCGCTCCTCGACGGTGAGCTCGTGACCGCAGACAAAGCACTCGCGATTTATCGTCGGGTTTTCGGGACCGCTGCAAACATGCGCGAGCGAATCAGCAAGATGACCCGAGATCTCGATGCGGCGAAGAAAGAGCGCGGCGAGTCGAACACGACCCCCGCCGACTCGGAAGAATCCACGGGCTCATAGGTCCCGACCCTGGGGGGGGAAACACGTGCCAAGACCTGACTCAGAGGTCCATATCCTCGGCGTCGCTCTCGACCATGGTGCGGGTCGCCGAGGTGTGGGGATGGGCCCCGCGGCTCTTCGTCTCGCGAATCTTCACGAGTCACTCACCAAAGTGGGGCTCACGGTCCGAGACCTCGGCGACATCGAAGTGAAGGGGCCGGAGACCCAAGAGGTCGGTGACGAGAGCGCCCGCTACCTCGGTGTGGTGGCGAAGGCATGCCGGGAGATCTGCGATACCGTCGAATTGACGGTCCGCGCGGGACAATTGCCCTTGGTCATAGGCGGCGATCATTCGATCGCGATCGGGACCATTTCCGGGGTGGCCACCGCGCTGCGCGATCCGAGTGACTCGAGCGCTCCCGACTTCGGTGTGTTGTGGTTCGATGCTCATGCGGACATCAACACTCCCCAGACGAGTCCGACCGGCAACATTCATGGGATGCCGGTGTCGGTTCTCCTCGGCAAGGGACCCGAGGAACTGACCTCGATCGGCTACGACGGCCAGAAGCTTCGTCCGAGTCGCCTCGTTCAGATCGGCCTCCGCGATCTCGACCATGAGGAGAAGCTGCGCCTGCGCGAGTCGGAGATTCACACCTACACGATGAGCGACATTGATCGGCGGGGGATGGCGACCGTTGTCATGGAGGCGATCGCCATCGCCACAAAGGACGTCGACTTCCTGCATGTCAGCTTCGATATCGATGTGCTCGACCCCTCGGTTGCGCCGGGGACCGGCACGGCGAAGAAGGGGGGGCTCACCTATCGCGAAGCGCACCTCGCTCTCGAGATGGTCGCAGAGACCGGACTCCTTCGCTCCTTCGAGTTGGTCGAAGTGAATCCGGTTCTCGATCGCGAGAACATGACCGCCCAGGTTGCCGTCGGTCTCATCGCATCCGCGATGGGCAAGCGCATTCTCTGATCAGTGACACCCGCACCGGAACCCCTCTGGCGTCCTGACCCAGCTTCTGCCGAGACGCGAGCCGCCTGGCGTGCGTGTCCGCGTCGGCTCCTCTTGGTGGTTCCGCACCCCGATGATGAATCGTACGGCCCTGCGGGCACACTGGCCCGCTACGGGCGTGATCCAGACTGTGCCGTCGGAATGCTTTTTCTCACGTCGGGGGAGGCTGCGACGATCGGGAAGGAGCGCGGGATCGAACGGTCGGACCTCGCACTGCTTCGGGAAGGGCGGCTCAACAGAGTTGTCGAGTGGCTCGGGGTGGACGCGCTGTTCCTCGCTCGGCTTCCCGATGGTGGACTTGCCCGGCTTCCCCTGACTCGCCTCGGCGCTTCGATCCGCGCATGCCTCGATCAATTCGAGCCCCAAGTGGTCCTCGGCCACGACCCGCGCGGGACGAATGCACACCCCGATCACATCGCGTCGCATTGGGCCCTCCGCTCGGCGCTGGCCGGGTCTTCCGTCCGCCGATTCGCCATGCTCGCTCTCGGCGAAGAGAGTGTTCGGGCCGCAACGCCTCGCCTCATGTTCTCAACCCCGCGGCACCGGATTCACTGTACTCTTGAGCTGACCGCAGAGGAGGAGTTGTTGAAGGAGCGTTGTCTCCTCGAGCACGAGGCGGTGATGACGATGGATCCTGCCCGTTCCGCGCGCGAGGGGATGCCCCTCAGGCTCCCCCGCGAAGAGTGTGAGTTCTTCGGAGAGCCGGATGGGCTCGTGGTGCTCGACCTCTTTCACGATCTGCCGGAAACTCTTCCTCCCGTATAGATGCCGCTCGCCGCTTTTCCACGATTGGCACCACGCTTGCCCTAAAGGCACCAGATCACCCTCCTGCTCCCGAGAATCGAACACGATCGAGCGAATCCCCACTCGAGATTGAGTCGAAGGACCAGGCGGGTGGCCCCGAGCACCAACTCCCCAGCTTGTGATTGCGGCGAAGGATCGGCGCATTCTGTTTAGAATCGCGGGGGGAATCGGTTCGCCCCACACTCGGAGGCGATGGATGGAGGAAACATGTCTGAAGAGAACGACGATGATCGCTCGGCAGTCCCTGATGGCTGGCCCCCTCGACGCGTCGGAGACGGCCCGCGACGCGGGCCCCGAGGTGTGGGGAAGTTACCGCCAGGAGCACTTCCCGCGATCGTGATCGCGTTTGTCGTGATCCTGGGGTTGGGCGTGTTCATCACCGGTCGAGGCGGCATCGTCGACGTGAAGGACACGGAAGTCGCGGTGAAGGTGAACTATCTCACCGGGAAGCGGACTCTGATTGTTCAGCCGGGCTATCAGGTTTTTATCCCTTGGTTCAATCAGATGTACGTCCTCGACAACTCCCCGAACGAGTTTGTCATGGAGGGGCAGCGGGACAAGTCCTACAACCATGTGCGGGAGCTGAAAGTCCGAGCGAACGACGGCTCGACCTTCTGGTTCGAGAAGTTGACCATCCAGTATCAACTGATCCCGTCCATGGCCGCGGAAGTTCTCGACGACTCCGGCTACCGCGATGCGTTCAAGCGCAACTGGATTCGGGCATCCGCGCGTTCGATCTTGCGGGATGAATTCGGAAAGCTCTCGGCGGAGACCGTGGCGGACACCACAAAACACAAGCTGGCGACGGATGCGGCCGCGATTCGGCTGAACGGGATCCTTGCGGACCACGGGATCGAGATTAAGCAGATCCTGACGCCGAAGCCGAAGTTCGACCCGGCCTACGAGAAGGCGATCGAGGACCGCAAGGTCGCGGACCAGGAAGTCGAGCGCTTGAAGACCCAGCTCGAGCAGCTGGGGCAGGAACGAGAGCGATTGATCGCAGAAGTGGAGCGCGAAAAGGCGACCGAGTACGAGATGCTGCTCGGTGACTTGGAGTCCACTCGACTCCGCGCCGAAAAGGCGCAAATCGAGAAAGAGAAGAGCGCAGACGCTTATCGGATTACCGAGCGAAACGCGGGGGTGGCTGAGGAGCGGGCGCTCGTGCAGCAAGCCTTGGCGCTCGAAGCGCAAGCGCGCAAGGAAGCGGAGGGCCTCTTGGCTCGGGTGCGAGCACTCGAGGAACGAGGGACGATTCTGGTCCGTGAGAAGCTGGCCCAACTCTACAGTTCCATCGTCTTCGAGGTCGTGCCGTATCGTCGGGATCCGGCTCCGATCCGCATCGAGCACATGGGCGCTCTCGTCCCAACTGGGGCGACGCGGGAAGGGGGCGGACAATGAAAAAGGGCTCACGTATTCTGATCGGGCTCGGCGTCTTGGTCGCATTGTCAGCACTGGGATTCTCATTCCTCACCGTTCGAATTCCCCCCGCGACGATCGGGGTGAAGCAGGCTCTCTGGAGTGAGGGCGGCTTCGACGCGAAGGACTACGGGACCGGCCTCGCTTGGGGAATCAGCGGCTACCACCGCTGGCACTACCTCCCCACCCAGACGCAGTTCCTTCACTTTGCAGATGGTGCAAAGGGCGCAGAGTTGACGATGCGTCGAGGGGAGAGCCCTCTCGTTTTTGAAGATTGGGAGCCGGCGGTCGAGCTCAGGACCCGAGACAACAACACTGTGTCGATCGACGTGACGATCACCTACCGCATCATCCGGGGCGAAGGTCACTTGATTCTCAAGGACTCATTGAAGAATGCGTATCGCGATCGCGTGCGGTCCCAGGTGAAGGGAGTGTTGCGCGACGAACTCGCTCAACTGACCTCGGAGGAGTACCAGTCCACTGAGATCCGAGTGAAGCGCGCGCAGGAGACCAAAGTCGTTCTGGCGGAAGTGCTCAAGATCTATCATGTCGAGCCACTTCAGGTCTTCATTCGACGCGTGCATTTCCCCAGCGACTACGAGCAGAAGCTGCAGGAGAAGCAGTATCTCAGTCAGCGAAAACTTCTCGACACTGCCCTGACTCTGCAGGCGGTGGAACAGACCATTGTCGCGAAGTACCAGAAGCAAACGGGCAACGCAGTGAAGATCAAGACTCAGGATTGGGAGAAGCGGATTCAGACCAAGGAATCTGAAGTGCAGGTGCTCATCGCGGAGATCAATGCGACCGCCCAAGTTTACGCGGCCGAAACCAGGGCGAAGGGGGAAGCCGAGCGAGACATTGCCATCGCCAACGGCCGCCTCGCCATCGAGAAGGCGGAGGCGCTCAGGGATCGGTTGCGGAATGAAGCGCTCGATACCCAAGGTGGGCGGATCAAGCTCGCCCTCGACGCGGTCGACAACCTGCACATACCGAAGGTCACCCTCAATAGTGATGACCCGTCGGTTCCCATGTTGCTCGACCTCGATCAGATGACCCGGCTTTTGGTGGGGCAATTGCGGGACGGGCCTGCCCCCGCGGAGTAGTCAGGTGGATCCATCGGAGAACGGCGGTCGTGGGAGTGTCCCGCGGCCGCCGTTCTTCGTGGGCAACCCGTTCTTCGAGGGCTACCTGTTCTTCGTGGGATACCTGTTCTTCGTGGGATACCTGTTCTTCGTGGGATACGCTGCCGGCCGATGGGTGGAGTCGTCAGCGCGAAGCGAGGGCGACCAGGATACAGGGGCCGTGGGAGATCACGTCGATCCCTGCTGCTCGAGCGCGTTCGATCGCCGCGTCGATCGGCTCGGCACCGGGCTGGAGCCAGATCCGCGTGATTCCATGAGCGATGGCGGCGTCGATCACCGACTCGGTCACGACAGGGGGAGTGATCACGTTGATCGCTCGGATTCCAGCGGGGAGATCGGCGATCGATGTGACCGCGGAAACCCCGAGGATCTCCCCTCCTTTGGGGTTCACCGGGATCGCCTCTAATCCCTTTTCGAGGAGCGCGTGGAGGCAACGATAACCGTACTTCGACGGATCACTCGACGCGCCCACCACCCCGATCGGAGACTCCGCGAGGAACGCCTCGATCTGTTCGGAGAGGGTGGTGGGAGTCGTGCTCATCGTGACTCACTCAACGTTCAAACCGAGAGCTTGCCGAGGCGGCGAATCTCCGTCACCTCTGCTCTCGGGAGGACCAAGGTCTTGTGCTTCGGCCACACCCCGAACTTCGAGGCGCGGGTGAGATACTCGTCGCGGCTCGGTCCCTCGTCAGCACTGTCGTGAATGTCTGCGTCGTGCAGGACGACATGGACATCATTCTCTTCGTGGCAGCGTCCGACGATCGTTCGGGACCCCGTGGTGTCGACCACGACGGTGATCCCGTGCAAATCGCCCAGGTCATCGTGAAAGGTGCCCACTACGAACTCGCCGGCGTCTTGCAGTGCTCGTCGAAACTCGCCATCAGGTCGAACGCGATCTGTTGCGCGTCGCGGCCCTCGATGTTGTGTCGCGGAACGAAGTGCACCAGCTCGCCATCTTTGAACAGTGCGATCGACGGGCTGCTCGGCGGAATGCCATCGCAGGCCGCGCGCACGGCGGCGACCGCCTCGACATCTTGCCCGGCGAACACGGTGGCAGCGCGGTCAGGGCGGATCTCATGCTGGAGTGCGAGAGCGACTCCGGGTCGGGCTCCGCCCGCGGCGCAACCGCAGACCGAATTGACGATGACGAGCGAGGTGCCCGTCTTCTGAGAGAGGAATGCTTCGACTTCGATGCCGTCACGCAGCTCCTGCACACCGATGTTCGTCAACTCTTCGCGCATCGGCGCGACCATCTCTTCTGGGTAAGGCATTGGCTCCTCTTTCAACCGCCCGCGGGCGGGCTCTGAAACAGAACCAGTCTGGTCCTGTATCGCAGGATCGTACCGAACCGATCGCTGTGAGGCAATCGGGGGTGGAGCGGTTTCGAGGAGGGGGAGGGTTCAATGGCCGCAATCGCCGTGACTGTGACCGTGCCCCTGACTGTGGTCATGGTCATGGTCATGACCCCCCTCTGGGGGTGCGATCACCTGCCCGACGAAGCCGCGCGGGCCCTGGCGGAGGAGCGAGGCCAGGAACACCGCGGCGAGGAGGGCGAACGCGATCTTTCCGAAGAGACCCCGATCGTGGTCGTGGCCGTCGGGGAGCGCGTCAAGCTTCGGCTCGGTGGGATCCGCACCCGCTGGGTGAGAGCCGTGATCGTGTCCATCATGAGTATGCCCCTCTTCTGGGTCGGGGTGATCGGCCGCGCCTCCCGACTCGGTTGCCACGCGGTCGAAGTGCGTCGTGACCGGACCGATGGTGGAGTCGACCACGAGGCCGAGGCCGATCGAGCCGACCGCCATCGCCAGAGCGAAGCTGAGGGCGAAACGTCGGCCGTGGAGTTGGGAGAGGACTCCGAACGTCGTGACGTTTGTCGCGGGGCCGGTGAGCAGGAACGCGAGGGCGGCACCGGGAGACACTCCTTGAGCGACAAGGACCGCCGCGATTGGCGTCGCCCCCGAGGCGCAGACGTAGATCGGCATCCCGAGGAGAGCAAAGATCGGCACCTGAAGATTTCGAGGGATGGCGGCAAGCCAGTCCCCCTCCAAGAGTGGCCAGGCGACCGCCGCAATCGCGAGCCCAAGAAGAATCCAAGGGCCCGTGTCATCCACCAGTTCGACAAATCCTGCCCGCAGCCCTCCGCGCAATCGTTTCATCACACCGCCGACCGGTCGCGGCGGATCTTGCCCTTGGCCCGCGGAACGCAGGGTCTTCGAGTACTTCCCGAGACACCATCCGACCGCGATGGCGAGGATTGCGGCTGAGATGATCCGAGCGATCGCGAACCGCCCGTCGAGGAGCTGGACCGAAAGGAACACCGCATCGAACCCGAGCTCCGGCGCCGCGACGAGCAATGCGAGAGCCGCGGTTGCGGGGACTCCCTTCTGGAACAGACCCTTGTAGATCGGAAGAACTCCGCAGGAGCAGATGGGAATGGGCAGGGCGAACAGGACCCCGCGTGTCGCCGACCCCAATCCACCGCCGCGGCCGAGCCAAGCGATGGTCGCGGCGGGCAGGAATGCGAAGACGAGGCCAGCGGCGAGATAGGCGAACAGGAGAGCGGGCGAGCTCTCCACGGCGAGATCGAGGAACAGAGTCGAGAACGTGCTTCCGTCGCCGGCGTGAAAGTGTCCTTCGTGGGGGCCGGGGTGCGCGTGCCCGATCGAGACGAGGACGACAACGAGGCCGATGACCGCGCCGAGCGACCCGGCGAGCCTACCGGTGCGGGTGTACAGATCGACCACGGGGCCGTGGACGTGCAAGAGGACGTGGAGGAGCGACCCTGCGACGAGAGCCGAGAAGAGCCCGACTCCCTGGCTCCCGAGCTGCGCGCTCCAGGCCTCACCGGCGAAGAAACCGGCCGTGGTCGCGATCGAGATTCCAACCAAGACGGCGCTCGCCGCCAGCAACCCGTACTTGGGACGGACCAACCACCACACCGCGAGTCCCACCGGCAGTCGATGCAAGATCACCGCGAGGATGAGGGTGGGAGTCTCGTTGCCGCTCGAAATCGCCGCGCCATCAATGAGCGCGTGACACACCACCCCGAGCATTCCGAGGATGAGGGCGAGGGCGTGAGCCCGGGCAGCGCCCCGAGTTCGCAATCGTTCGAATGCCGTCGGGACGAACAGTCCGGCGAGGGCGAGGGGGATAGTGAGCCACCCCGCCTGCTCTGCCGCGTGCGGGATGATGTCGAGGCACACCAATCCGCCGACCGCGAACAGCGTGAAACCATCGAGGATCGCGAGGACCGTCGGTTGCTTTCGAGCGGCGCGGAGCAGGATGGGTCCCGCGAGGAGCAGTCCCAGGCTGATCAGGAGTGCGGTCAAATGCGTTCTTCCCGGAAACTGGGGCATCGTGCGCGGGCGACCCGCGAAAGGGGATCTATGGCCCAAGCGCCCTTGTGGAGAGCGAAGCGCCTTCTCTGGAGGGCACAGCGCCTACCTGAAGGTTGCAAGGCCGCGCATGATCTTCGAAGTGGGGTCGGAGATCGACCCCTGTCGGGGGACTCGGCCCGGATTCTCTTCAGTCGGGGCCCCCTCAATGCCGAATTGGGAGATGGTTCCTGCCCGTATCGCACGGAAACAGGAGCCACGTGAGCATAGTGCCCCAGCGTACGAGCGAGAGGAGCTGACTCCGCGTGGCCGAAGAACGTCTGATCGAACTAACACTCGTGGTCGTTCTCGGCATCGGAGCCAAGTGGCTCTCGTGGCGTCTCCACCTGCCATCGATCTTGATTTTGCTGATCTTCGGGTTCCTCGTAGGCCCCGTTCTCGGCTGGGTCTCCCCCGACGAAATTTTCGGAGATTCCCTTCCGCCGATCGTCAGCATGTTCGTCGCGATCGTGCTCTTTGAGGGAGGTCTCTCCCTTCGACTCTCCGAGCTCCCGGGAGTCTGGAGGTCGGTCCGAAATCTCATCGTGATCGGAGCACCGGTCACCTGGTTGACCGCCGGCCTCTCGGTCCACTTCTTGTTCGGTCTCGATCCGATGCTCTCCGCCCTCATCGGCGCAATCTTCACCGTCACCGGCCCGACCGTCATCATCCCGCTCCTCCAACATGTTCGCCCCAAGGGGAACATCGGTGGCGTACTGAAGTGGGAAGGAATCGTCATCGATCCGGTGGGCGCGATGCTCGCCGTCCTTGTCTTCCAGGTCATGACGCTTCCCAGCGAGGTGACCGGCGCCTCCTGGCTCGTCGCTCTCCAGTTGGTCTTGAGGACAGTGGGGGTCGGGGCCCTGCTCGGGTGTGGCTCTTCGGTGATACTACTCGCGGTGATGCGTCGGTACTGGGTGCCCGACTTCCTCCAGGCTCCGGTCACCTTAATGGCGGTCCTCGCTGCATTCGCCGCCAGCAACGTTTTGCAGCAGGAATCGGGACTCCTGACGGTGACGCTGATGGGAATCCTCATCGCGAATCAGAAGCAGGTGAACATTCGCTCCATCGTTCACTTCAAGGAGAACCTCAACGTCCTGCTCATCTCGGGTCTCTTTATCCTGCTCGCAGCGCGCCTCGACCGGGCGGCGATCGAATCCATCGACAGACGGCACCTCGTCTTCCTCGCTCTGTTGATCTTCGCGATCCGACCGATCTCCGTCGTGCTCTCCGGCATCGGATCCGGATTGTCATGGCGCGAGCAGGCCTACCTCTGCTGCATGGCCCCCCGCGGGATCGTGGCTGCGGCAGTTGCATCGGTGTTCAGCTTCGAATTGACCCACTTCGACTACACGCAAGAGCAGGTGGCGGTCATCGTTCCCCTGACCTTTACGACCATCACCGGCACCGTGGTCTTCTACGGACTCATTGCGAAGCCCGCAGCGCGCTGGCTGAAGGTTTCGAGCCCCGACCAAGATGGATTTCTTGTCCTCGGTGCGCACCGCGTCGCGCGCAGGATCGGCCGCGCCCTCCAGTCCCACGGAAAGCGCGTTATCCTCATCGACAGCAACTATCGCAACGTTTCGCTCGCCCGGCTCGAAGGGCTCACCGCGACGAACGGATCGATCCTCTCCGACAACGCGCATGAAGACTTGCCTCTCGAAGGAATCGGGACCTTGCTCGCGCTGACCCCCAACGACGAGGTGAACACGCTCGCTTGCGTGCGGTTCGCAGAGATCTTCGGCCGCTCGAACGTCTTCCAGCTGTCTCCTGCTCGAACCGGGAGCGCGGGGGAGCATGTGTCGCTCGGAGGGAGGCCGCTGTTCGGTGTCGGGGTGAACTACGATGAACTCGAGAGCTGGTTCTCGGATCGCGCGGAATTGAAATCGACGGGCATCACCGAACAATTCAACCTCGAAGACTGGCGTGAAGACAACGAAGGGCGGGGAATCCCACTCTTCACGGTCGCCGAATCGGGGGTCGTTCGGGTGTGTGGATCGGACGTGACGACGTCGACCAAGCCCGGAGAGACACTGATCGGGCTCGTGCGTGCGGAGGAGGTGGGCCCCGCCGACGAGGAGGGAGCCGAGGAGGAGACCGACGCGCCGATCCCAGAGGCGCAGTACGACTGAAATCGTTTCTCCGACTGCGTTGCATGACCGCCGCGCGCCCTCCATGATCCTTCTCTACCCCGAGAGAGGATCCCCCGATGGCGCATGCCCCGCTTCCGACCAAAGCTGAGATCGCCGCGCTCCCCGCGGATGGCGGTCCCGAGTTCAACCGCCTCATTTTCGAGGCGAGCCCCTACCTCCGCCAGCATGCACGCAACCCCGTCGACTGGCACCCGTGGGGGGAAGAAGCATTCTCGCTCGCCCGGGAGCTCGATCGGCCGATTTTCCTTTCCGTGGGCTATTCCACCTGTCATTGGTGCCACGTGATGGAGCGGGAGTCGTTCGAGAGTCCAGGACTCGCCGCCCAGATCAACGAGTCCTTCATCGCGATCAAAGTCGATCGAGAAGAGCGTCCAGACGTCGACGAAATCCACATGAAGGCGACGCAGATGATGACCGGCCAAGGCGGCTGGCCAAACTCAGTGTGGCTCACTCCCGACCTGCGGCCGTGGTACGCGGGGACCTACTTTCCCCCCGAAGACAGCCCCGGACGCACCGGTTTCGGCACACTACTCGGGCACCTCGTGCGGATCTGGCGCGAGCAGCGCAGCGAGGTGGAAGAGCAGGCGAAACAGCTCACCACCGCAGTGACCGAAGCGTGTAGCGGTGGGGGTGCGGCGGATCCGAATGCCGATGCACCGGGGCGCGCCGATCTCGACCGTCTCCTCCATGAGCTCCGGCGTACCTTCGACCCAAACTTCGGCGGCTTCGGGGGAGCTCCGAAATTTCCGCCCCATGGATCGCTCCGCATTCTTGCCGCCGAGGTGGTGGCGGGGAACGGGTCGACAACCGATTTGGCCGAGCTCCGCTCCATGCTCGTTTCCACTCTCGAGGCGCTCCGGTCAGGTGGAATCCACGATCAGCTCGGGGGCGGGTTCCACCGCTATTCGACCGATCGCGAGTGGCTCTTGCCGCACTTCGAGAAGATGCTCTACGACAATGCTCAGCTGCTCTCTGTCTTTGCTCGTGCCGAACACGCTCAGGTGGAAGGCGTGCGCGCCCCCGCCGCTGGAATCGTGCGTTGGGTCGAGCGCGAGATGACGGCTCCCGAGGGGGGCTTCTACGCGGCGCTCGATGCGGACAGCGAAGGGGTCGAGGGAAAGTGCTACCTCTGGACACCTCTAGAGGTCACTGCGCTGCTCGGGGGCGAGCGTGGGAAACGTTTTTGTCTCGCCTACGACATCACCGAGGACGGCAATTTCACGGACGAGGCAACCGGCGAGCACCCCGGAACGTCGGTGCCGCGGGTCATCCGGCCACTCGCCGAGATTGCCGAGGAATCGGGCCTCACCGTGGCGACCCTCGAGATCGAACTTGCCGAAGATCGCGACCGACTCCTCGAAGTGCGCAACACCCGCATTCAACCGCACCTGGACGACAAAGTGATCACGTCGTGGTGCGCGCTCTTCGCTGGCGCGCTCGCCGAAGCCGGCGCGTGCTTCTCCCACCCGGAGTGGATCGAGAGCGCTCGCCGTGCAGTCGAGTTCCTCCTCGATCACCACGTCGTCGAAGGGCAGCTGCACAGGTCCAGTCGCGAAGGAGTGCTCGGACCTCTGGCCTTTCTCGAAGACCACGCTGCGCTCGGACTCGCGTGTCTCGACCTCGAGGCGGCGGGTGCTCAGTCAGCCGGGGGAGCCGCTCGTTTTCGGGAGGAAGCACGACAGCTCGCGACTCGGATCGTCGAGCGCTTCACTTACCCCGGTGGTGGGTTCTACGACGCGGCGGAGGATCACGATCATCTGCTGGTCCGCCCGCGCGATCCCTTCGATCCGGCGATGCCCTCGGGGAATGGCCTCGCGGCGCGTCTTTTCCACCGCCTGTCGATCCTCGACAACGACGAGAAGTCGGGAGAGATCGCAGACCGATCTCTCCGCGCGTTCGCGTCGGCGATGCGTCGGGCTCCCCGCGGCACCGAATCGCTCCTCGAGGTGGTCAGCGCACGTGCGGAGAGTCCCGAGGTCTCCCCCGAAGAGGGGGGAACGATATCCGAGGCGTGGGCCGAGGGGCGCGTTCGGGTGAAGCTCGATCGACTGGTCGTCGGGCCCGGTGAGTCGATCGCATGTTCCATCGACGCCAGCTTTGATCAGGGGGGCAGGTGGCAGAGCGGGGGGAACGAGGGGCCTGCGGTCACGATCTCGGGAGACGGCTTCTCCTGGCGAGAACTGTCGCGCTCAGCGAGCGCGGTTTCGGGGGAGATCCTCGTCGCGAAGGGGATCTCCCCCGGCCCGCACGTACTCACATTCTCCTTGAGCGGAGAACCGTGTCGTCGCGAGCTGTGTCTCGCGCCGGTCTCCCTCGAACTCGCTGCGCCCGTACTCGTAACCGTCTAAAGAGAAGCCGCGATTCAGGGCAGACTCCTAACTCTGCACCAAGCTGAGAGGTGCGTACTCTCCAAACGGGCTCTCGCCCGCGAGAGACCACCATTTCTCTCGGATGGTCGCATAGAGGCGGCGATAGTCGGTGGTGAAGACGAGGTCCTTGTTCTCGAGTGCACCGAGGTCGGGGTGTGTTCCGTGGAGGCCGCCCGCGACCTTGCCGCCGAGGACGAAGTGAGGCGCAGCGGTCCCGTGGTCCGTTCCGCCACTGCCGTTCTCGCCCGCCCGTCGACCGAACTCTGAGTAGGTCGAGATGAGCGCCCGGTCCCAGAGCCCCGCCATCACGAGCGCCTTTCGGAGCGCCGCGAGACCCCCGGCGAGCTCGCCGAGGAGACGGGCATGGTTTCCGAGCTGGTTGGCGTGGGTGTCGAACCCGCCGAGGAACAACTTGATGATCGAAACGGGCAGCTCCCCGGCGAGGAGCTTGGCCGCGGTTTCACACTGCCGACCGAACTGGTTGGAAGGGAACTTCACCCCCAGAGCCGGGGCGCTCCTTTGGCGCTCTTCGATCTTCGCGGCCGCTCGCCGGATCTCCTCATTCACTTCGAGAATCCGATCGAGCGCGCGGTGTCCGGCGTGGCCGGGAACCGGCTCGAGACGCTTCGCCTTGCGCGCAAAGTCCTTCGGGTTCCGGAGAACCAAGTTCGACATGTCGGAGCCGTCAAGAGGACCGGGGTTGTCGCGGCCGAGGATGATCGAATCCGCGGTGCGGTTCTTCGCGCGCTCGGTCGCTGCCAACGTTCGTGCGACCCACCCGTCCCCGAGGAACTCGTTCGCGTCGCTGCCGGTCTCCCAGATCTCGATGGAGCGAAAGTGAGATCGGTTCGGGAGCGGATACCCGAGGCCGTGCACAACCGCGAAATCCTGCGCCTCCCATGACTCGGCGAGGGGGCGGAGGGCGCTGTGCATCCCGAATTCGGAGTTGAGCGTGACGAGATCGTCGGACTTGAGCGCGAGGCGTGGGCGCATCGCGCGGTAACGCTCGTCTCGGTGGGGGACGATGGTGTTCAGGCCGTCATTGCCACCGGAGAGTTCGACGAGGATGAGGATCCGACCCTCGGCGCCGAGTCCGAAGCGGTCGGCGGTGTCAGGGTTCGGGTCATCAGATCCCCCGATGGAATCGAAGGGAGTGCTCGCGGACCCGAACAGAGTGTTTCCGAAGAGCGGGATACAGGCGAGGCCCCCGATCCGGATGAAGTCGCGACGGTCAATCATGGCTGGGCCCTTCCTACTTCAGTTGATACGTCGGATCGAGGAGAAGACGTGAGAGCGTGTCTGCGGGGAATTCCCCCGGCTTGGGCTCGATCACCGGCGGCAGTGGACAGAGTCGAGTCGCCAGCGCGGCAGCACGCTCGGGGTTCGAATCGCCGAGCGCGATCCACTCGCTCCGCATGTTCATCGCGGCAGGAGGCGGATTATTGCGCCGCCGGCGTCGGGCTCTTCGATCTGCTCCGTCAGCCATCCCTCCCATACTCGGATCGTCTTCACCGCCCGCCATCGACCGGTCTCTCCCACGATTGGCCGCGAGGCCGAGCATCGCGCGCTCGAGGAATTGGTGGCGAGTGAGGAGCGCGTCGGAGGTGATCCATCGTTCGCCTCCCGGCCAGCCCTTGACGTTCGGAGGGTCGAGGAGGTTTTGGCCCATTCCGACCATCGCACGGGAGAGACTTTGGGGAGGAACGTCGAAGAGTCCGAGGACGCGGGCGGTGCCGACGACGAGATCGACGGGGGAGCGAAACAGCGCACCGCGATTCGTGTCGACCCAAAACGCAGGCGACTCGAGAAGCGCCTTGTAGAGTGGTGCCAACCGATAGTCTGCGTCGCGAAAGACCGCGGCCAAGCGCTGTGTTTCCCCGGCGACGAGGTCAGGGGAGACGAACTCCCGCCAGAGCGATTCGACGATGTGTTCGGCGACGCGCGGACGCTCGAGGACGATCCGGATCACATCATCCACATCGTGGAGACCGGTCTCGCCAAAGATCGTCTTTTCACCGGGATCGTGCTGTCGTGAGACGAAGCTCACTGTGCCGGGGATTCGTGCAACGCGCCATCCCGTGAGCGCCCGCGCGGTCTCCTTGATGTCAGTCTCGGTGTAGTGCCCCTCACCGAGCGTAAAGAGTTCGTAGAGTTCGCGCGCGAAGTTTTCGTTCGGAGCGCGTCGCCGGTTCTGTTGG
>CALEHF010000133.1 GCA_937876125.1 uncultured bacterium
GAGGCCTTCCCCCCACTGCTCATCGCGAATGAAGCTGCGCACTTTCTCTTCGAGGGTCTCCGCCTCTTCCCGATCCGGGCGCCGGCCGGGGGTCGCTTTGACTTCGACGCCGGACAGAGGATCGCCACCCGTCGTCAACACTTGCCCTGTGATCTCGCCATCTCGGGAGCCGACCCCATCCATCGCGACGTTGATCTCGGAGATCGCGCGCGCAAGGAGTGAAGCATCCTCGAATTCGATTCCCCGTGCGACCGCGGGAACGGGAGTACCCAGTTCTTCCGACTTCGGATCGGCCAGCGCGGCAGAGTTTGAGGCCGGCGCCCGGAGTGCCGCCGACTCGCTCGGCTCTCTGAGCCCGCGGCCGATCAACATGCCGGAAGCCCCGCCGACCACGAAGACCAAGATCACCGGTAAGAATCGCTGCATAACTTTTCCCTCCCTGTCGCGCCCCGTGGGTGGCCTGGGGTCGCAGGAAGACCATTCTAGGGACAGAAGCCCCACGATGGGAGGCCCGGAACGACGCAAACCCTGGCAGGGCAACGATCTGGAGTCGGCTGGCCCGGGCCAGATCGCGAGCTCGCAAGGGTTCCGGTAGCCCAGTTCTTCCACGCCACCGAAAGAGAGTCGAAGTTGTCGCAAGTCATTGCGGTGAAAGGAGCAGAGGAGGTTGCGAGGCACCCGTCGATCCGGCAGAATCGGAACTGGATTCCACTGTCTGATGACCGGAGTCCGCCCCCCCGTATCCGAGTCTGCGTGCGCGAGAGACGTCCACTGCCGCACTCCTTCTCAGACGAGATCTGCGGAGCGTACTCCGATGAGATCTGCGAAGCGCACGAAGGACGAGTGCGTGCAGGGCGCCGCACGGAACGCCGTACGCCGCCCCCCCAGGGAGTTCATCCCGCGGAGGAATGCCCCAACCGATAGGTGCGACCATGGCCGAAGTCGAGAACAAAGAAACTCCGAAGACGATCACATTCTCCGCGCATCCCTCGAGTTACCGCCACTGGCGCCTCGAGTTCGACGGCGCGATTTGCACCGCATACATGGACGTCGACCCCGACCACCCTCTCAAGGAGGGGTACGACCTGAAGATGAACAGCTACGACCTCGGGGTTGACATCGAGCTCGCGGACATGGTGCGTCGTCTCCGCTTCGAACACCCGGAGGTGAAGACGCTGATCGTCGCGAGCGGTCACGCACAAGTGTTCTGCGCCGGAGCGAACATCGGAATGCTCGGCCTCTCGACCCACGCGTGGAAAGTGAACTTCTGTAAGTTCACCAACGAGACGCGATGCGAACTCGAGGATGTGGCCGAGCAGACCGGACTCAAGACGATCTGCGCCGTCACCGGGCCCTGTGCGGGAGGCGGCTACGAGCTCGCGCTCGCCTGCGATGAAATCTGGCTGATCGACGACGGCAACTCTGCGGTATCGCTCCCCGAAACTCCGCTCCTCGGAGTGCTCCCCGGTACCGGCGGGTTGACTCGGTTGGTCGACAAGAGAAAAGTCAGGCGCGATCGTGCCGACGTCTTCTGTACCGTCGCCGAAGGGGTGAAGGGCAAGCGAGCAGTCCAGTGGCGCTTGGTCGACCATATCGTCGCGCGATCGAAGTTTTGGGAAGAGTTGAACGCTCATGCGCAACAACGCGCGAGCGAGGTCCCCGACCGCGGAGTCGAACGGGGGATCGAGTGGTTGCCGGTCGAGCCGACCCTCGAGGGCAACACGGTCCGCTACTCCACCCTCAGGGTCGAGTATCACCCAGAGGATCGCACGGCCAACTTGACGATCGAAGTTCCCTCTGCCGCCACCTGCCCCAAAGACGCCGCCGCGATGCAGGCGGAAGGGTGTGAGTTCTGGCCACTGCGCATGGCCCGTGAACTCGAGCACGCGATCCTCGATCTACGGATCAATCACTCGCTGACCGGCCTGACACTCGTGCGCACCGAGGGCAAACTCGATGACATTCTCGCCTGGGACCAAGCGCTTCTCGACGCGCGCGGTCACTGGTTCGCCGACCAGGTGATCCACTTGATGAACCATGTCCTCCAGCGCGTCGAGCGTACCAGCTGCAGTTTCTTCGCCCTCATCGAAGAGGGGAGCTGCTTCGGCGGGTCCCTCTTGGACCTCGCTCTCGTCGCCGATCGCGTCTACATGCTCGACGCCGACGGGGTCGAGATCGCGCGCAACGAGTTCAATGACGGGTTGCTCCCGATGACCACCGGAATCACTCGGACGGAGTGCCGGCTGCTCGGCGAAGAAGAGCTGGCGAAGAGCCTCGTCGGAAACTATGAACGTCTCGATGCGATCGCCGCGGATGATGCAGGCCTAGTAACCGAGTCGATGGACGACATCGACTTCGAGGACACCGTTCGGATCCAAGTCGAAGAGCGCGGTAGCCTGAGCCCTGATTCGCTCACAGGAATGGAAGCGAACCTGCGCTTCGCCGGACCCGAGACGATGAAGAGCAAGATTTTCGGGCGCCTGAGCGCGTGGCAGAATTGGATCTTCATTCGCCCGAATGCGACAGGACCTCAGGGCGCACTGACGCTCTACGGCAAGCCCGAACGGCCGCAATTCGAGTGGAGCCGGGTGTAAGCCACGACCCTCTCGATTCCGACTCTTGCTCCGAGGCGGAGTGCCCTTTGAAGGGCACTCCGCCTCGTTCTCCATCCAGACCGACGAGCTCCCCCGATTGGCGACCCCGGCAACCGAGCCTGTGTTACCCTTCTGGCTACCTGAGTGGGCGAGGTCCAAGCAGGCTGTGGAGCGTCACTTCGAGCCACATTGCGCGCGCGAGAGGATCCCGGTCGATCGAGTGAAGGAGATCGTATGAAGAACAATGTCGATCTGAGCGCCAAGATCCCCAACAACGTCGGACTCGCCGACGACCGTCGCCTGTGCCGCGCGCTCGAGCACTGGCTGCCGCTCTACATGGAGTGGTGGAACGACATGGGACCGGCGGGCTTCCAGGCCAACGACATCTACCTGCGCACCGCGGTTTCGGTCGAAGCCGGTGGCTGGGCGAACTTCGAGTACGTCAAGATGCCGGACTACCGTTGGGGGATCTTCCTCTCCCCCCTCGAAAACGACCGCACGATCGGGTTCGGCGACCATTTCGGGAAGCCGAAGTGGCAAGACATCCCCGGTGAGTACCGCGGCAACCTGCGCCGGATCATCGTGACTCAGGCAGACACCGAGCCAGCGTCGGTCGAGCAGCAACGCCTCCTCGGAGCGATCGCACCGAGCCTCTACGACATGCGGAACTTGTTCCAAGTGAACGTCGAAGAGGGACGGCACCTGTGGGCGATGGTGTACCTCTTGTTCCGCTACTTCGGCCGCGATGGTCGCGACGAAGCGGAAGAGCTGTTGTCGCGCCGTTCCGGTGACGAGGACAAGCCGCGGATTCTGAACGCCTTCAACCAGCCGTGCGACCACTGGCTGAGCTTCTTCAGCTTCACTCACTTCACCGATCGTGACGGCAAGTACCAGCTCGCATCCCTCGCCGAGAGCGGATTCGATCCGATGGCGCGCACTTGCGACTTCATGCTCACCGAGGAGGCTCACCACCTCTTCGTCGGAGAGACCGGACTCGACCGGATCATCCGTCGATCGGCGGAGCTGACGATGGAGACCGATGGCGATCCGCGGAGCGCGGGAGGCATTGACCTCGACCTGATCCAGCGGTCGATCAACTACTGGTTCACCTACTCGCTCGACCTGTTCGGCAGCGAAATTTCCTCGAACGCGTCGAACTTCTTCGCCGAGGGGCTCAAGGGCCGCTTCAAAGAGGAGCAGCGCTACGAGGACCACGTGATGAAGGACGGCGTGAAGGTTCTCTCGCTGGTGAAGGAGAACAAGGTCACCCATGAGGAGATCCCCTACAGAAACGCGATGAACGAGGTCCTCCGCGAGGAGTACATGAACGATTGCGAGCGCGCGCTCAGGAAGTGGAACCGGACCCTCGAGCAGGTCGGTATGGATGTCCGGCTGAAGCTGCCGAGCCGGCGCTTCCACCGTCACCAGGGGCTCTACTCCGACTACGACTTCGATCCTGAGGGCAACTTGATCACGCGCGAAGAGTACGAGAAGAACCACCACAGCTGGCTGTTGAACGCGGAAGACAACGAGTACCTCTCCTCGATCATGCACCAGGTCGTCGAGCCCGGCAAAATGGCGAACTGGATCGCTGCGCCCTCTCGAGGCATCAATGGGCAACCGTTGGAGTTCGAGTACGTTCGACTGTAAGGAACGACGACAGTGAGCGACGACAGTGAGCGGCGGAAATGAAGCGGGCGGTGGATCGATCGACGATCCGCCGCCCGCTTTTTTGGTTCGTGAAGTGGAGCTCGACCGTGTCGACCTCTGGGGTGTTCAACTCGCTCGAGTAGAGGAACAGTGGCATGCGGATGAACTCCACTCCTTCGAGGGGCGAGAGGTCGTCTGTCAGGCCGAAGAACAGCCCAGGATTCGCCGGGTTTCGAGGATCGCTGAACGCACCCTCGAACGGTGGACTGACGTACGCATCCGCCGGCAACGGCGTCGCCATGGTGACGATCGGATCACCGAAGGGCCCAATCGCTCCGGTTATCACCGTGGAGAAGTGAACAAGTTGCGGGGATGAGTGCGTCCATCCTGAGTCGCCGCCTGTACTTTGTCGGTGGATCGTCGGGAGCTCGAGAATCGCGCGACACTGTGCGTGCTCCGTGTCAGCATAGCTGCGAGCCCCGGCCCGATGATGACTGACCGAGAGTGGGACCATGCCACGCACCCTTGTCTTTGGCGACGTTCACGGCTGCGTCTCTGAACTTCGAACTCTGATTGCAATGTTCTCCCCTGTCGATGGCGATCAGCTGGTTTCCGTCGGAGACCTCATCAAGAAGGGGCCTGACTCCGCGGGCGTGGTTCGGTTGCTACGGTCACTCGTGGAACAGGGAATCTCGGTCTCCCACGTCCTCGGAAACCACGAAGGCAACTTGCGAGCTCGGGTTCGTTTGCCCAACGGGTTCGACCGGGAGCTCCGACTTCTCATCGACTCCATGAGCGCAGAAGACCTCTCATGGTTGCTCGATGCTCCCCTCCACCTCGAGCTTCCCGCTTTCGGCGCGCGCGTTCTTCACGGAGGGATTCTTCCCTCCTGGCGCGATCTTCCCCCCGCGGACGCGGACACCGCAGAGGCATCCGACCCGGAGCGCATGGACCTGGTAATGCGCACTCGGAATCTCTCAGGGCCCGGCCCGCGTCGTCTGGTCACTCGGGTTCGGAAGAATGGAAAGCGGGGTCGCAGCTTTCGACTCGCGGAGGACCAGCGACTGCCGGAGGCTCCTGCTGGCGGCACCCTCGAGGTCGAGGAGATCACGCTCCCCTTGCACTCATTTCTGGGGCTCCGCGAGATCGGCGCGGGCGATCCGAACTGGCCGACGCTCTACGACGGGCGATTCGGCCATATCTACTTTGGGCACCAGCCGTTCCTCGATCACGACGCACCCGTCAGTTTCCCCCATGCCACCGGGCTCGACCTCGGCTGCGTGTATGGGGGCTGGCTTGCCTCGGTGGTGCTCGAAGAGGGGCGCGCACCAGAGACGCTCACAGTGAGGGCGGAACGCGAGTATTCGAGGTGGGGGTTTTAGTGTGGTGCTTTTCAGAGAGTGAGCGACAAGCGTCAACACAATCCACCGATGGGGGGCGCGCACCTGAGACGCTCAGGCTTCAAAGCGAAGCGACACCTCTTCGAGATGCCCCGCCCACTCATGGCGGCACGGAGCTCGAGCAATTTCTACCCCCCCGACATGGCGATAAAAGTCGAGAGTCGGATTCTTCGCGAGGACGACTACCTGACCGGGAAGAAGACCTCGCTGTGCGAGCTCGGCGACCCCCGCATTCCAGAGCGCCCTCCCGATTCCGAGCCCTTGATACTTCCGCACGAGGTAGAGCGCCCAAATCTCGCCGGGGCAGCCGGTGTCGCCGTCGCGCGACGGCCCCGCGCTGACAAAGCCGACCAGCCGCGACTCTCCCGCGTCCTCGGCGACCGCAACAAGAGTCCGCGCCGGGCTCCCGGTGGGTCCCGTGAGCCGCTCTCGCCAACGCTTCCGAAAACCATCGGGGGCCAGCTGCGCATCGATCACCTCATCGGGGAGAAGCCCGCGATAGGATTCGTCCCAGCTCGCGCCATGAACCTCGGCGATCCCCGCCGCATCCTCCGGCTCGGCCGGGCGAATTTTGTATGCGGGAGCGCTCACTGCCCTGACTCCACCGACTTGCCATCGATGCGCTCCGGCGCGTTTGCCACGGTGTAGATCAACGTCGCGATCGCCGCCGTGCCCAACTCGAGTTCCCGAGGATTCACGTTCTCGGGAGCATCGATGGTCGTGTGATGGAAGTCGAAGTATCGCGCGGGGTCGGGAACGAATCCCACCGTAACCACGCCATCGCGCGCGAGAGGGGAGATGTCCGCGCCCCCCCCACCGTGGAAGAGCCGTCCCGCTCCAAGCTCTTGGAGCTCGGTGACCACAGCCGCGATCCGTTCGCGGACGTCGCCAGCCACGCCGGTTGAGAAACCACGAGGTGCGAAGCCTCCCCGGTCCGACTCGAGAGCAAACACATGACGCTCGAGGCTCCCGCGATGTTGCTCGTGGTAACTGCGCCCCCCCGCGAGACCGTTCTCCTCGTTGATGAAGAGAACCACGCGGATGGTGCGCTTCGGTCTCAGACCCAGTCGTTTCAGAGTCGCGGCGGCGATGAGAGCGTGGCAGCTTCCCGCGCCGTCGTCGTGCGCACCCGGGCCGACATCCCAACTGTCGAGATGCCCTCCGACCAGCACGATTTCCTCGGGAAACTCGCTCCCGACCAACTCACCGATCACATTTGCGGACTCGACCGGATCCTCGGTGCGGCACGAGAGCTCCAGTCGCACCACCACCTTCCGACCGTCAGCGATCCAGGAGCTCACTCGATTCGTTGCCAAGGTGGAGAGGGCGACCCCGGGAATCTTCTCTACCTCATCGCGATAGCGCATCCCACCCGTGTGCGGATGGTCATCAATGCGCGTCGTCATCGACCGAGTGATGCTCGCGATGGCGCCGAGTGCGGCTGCGTTCGCCGCGCCGTTGGCACGGTGTTGAACCGCCTGACCGTAGGCTGCGAACGGATCGAGAATCGCATTCTCCATCGGAGTGTCGTAGAGCACGATCTTGCCGCGCACCCCTTCCTCACCGAGTTCCTCGAGCTTCGGAAAACTCGTCACGCGCACGACCTCCGCGGAGAGCCCGAGCGCAGGCGTTCCGATGCTTCCTCCGAGCGCGAGGATCGGCAGCTCTAGGCCGCGAAATTCCTCTGGCTCGACAACAACGAGACGCTCGGTCTTCCCACGGACCCAGCGCGGCACCATCACCGCTTCCTGCCGCACGTTCTCGAGCCCGAGATCACGCATCGCTTTCTCGGCCCAAGCGACCGCCCGGTCCGCCGCGGCGGTTCCCGAAAGTCGCCGGGGTGCGATGCGACACAACTCTTCCAGGTGCCGCATCGTCGCTTCCTGACGAAGAGTCTCGGCGGAAATTTTTCGCGCCAAGTCACGCACGGTGGGAGTGCTCTCGTCACCCTCGAGGGGAGACAGAGTGGCGAGCGAGGCGACGAGAGCGAGGAACAAGATCAATCGGCACACGAGACCACTCTCCTTCATCAGTCGAGATGGGCCGCCAAACGAACCTCCGGCGAGACCGGCCACCGCCCTTTGGCAGTGATTTCGCCACGGAGGAGTTTCACGAGTGCGGCTTGGTGAGGACGACGATACCCGTATGCGGTGACCGCCGTGAAGTCACGAGCTGGAAGTGAGGCAAGCTCCCCTGGGTCGCCAAGAAGCACCACCAGAGTCCGGGGGTGCCATTCGAGGGCCGAGAGCAGCAGTTGACGCCTTGCTTCGCTGGACCGCAGGCCGATGGTCGCGACGATAATGCCGTCGTGCTCGGCGGAGGCGGTGGCGGCCCGGGCGATCTCCTCTCTGCTAGGCTCCGCCCCCACCTCGAGCAGGGTGACGCGATCGCCGAGGGCACTCGCGAAAGGACGCAAGTCCTCCGCCCGCAGAGGGTCCTCCGCCGGAGACAGGTTGCGCTGAGTCGGGAGGATCAACAGCCACCGTTCATCCGCAGGGATCGTGGTGGGTGCGCGCCCTTGCCGGAGCGTCGTCACGCAGCCCACAGCGATCGCCGCAGCGACGTCCTCACCGGGGGGTGCGTTCGGTGAAGCGGGAGGCGGTGGCGCGAGCGCGATGGAATCGAGGCGAGCGCTCACCCGCTCGTCGTCCCCCGCCGCCATCGCATCGAGACAGGCACGGGCCCGGGCCTGTAACTCTCGACCTTCACAGAGACAGAGGACATCGTGACCGGCGCGGACCGCCCCCTCGACCCGCTCCTCGATCGAAAGGTCAGTCACCGCGCCCATTTCGAGCGCGTCTGTCATCACCACCCCCCCGAAGCCGATTCGCTCGCGAAGCACGCCCCCGACGACCAGAGGAGAGAGCGTGGCGGGAAGCTCCGCATCGAGCCCCTCGTGAATCAGGTGCGCTGTCATCACGACCCGTGCTCCCGCCGCGATTGCCAGCGCGAACGGTTCGAGATGACGCACCACATCGGGGGCGGGTACCCGCGGGAGCGCGTCATGGGAGTCGAGGGCGGCTGCACCGAGGCCGGGGAAGTGCTTCAGCACCGCGAACACTCCGGCATCTCTGTGACCACTCACCAGCGCTGCCGCGAGACTTCCGACGAGCGCCGGGTCACCCCCGAAAGAGCGGCAGCCCACCCCTGGATTGTCGGCGCGCACCGTGAGATCACAAACCGGAGCGAGGTTGCCATCGATCCCCATAGCCCGCAGCTCCATGCCTGACACTCGCCCCCACTCTCGCGCGAGGCGCAGTCCTTTCTCGCGATCACCCGCCGCGAGAGCGCCGAGAGAGAGGTTGCCGGGGAAGACCGTGCAGCCATCCTCGAAGCGCACCACTGCGCCCCCCTCCTGGTCGACCACCACATGAAGGAGAGGGCCGAGGCGCTCCCGCAACTGGTTTGTGAGAGCGCGCACTTGATCTCTGCTCTCAATGTTCCTGCGGAAGAGAACGATCCCTCCTGGCCGAACGCTCTCGAGGTGCGCCCACTCGCTGGCATCGATGGTCGGGCCCTCGATCCCGATCCAGAGCCGATCACCCGCTGATCGCATGCTCCACCTTCCTACGCTGGTACTTGAGAAGCTTGGTGCTCTCCCCTGAACGAGCACACCACGAAGAATGTGATCGCCCCAGAGATCGGTATCCACCACGGCCAAGAGATCGGCACCGTGCCGAGCAGCAGCTTCTGGCTGAACAATCCCGCTCCGATCACGCTCCCGCTGAGGAGCCCGATCACGGCACCGCGCGACGAACCGCGGCGCGTCAGGAATCCCGCCCCGAAGACACCGAGCAGGGCTCCGGACACCACCGTCATCGCGGAGAGCGCGACCTCGACCAGGCTCAGCGACGGATCGGCGAAGTGCCGATCGTAGCTCGCAAATCCGAGCGAACCCACGATCAACGCGACTGCGACCCCGAGAGCGTTCCGTCGTTCGCGCCACGCTTCTCGGGTCTCCGGTTCAGACTGACGCATGGGCGGGCAAACATCCACCGACCAAGTCGCCCCCATCGCGCAGATCGCCGAATCCAGACTCGACATCGCGGCAGCGAAAAGCCCCGCGATCACCACCCCTCGCCACGGTGCCGCCATCGTCTCCTTGACGAAGTGCGCGACGACATGCCGCGATGGTTCCGCACTTCGCGTCACGCCGGCGAAGTCGTCGAGGGCGAGGAAGCCGGTCCCGATCGCGAGGAACAGCACCACCACCGGCACATTGACGAAGCCGCTGAGGATGAGAGCTCGGCCACCGGATCGCCCCGATTTCGCAGTCAGGAGTCGTTGCACCATGTCGTGGTCAGTGGAGTGAGTGGCGAGGGTGAGGAAAAACCCGCCGAGGACGGCGGTGACGATGTGAGAGCTGCTTGCGAAGATCGTGGCGAGCCATGAGGGAGTATCGCCGGTCGCCCCCGCGGTCGCCGCTCCGAAGGAGAAGACGCGCGTGGCATCGTGACTCCTCGCCCACTCGAAGATCGACCCCAGACCATCCGGCGCCGCCTCCGCGATCGCAGCCAGAAGCGCAATCGCTCCCGCGAGCAATACGGCGCCCTGCCACGCATCGGTCCAGATCACGGCGCGAATTCCCCCGCTCACGGAGTAGAGCGCAGCGATCACTCCGCAGCCGATGATCGCCCGATCGACCCCGCCACCGATCACGAGGGAGAAGGCCTCTGCGGCGATGAAGAGCCGCACCGAAGAGGCGAGCCAACGCCCGATGAGGAACGTGATTGCGGTCGCACGGCGGGCCCCCTCCCCGAATCGAGAACCGATGAACTCGTACACGGTGCGCACCCGACGCCGGTGGTAGAGAGGGATCACCCAAATCGCGAGGACAACTCGTGCGAGGATCGAGCCGATCCCGAACTGCAAATAGGTCCAGGCGACCGCACCGTACGCCCCCGATGGCACGCCGACAAAGGTCGCCGCAGAAAGCTCGGTCGCGACGAGAGAAAAGAGAACCGCGGCGGTCGGGACACGACGACCCCCGAGGAGGAACTCGTTCGCACCGGAAGAAGATCGACGGGTGATCCAGATCCCGATCGCAAGCGCCACCGCCCCGTACAGCCCCACCATCGTCCAGTCGAGAGGTGTCATGGAGGCGAGGATACTCAAACTGCCGCTCAGGAGTCACCGAAACATCGTGCGGCGATCGCCGAACCGCACGGGTGGCCTCGATGTCGCGGTGGATTTTGGCGAGAATCACGCCATGAACGAATCCATCGAGCACTGGTACAGCGGCGATTTGGACGAGCGGATCTCCGCCCTCTTCGGGAATGATCCGTTTACTGCCGTGGCCGAGCTGACCATCGCCGCCCAGCGTGAGGTCGAACTCGAGTCGCAGCTCACGGAAGTCTTGCAGGCCTCACTCGACAACCCCATCGATGCGAGCCTCGGTACCGCCGCGGCGACTCTGATTCTGGGAGAGATCGCCAGCCATGAGGCGATCGGGCCGCTGATCGCTGCCCTCGCTTCGGATGATGAGATGGTGGTCCTGGCCGCGACTCGCGCACTGAGGCGAATCGGCGAACCCGCGCTCGAGCCGCTGCTCGACATGCTCGACTCCCCTGACCTCGACGAGGACGTCGCTCAGTCGGTCACGGAGTCACTCGAGGGAGTCGCCATGCACGACCTTCCCGAGTTGCGCGGGCAGATCGAGTCACGGTTGATGCGCGAACTCCTCGAACCGGGAGTTCGGCCCCGAAGAAGAGAGGCCGCCGCGCTGGCGCTCGCGCGCCTGGGGGTCGAGCGCGCGCGCGCGGCGATCGATCCGCTTCTCGAGACAGAATTCCGAAGTGGCAACACGTATCTGCAGGAAGCGCTCGAGATCCTCGACGAGCATCCCGAGGGGCTCCCCTGCCCCGCGAATATTGCGTGGCACGAAGACCTGCGCTGGGCGGATGGGTCGGTGCTTCCTGGGGGTGAGCTCGAGGACCCGGATGACGAGGAATCGGATGGGAACCTGTCGCGCGGTGCCGGGCGGAACTAGTGTCCTGAAGCGGATGATTGCGAGCGAGGCGCCGGCGATTCGTCGCAAGACGAGGAGCACCAAGGTGATCGACCTGAGGAGGTCCTCGCCGATGGTGCGACGATGAGGCAGTCTCGGGTGAAGTGACGACGTAAACTTGAAACCACAGCACTTCACCCGAGACTGCCGGTCTTGCGGCGAATCGGCAAGCCGTAGCCGTGATCAGCGCTTATTCCAGGACTAGGAGGCTGTCGGAAAACTCATTCCGACCGACGATTTGAGCTTCCGGCACCCTCCGCGATCCTCACGGCCCGCCGAGGCCACCGATTCCGACGGTGCCCACCGTGCCGTCACCCGAAGTATCTGGGCGCGCACCGATAAAACCCCTGCCCACCGAAACTGTGTTCGGGTCGTCGACGACCTTGTCCATGAACCCTGCATCGTAGATCCAAGGATCGTAGGTCGCCGCATCCGGCATGAGCCCGAGGGAGGCATCCGAAGGTTTGAACGTGATCACACGGTTGTCATCCCAACAAAGGCGACGGACGTAGACGGCGTTCGGGGTAAATGGCGGTAGGTTAGCCGGGTCGAGGAGATCTTCGTCGTAGCGCCAGTCCCGGATCGGTGCGCCGTACACGTCCCCCCCGTAGGACCAAGGCGCGGTTGCGAACTGACTGTCGAACAGTCGCGAGAACGCGCCACGGATCTTGGCCGTTTGACCCGACCAATTCTCGTGCATGCGGGGCAGGTTCTCGAACCCACCCGAGTAGTTGCCGCCCCCGTCGGGGGTCGGAACGTCGCCGGTGATCATCGCGAAGTGGTACTCGGTACTCGTCGCCTTCGGCAGAGTTCCTTTGGTCTTCGAGTCGTCCCAGGCGTTCGAAAGCAGCTGGACCGCGTCGGAGATCACCGACGCCCCCTGCTTGTTCACAGAGTTATAGTCGCCGTGGACGTAAACCGAATTCTCGCTGACCACGGTCAGTGCACCGAGCAGCTCCGACCCATTGGTGAGACGGATGCCGTTCGGCTTGGCGGTGGTCGCATCGGTGCGGTAGGCGTACATGAGGCCGTTCGATGGAAAGGCCCCCGAAGCGTTCAGCATCGCCACGTCGATCTCGGTCACTGTGAGATTTGTTTTCTGCCGGCCGTCATACATCTTCTTCTGCGTGACGGTTCCGGGGGGCAGGATCAGATGAACCCCGAACGAGTTGTACGCCTGGCCATCGCGGATCACGAGGTCCGCATTCTGCTCGTAGAAGCCACCGTGCTCGATGTTCTGCAGTTGGGGGGTCACCACTTCGCGCACCGAGTGATCGCCGGACTGCACCGTTCCACCCCAGTTGGCGAGAGCGCCTTGGGTCCAGGTCGCCGAAGAAGAGTCTTCGGCGGGGAGCAGCTCGACGAAGTTCGGGGCATCGAAGTACTTCACGCTGACCGTACCGCCGGTCGCACTGCCGTCGTTCTTCCGCTCTCGGAGGATTTCACCGGTCGCTCGCAGGTAGTCCGAGTCGATGGTGAGCGTGGCCCCGGAGCCGATGTAGAGATCGCCATTCGCGTGCACGCGCCCCTCGAGGATCATGTCCGGGCCGGGTAGCACCTCGAGATCACCGTCGTAGAAGATCATGTACTGAAAAAGCGGCGTGACGGTGAGATCGACGACGCGTTCCACGTTGCCGGTGCCCATCTCGATGTTCGATTGCACGAGGATCTCGTACGGCGTCCCCGTCATCTGAATGCCGTCGACATCGGTGCGCGCCGTCGCGACCCCGAGTTTCTTCGCCGACCAACTCACTGTCTCACCGCCGATGATCTCGGTCCCGCGAAGCGGCGGCTCCTCGAAATCGGCGACCGCGACGAGCATCGCTTTCTGCGCGAGTTCACTCGCACCCTCCGCGAGACCTACCGCAACGAGCGAGTCAGTGTTCGCTCGCATCGTCTTCGCTTGTAGGTTCGCCGTCATGACAGCGCCGACGATCAGCGTCCCCACGATCAACGTGAACGCGAGCACGAGCACCATCACGGCACCGCGTTCATTCTGGCAATTCGAGGTCTTCGAGTTCTGTTCCATGAGCCTCCGGTTCTCTCTGAGCATGCAACGCCGGGGAGGATGAGTTGCAAGTCGGAGACCTGCACCAAATCGTGAAACGGAGGGCACTGGGGGGATTTGGGGATCTGGGATAGGGCCGATTCGGAACTCACTGCCTCATCGGTGGACACGAAAATAGAGACCGAGGGCTCAACCTCAGCTGGAACTCGATCGGACTCTCTCACACGAACTCGACACTTGCGAAAAACGGACCCGACCCCGCCGCGACTCGAAGTCGGAGGCGAGGTCGGATCCGCAGTCTCGATAAGTCTGAGCGGTAAGGCTACACCTCGGGGAAGAAGTACCGGCCGAGCACCTGCAAGCGATCTTCGTAGTTCTCTGGATCCATGAGCCAGATCGCACCCGCCACCGAGCTGAGGAGCGAGTTGCCATCTTGCGGCGTGAAGCAGAAGCCGTAGATGTCGTGATCGCCGACAACGGTCAGCGTTTCATGGGGGATCACCGTTTGGTTGAGAATACGCCCGAAGAAGCCGTGATCGCGCCCGAAGCTGAACACTTGGTTCGCGGACTTCTTGAACGTGAGCGCCAGACGATCGTTCTCCCGAACTTGTGCGAGGATTCCCTCCACCGAAGTCGGCTTCTCAACCCGGAGGTGAAAGCGCAGCGTGTGCATGTACTGAGAGTTGAGTTTGCACGCACTCGAGAAGAGGTTCTGGTAGTCCTTGCCGAGCGTCTGGAAGAGGTGATGGGCATCCCGCGCGTGGTGCGTTCCGAACACGCCGTCCTTGTGCCTGCCCACCTGGGGACTCGGCGCGTAACCGTCGTCCTGGCTCACGTCATTCGCGCGGCGCATGCAGACGAAGTCCGCCGAAACGAGGTTATCCATCGCGCGGCCCTCTTCGCAGGCCATCGTCTGAATGATCGCGGCAAGGTTGTGAGTGTTGCAGCTCACCACGTGGAGGTAGCGATCCTCGCCCGCGACGAGAGTACTGTCGTTGATCCCTCGAGCGTACATCTTCCCGAAGCCGAACTCCGAGCCCTGGGCGATGAACCCCTTGACTCCACTCGCCTTGGAGTAGAACTCCTCTTTGTTGGCGAGTCCCGCGCCCGACGGAGTGCAGTCGATGACGACGCTTGCGCGCTCGATCGCCTCGCCAGTCTCGTACGCGGGCTTCATGCCGAGCTTTTCGAAACCTGAGGTCGCATCAGAACCGGTCGCAAGCTTCGCGCCGCGGCGCAGAAGGTCCTGTACCTTCGAGCGATCGGTGTAGAGGGGAGTGCGCTTATTGAAAGTGACCTCGTCGATTCCGAGCTCATCCTTGAAGTGACACAACAATCCGGTGAGTGGCTCACCGATCGTTCCCGTACCCACAACGTGCACGATGTTCGCCATCGTGACCCCTTCCTGGTCTCGAGGGGGTGCAGCCCTCCCCGAGTCTGACTGCGCATCGACACCACTGGGCCAACAAGACACCGGGGCCTCGACACGGAAGACTGACCGAATCGTATCGGCGATCAGTCCACGCGAATAGTGGGCCCAAAGTCGCATTCCATCCGAATCCGCCCAAGGGCTCGATGATCGTCGATCCCTACACCTTCGTGCGGAGCCAGAGCGGGGGCCGACCCTCGACCTCGCGGCGATTTGGCTGAGGGAAGCCATCCCCTCGGCCCTCGAATGCACCGCGAGCACGGACGAAAAAGCAAACGGGCCCGATCGGCATTGCCGATCAGGCCCGTTCTCGTTCACTGTTCTCCCGGTCGACGACCGGAGCTCGAACGCTAGTTCGTGAAGAAGGGAATCTCGACCTTGTCGATGACCGGGGTGCTCACGTCGCTCGAGTAGAGGAAGAGCTGCATCCGGATGTACTCGACTCCGTCGAGAAGCGAGAGGTCGTCAGTGAACCCGAAGAAGGGTCCCGGCTCGGCCGAGTTCTCCGGATCTCTGAACGCACCCTCGAAGAGAGGGATCACGTGGGCATCTGCCGGCAACGGGGTCAGCATAGTGACCACTGGATCGCCGAACACCGCCGGGCGAGTGTAGGTCGCGCCATCTGCACTCACGCGGTACGGCTCGGAGATCGCTCGGCGCTCGCCGAGGCCCGCGGTCGCGAAGGGACCGGAGGTGAACGGCGGGTCGATGAGGACCTCAGCGCCGTCGGAGAAGCCGAGCGGCGTCTCCACACGCAGACGACCGTCGGAACCTTCACCACCGGCGAGCTGACCGTTCGCAGGATAACCCACGGCGAGTTCGGACCCTGGGATCGTGTTCGCTTCGCCGCCGCGGAGGTCGAAGGACGCGCCCGTCT
The DNA here is from genome assembly GCA_937876125.1 of uncultured bacterium. GTDB lineage: Bacteria > Planctomycetota > UBA8108 > UBA1146 > UBA1146 > JAFMMO01. Next base: position 15,966 of record CALEHF010000133.1, read on the forward strand.
CGATCTCGACGCGACTCTCACCGCGAATGCGAATCGCGCCGCCCGCACCGGAGCCGCCGTTGCCCGCTTTGAACGAGGCCTGGAACGCGTCTCCACCGACGGCGAGAAGCACCGCAGTGCTGTGGATCTTCAGTTGGCCGGCACTGGCGATCTCGAGGTATCCACCCGCGCCACCGCCGCCAGCTCCGGGAGCCGCGACAGCAATGTTGTCCGTGTACCCGCCGCCGCCCGCACCCGCGCCGCCACCGACGCGCAGCTCGATCGGCTCGTTCAAGTCGAGGGGATCGGAGACGAGGAAGAAGGTCGCGCCGAACTTGGTGCCGCCGTCGCCAGCGATCGGACAGCCGGGCACGGGAGGCGCGCCACTGCCGTCACTCGCGTAACCACCGCCGCCGCCAGCGCCCGCGGCGCACGTGCCGTCGGTCGCGAGGCTGAAGCCGGGCTGCGCCGGAGTTGCCGGGCTCCCCGGAGTCGGGGCGCCGCCGCCGCCGCCGCCACCGAGGGGGGGAATCGACGAGATCAGCTGAGGAGGCATGGTCGGGGGCATTCCCCCCGCGCCGGCGAGTCCGACGTCAAGGAGCGTCGCCGAACCACCGTTACCACCGTCGCCGCCGCCGGCGCCGCCACGTCCTCCGAGCCCCGGAGTGGGGTTCAAAGGATCGGTGAGGTAGTCGGGGATTCCCCCCGCCTCACCGGAGACGTCGATGGTTCCGCGCACATCGGTGAGACCACTGACCCGGAAGATCAGGGGATTGGAGCCGAAGCCCACCAGCGTCACGCCGGCCGGAATGTCGAGACGAGTGAGGTTGAAGGTTCCTTTTTCTTCGGCAACCACGGTATTGTTCGCAAAGACCTCGAGTCCGCCGGCGTCAAAGATCTTGCCGAGGTCGGTGTCGATCATGAATTCGCCGCTCGCACCGAGGATGCTCGAATCGAGCACGCCGTCAATCCCGGTACCGGTCTCGATCGTGCCCGTGGACACGCCCTCGGTCACACCGGGGCTGGTTCCGTCGATCATCGGCAGATACGTACCATCGTTGATGCCTGGGGAGAGGAGCTGACCGTTCGCCTCGAGCCGAATGCGACCCGGCGAACCGTTGCCGCCGCGCAGTGCGTTGGTGGTGCTCGGCGACTGCAGTCCACCGAAGCCACCTTTGGCACTGAGAACCACTTCGGCACCGAGGGCAACGTTGCCGGTTGCGCGAACCAGGATCGAACCACCCGCTCCGCCGCCGCCCGCACCCGCCTGGCTTCCGGCTCCGCCGATGGAACCGCTTCCGCCGTCACAGGTGATGATTCCAGTGAGCTGAACCGAGCCACGGGCGATCACGCCGAACGCACCGCCCCCGCCACCACCGCCGCCGCCTTGGCGGGCCTGGAAGTTTGTGAGAGACAACTTCACGGGGGTCGCCCCGCCGCCGCCGCCGCCCGCGCCCCCACGGATCGTGGTGATCGCAGAATCGCCGAAGGGGAGGCCGGCTCTTCCGGACGGTGAGTTGTAGCTCGTCGTGGAACCGAGGAAGTCGTTGACGCCCGCCTCACCGTATTCCGCATGGCCTGCGCCGCCGCCCTGACCCGCACGCGGGACCGAAGAGGTCGCCATCGTGAGAATCAGCGTGCTGACCGGTCCGCCGCCGCCGGCGCCATTCCCTTCACCATCCTGAGCTGGAGTGACTCCGGTGACTTCTTGATTCGCCGCGTTGATATCGACTCTCGCGCCGTCGCCACCTTTACCACCACCCGCGAAAGAGCCCGCGGCTCCCAGCGCGTTATCGGTGGTCGTCGCATTGATCGCGCTCTCGCCGTCGAAGTGGTACTCGCCCGCGATCGTCGCCACCACGGCGTTGTCATCGCCAGTGCCGGAGACCCGGAAGACGACCGGCTTCGAGCCGGTGAACGAAAGGATCGCACCCTCTTGCATGTCGAGGGTCCGGACATGGAACTCGCCGAAGGCAGCTCCGGGGTTCGGAGAGAGCAGGTCGATCGGGTTGTTGGGATCGGTCGTGTCTGTGATCGAGCCGAAGTCGGAGTTGATTTCGTAGGTCTGGCCGAGCGCCAGCACAACATCCACCGTTCCGGTCCCGTAGTTCGGCGCGCTGGGACCTGCGACTCCGGTGACCGAGCCGAAGGGAGCAATGTTCCAGAGGGCAGTCGTCGCCTGCGACTCCTGTGAAGAGTCGATGAAGTCTTCGACGATCGTTCCTGTCACCGGCCCATCGTTATCGATGACGATCAAGTCAGTGGTGAACGCGCCCGGACACCCAGTGGCACTGGCAGCCGGCGAAGCATTGGTGATGGTCATCCGCACTTTTGTGACCTGGGTCCCACCACCCGGCGGGAAATTCTCGATCGTATCCCAGAAGAACGAGTAGTCCGTTCCCGGCCCGATGATCGCGGGGTTGCTCGATCCCTGGAGGATGGTTCCAGGAATGAGAGCCTCGCCGGTCATCGTGCCAGCCACTTCCATGCAGGGCAGCCAGAAGACGCCGATGACGCCGGGGCTGGTCGGATCCTGGTATTCGAACACTACGTCCCACCGTGCGGGAGAAGGCTCCGCCGCGAGATTGAAGCGGATCTCAGCGACCCCGGCGCGAACGCCGGCAGGAACTGAAATGCCGGTGATGTACGGAGGGACGTCGGAAATGTTCACCGGGCCCGTGGCTTGGGCGTACGGAATCAGAATCGGATTCGCCGCGCCACCGCTGGGGAAGCCCGTCGCGTTCGCTGTGAATGTGAGCTGCGATGTTACACACAGGTTCGGAAGCAGGCCGTTCGGCAGCTCAACCGTGATCGCCTCGAGCCCCGAAGGGATCAAGTAGGTCGAGGTGAAGGGGGCACCGTTCGTCACGGACGGGGCGGTCGCAGCTGCGATGCCGTCGTTCACGGCTACGTCGGTCACGTTGTTGATGAGGTTGATCCCGATCAGAGTAATGAAATCGGGGAACACGTTTCCGCCGGCGTCATATTTCACGACTAACCCTTGGCCGTCATCGTTGATCGCGTATCCGAGCACGACCGGAGCGGCGCTGAAGCCTCGTCCGCCCGAGTTGACGCGTCCGTTCGCCGGGGTGTCGACCTCGAGCGAGAGGAAACCAGAACGGACTCCGGTCGGAACCCGCACCGACATCGTCGATGGCGCGCCATCACCCGGCAGGAAGAGGCCCACATTTACACTCTCCACCTTCCCCGGGATCTCAACGGTCCCGGCAAAGTTGGTGAAGAGAACGTGGTTCTCGCTCGGAATGAGAGAGAAGTTCTTGCCGGTGAGGGTGATGGGGTCGCCTGGACGACCGCTCTCGGGGGAAATCGCTTCCAATTGAGGGAATGTCGGGTCCACGGGAGGCGGGAGCTCTCCGCCAGAAGGGTTCCGACTCCCGGTGTTGCAACCAGAAATTGCGAACAACGGAAGGACGAGCAGCCCCAACATCACGAGCCCCACGAGGCGGTGAGTGAGAGTGTGACGGGGCATGGAGTGACGCATCACTTCTTCATCCCCGGATCGCGGCCGAACCACAGCCTTTGCCACGCCTAAGCTCCTTTCTCCCCGTACCGACGCTGAGCGCTCTGCAAAGAGCAGTTCGAGCGGTCCGAAAGCTGAGCGGTCGCTTCCGGCAGGTCGTCGAGGATTTGCTTCACCGCCGTCCGCGATTGGGAACGGCATTATTCCTTGAGAGGGATTCCTTGAGGAATCCGTACTTCCCTGTCGACTCCCCCGTGGGCGATTTTGCCCCAAGGAGAGTTCCCCATCGATACCGGACCCAACCACTTCTGCGAGCGCACGTTGCGCGATCGAAGCGGAAGATCCGGCGACTCGAGGCCGAACAGCCCCGATCCCAGCTTTCAAACGCACTTTTGTTTAACGCAATGAACTAAGCAAAGGCGTGGCCGCGGGACAAAAGACCCCGCAAACGCTTTGAGCGCAGGGTCTGGGGGCCTTCCGCCAACAATGTTCGTAAACAGCGGTTAACGAGAGGTTCCACCAGAGTGCGCCAATACTGGCACGCCCACTCCGCGCGGAGGCCCGAGACACACTTTTCTGCCTTTCGCGCAGCACCGCAGCACCGCAGCTCCGCAGCACCGTCTCGTACCCGCGCTCGGATAGTGTCCCACCTCGCAGATCACATCCTCCAGCACCTCCAAAACGGTGAAGGGCTGCTACAAACAGTAGGAGAAGAGCAATTCAGAGGTCCTGAGACCGGCGGTAGTCAGGAATTCAAGACAGAACTCCGGTACGAGAAGATCGTTTCATCGTATCGCTGGGGGCGATGTTGTCAAGATGAGGGGCTACCGCCGACCGCCCGGAGGCTGTGGAATCTAGAGGAGATCTCGCAATGGAGAGCGGAGTCCGGGCCCTCATTGCCGATAATCCGGAACTGGTGGGATGATCGAGGCGTCCCGCTGGGGCAACGATGACAGCCGAGTTTGCGCGCGAGCTCAGGCAACGAAAGGCGAAGAGTGTCCGATCCTGGGTGGCGACTGATCTTCGAAACCGAGCGTGAGGTCGTCAAGCGGCGGCTCCACGGGTGGTTACGCAGCCGCCGCGGGCGCCCCCCGGGGCCCGATCGCCACGAGCAGGAACGCATTCGAGAGTCCCTGCGCCCTCGGCGTCGACGCCGTCGTCTCGGCGCAATCCTCGGTTGGGCGGTCTCGATCATCGTTCACTGCGGTATCCTCGTGGTCGCGCTCCCCCATCTCATCCCCGAACCGAGGGTCGAGGAGCCGGACGCCCCCCTTCAGATTCGTTTCGTGGCCCGGGATGCGCCGATCCCGAAACCGATCGAGGCCCCCCCTATCGAAGCTCCCCCCCCCGTCAAACCGGTCGAGA
>CALEHF010000134.1 GCA_937876125.1 uncultured bacterium
CTCTTCCAGCATCGACTGAAACCGCTCCGCAGAGGCCTGAGCCGCCTGCATCTCGGTGAACCGCGCTGCGAGCTCTTGGATCGGCTGTGAAAACTGGGCCGCGTACATCATGAACGTGATCAATTCACCGAGGGAAAGCGCACCGCCGACCGTCACTCCGCCGCGCCACAGAGCCAAGCCGACTCCGAGGCTGCCGAGCGAGAGAACGACCGGTAGGTAGAGCGCCGCCGTCATCATGTTGCGACTCGAGTCGGAGAACATGCGATCGGTCAGGGCCCTGAATTCGCCGAGCGCCTCCTCCTCCCGCACGAGAGACTGGGTCGTTTGGACTCCCATGATCCCTTCGTTGTACGAGGCGGTAATTTCGGAGTTAGTTTTCCGGATCCGCCGCTGGTAACCGAGCATCCTCCTCTGGAAGTACAAGCTCACCAAGGTCAACGGCGGCACGACCGCCATGACCCAGAGCGCGAGCTGCCAGTTGAGAACCAGCATCATCACCGACAAGGCCACGAGGAAACTGAGCCCCCACGCGAGATCGAGAAGGAACCAGGGCGTAAGCCCCGCAATCCGACCGACATCGCTGGTCATTCGGGCCATCAACCATCCAACCGCCTTTTGATCGTAGAACGAAAAGCTGAGTCGCTGCAGATGCCCGAATGCGTGGCGGCGCAGATCAAAGGCCATCCCGGTGGCGATGTTTCCCGCCGCCCAGATGAACACGAACACGACCACCGCGAAAAAGGTGATGAAGCCTATGTATCGGGCGAGCAGACCGGGGAGCGCCTCGCGCTCTCCTTCCTTCGCTGCATCGATGATCTGACCGACGGTGTAGGGCATGAGGGCCTCGACACCTGCCAGCATCACTCCGCCGAGGCAGAGCGTGATGATCGACTTTCGCCGCGGCCACAGGTGCGAGAGAAACTTCCGCCAGAGGGCGAGGTCGAGCCCTCGCGTATCGCGATGGTCCTCTTCGACGTGCGAATTCATGACTTCCTCCCTTCCGCGGTTTCGGCGCCCGTTTCGACGATCGCCGCTTCGGCCGCTGGCTCCGGGTCCTCGAGCAGCTCATCCTCGAGCGCATTCTCGAGACGCCAGAGACGTTGGTAGAGTCCCGAGCACGCTGCGAGCTCGGCGTGAGTTCCTTGCTGAGCGATCCGCCCGCCATCGAGCACGAAGATTCGATCGGCGTGCAACAGCGTCGAAAGGCGGTGAGCGATCAGCAACGTGGTGTGGCCTCCTTGTCGGGCGCGCAATGCTTCGAGAATCCACCCTTCGGTGTCGGTGTCGACGGCGCTGAGTGCGTCATCGAGGATCAACACGTCGGGGCGGTCGACCAGAGCGCGGGCGAGAGCGACGCGTTGTCGTTGCCCTCCCGACAAAGTGACCCCGCGTTCGCCGACGGTGGTGTCGTATCCGTTGGCGAAGTCAGAAATTGAATCGTGAATGCTCGACTCGGAGGCCGCGCGCGTGATGTCATCGGTCGTGGCGCTCTTGCGTCCCAACCGAATATTTTCGCGCACCGTCTTCGAGTAGAGAAAAGGGTCCTGCAAGACGACAGCGATCCGCGCACGCATCTGCTGTCGGGGAATCGTCGCAATGTCGCGGCCGTCGAAACGGATCGTGCCGGCGGTCGGATCGATGAAGCGGAGCAGCAGTCGAGCGATGGTCGACTTGCCCGCGCCGGAGGGTCCGATCAGAGCGATCGTTTCCCCGGGCGCGATGCGGAAGTCGATCGCGTCGAGGATCGGTTTTCCATCTTCGACTTCGAACCGCACATCTTCGAACGCGATCTCGCCCCGCGGTCCCGCGAGAGCCGCTTCCCGTTGACGCGACTCTTCGGCGGCGACGAGTGCCGCTTCCGGTTGTGTCTCCTCGGGACTCTCGAGAATCTCGGCGATGCGGCCGATCGCGACCGTCGCCTTCCCCAGCTCGGTGAGAATCCGTCCCATGAAGCGCATCGGCCACAGGAACAGGTTCACCGCCGCGAGGTACCAGTAGAAGGAACCGACCGGGAGGGTGCCCTCGAGCAGTCGATACCCGCCGTAGCCAATGACCAGGACCAGCTGCGCAAAGCAGAGGAGATCGGAGGTCGACCAAAACACCGAGAGGTTGCGGTAGAGGCGCTGATCGAGGCGACGGTGGGTGGAGTTCCGCTCCGCGAACTTCGCCTCCTCATGCTTTTGGCGCGCGAACGCGCGCACCACGCGGATGCCGACCAGGTTTTCCTGGAGGACCCCCGTCATCGCTCCCTCCGCCTCATCCACCGCTAGGAACGCGCGGCGCACCCGACGGAAGAAGAAGTAGCTGAACGCGACGATCACCGGCATGAGCACGACCGCGGCGAGAGTCATCTTCGGATCGATGGCGAGCATCAACGGCAACGGAACCATGAACATCACGAGGGCCCGACCGATCTCGACGACCTGTGACGCGAGAAACTGGCGCACCGTGTCGACGTCGCTCGTACACCTTTGGATGAGATCCCCGGTGTTCGCGGTGTGGTGCCATCCGATCGGCAATCTCTGGAGATGATCGTAGAGCCGCTCTCTGAGTCGGCGCACGATGCGCTCACTCGCGATTGCCGCCCATCGCCCGCGAAGATAAGTGAACCCTCCGGCGGCGATGGTGACGACGAACACGGCGATCCCGGCAATCCACAGATTCTCGCGCAACGTTTCTCGCCCTCCGAGGGCGGAGACGATCGCTCGAGAGAATGAGGTCGCTTCTTCGGGGTTTTCCGGCAGAACTTGGTCCAACACGACCTTCGGGATCAGCGGCGCGAGGTAGAGAAGGACAGCTGAGGGGATCAGAGCGAGAAGGGCGGCCCCGTAGCGGAGCTGCTCCCCTCGCATCTGATTCCACAGAACGCGCATCGGGCTCGTCTTCGGTTGCTCGGGTTCTTCTTCACTCATGATGCGCACCTCCTTCCCAGCCATGTGTTGTCCCCGACCCCCCCGGCGGGGGATGAGGAGGGGGTCGATCCGAGAGCCGACCTGTGTTGTGCGCGCCGATGGTGCGCGACCGGTGGGCGCGGGTCCATGTCGTTCTTCCGAGAGAGGGGTCGTTCGGTCCCGGGCGGGGGACCTGGGCGCGCCTGCGCATCACTGGAACCCTCCCTCTCGCATCGCTTGTTCTTTGGTTCGAGCGAGCGCGTTCTCGAAGTTGCGCCGCTCTTGTCGGTCGTAGAATCCCCGCGGTGCGAATTCTGCGTTCGCTTTGGTTTCAGATCCGGTTTTCGATTCGGTACGAGACGCCGCTCCGCTCGAGCGACGTTCTTCGCGGTTTCCTGCGAAGATGCGGCGCATGATGCCGCGTATTCCTTGCGATTCTCTGCTCTTTGACTTGTTCGCGAACTCTAACTCGATCGCCATTTTTCTCTTCGCCGTTTCCTGGCTCCGATTTCGGAGCCTCCACTCGTCTGCTTGAAGTTATTCTCGACAATGACAGTGTCTCTGGCGCGAGTTGCGCCGCATGGGGTTTGGCCCACTGGCCAAAGGGTGAGATCTGCGTTCGACACTGATCTCTCCTTTCAAAAAATGGTTGGTGCCCTCGAAGGGGCGTGAGTGCGGACCACAAGTCCACGCTCGGAAATGCCGGGTACGGTGCCCGGCCCGCGGCGACGCACCGACCAACGGCAGCGTCTTTTCGGTCGTGGGGAGCGCTCACAGGGGAGTTCGTGCCCACGACCAGGGATGATGAGGTTTGGGGGTGCCCGCTCGAGTTCCACCTGCGATGGAGCGGGCAAATCGATGCTCACGAAGGAGCGTGATCGCCGTCATCGCGGGGGACGTCGTGCTGCTTCCGTAACCGCCGGAAATCGTCATTCCGGAGCGTCTGGGACTCTCGAGTTCAAGAGTCTCAATGCTCCGGAGGGGCCTCTACAGCCCCAGGCCGCGTGGGCCTCGTGACGGCGGTCGGAGTACCGACGAGGACGAAAACTCACGGTGTCCTCTGGTACGGAAGGAGCGAGGCGAACGGTGCGCATCGATGGGGGAACCCGCGACTGCATAGCAACAGTCGGTATCGATGGCGATCCGCTCGGAGACGTCTTGGAACGCGTTCTGAGTGAGCGTGATGATCATCGGTTCCCCTTTCCTTCCAGGAGGTGGGTCGCTGAGCCTGCCTGCTTCAATGAGCCTGCCTGCTTCAATGAGCCTGCCTGCTTCAATGAGCCTGCCTGCTTCAATGAGCCTGCCTGCTTCAATGAGCCTGCCTGCTTCAATGAGCCTGCCTGCTTCAAT
>CALEHF010000135.1 GCA_937876125.1 uncultured bacterium
GTCTCTTGCGACCGCCGACGATCCGGACGTTCTCTCGGTGGCCTCCGATGACTCGATCCAAGAAAGTGGCGACCCGATCCCCGAACTCACCCCAGAGGAGGAAGCGGAACTCCCGCATCTCGAGGGAGATCGTTTGCGCGGGTGTATCGAGTCCATTCTTTTCGCTTCCCCCGAACCGGTGACGCGCAGGCGTCTCTACCGGCTGCTTCCTGAGGCGGACAAGGCGCAGATTCGAGATGCCCTGCTCGAACTCGAGGGTGAACTCCTCTCGACCCCGCGCGGGTACTTTCTCGTTGAAGATTCAGCGGGCTTCCGCTTCCTGAGCAAAGCGGAGTTTGCGCCCTTCGTGGCGCGGCTGCGGGGGGAGAAGCGGAGGGTTCGACTCTCCGCTGCGGCGTTCGAGACCCTGGCCGTCATCGCGTATCGGCAGCCGGCGCGGCGAGCCGATCTCGAAGCCATCCGGGGCGTGCAGTGCGGTGCGATCATCAAGAATCTGATGGAGTGGAATCTACTCCGGGTGCTTGGCCACGACGATTCCCCAGGGCGACCGCTTCTCTACGGCACCACCGGAGAATTTCTGGAGATGCTCGGCTTGAGCAGCCTCAGCGAGCTCCCGGAGCCGGAGCGTCTCCGTGAGCGCGGTGAGGACCGAGGTTTGCAAGTCCTCGATCGAATCATCGACGAGGGCGGCACTCCCGCGATCGCCGAAGACCTGGGCGAGACCGCGGTGGATTCGCAGGTAGTCGGTTCGTCGGAGGAGGGTTCGCCGGAAGAGGAGTCGCCGGAAGAGGGGGTGAGCCTCGAGTCGAGAGCGACAGTCGATGCTGAAGCCGCCTCCGAAGATGAGGCGCTGGACGAGAGCGAGCGTCGGTCGAAGGCGCCGGGGGATGACGAATTCGATCTCGATTTGGGGGAGGACGAAGAGTAACGCTCGGGGGTCGGGGGGGCGGGGGACCAACGTCGCGCAGTCGCCCGGAACGCTCGTCTGCTTCGATGCGCTACCCAAGCTTGGACATTGACTGCCTGTCGAAAAAGTCATTTCGATCGAAAGCACTTTTTCAACAGACTGCTCTAGGGGCGCAATGCAACGCTCTCGATTGCTCACCGGATTCATCTTCCTGCTCGTGCTGATTCACCTCGGCGCGCTGGGGTACTACTTCATACTCACAGGAACGCCTCACGCACGCACCTTCGCAGAATGCCTCTATCGTACGATTCTCATCGTCACCACAGTCAATGAACCGTTCCCCGATATCCCACAAACTGCGGGCCTGAAGCGCTACACCATTATGGTGCTCATCAGCGGCATGGGTGTGGTTCTCTACACGGTCAGTACTCTTGCGGCATTTCTCATCGAGCTCGACCTGCGCAGCGGTGCGCAGCACCGGAAGGCGAAGAAGATGATCGAACAACTCCGCGACCACATCATCGTTTGCGGTGGGGGAGAGACCGGCGAGGTGATCATTCGAGAGCTCGCGAACCACGGCGAAATTTTTGTGGTTATCGAGCGGGATGCGGAACGCGCGCAACTCTTACGCGATCGCGATGACGGACTGGTCATCATCGAGGCGGATGCGACTCAAGATGACACTCTGCGCTCGGCAGGGATCGAGCGCGCGAAAGGGGTGATCACCAGTCTCCACAGCGATATGGAGAACCTCTTCGTAGTGATCACCGCGCACCAGATGAACCCGAGTGCGAAAATCGTCGCGCGAAGCGTCGATCCGAGCACAGACCACAAGCTGCTGCGGGGTGGTGCACATTACGTAGTCGCCCCCAACACGATCGGTGCAGACCGCATGGTTTCAGCGATGGTGCGCCCGCACGTCGTGACCTTCATGGACCGATTGCTCAGAGACCCTCTGAGCATGAATCGGATCGACGAGGTCGAGGTGCAAGCAGGATCGAGCTTGGTCGGCAAGACGATCTCCGAGTCACAGATTGGAGCGAGAACCAATCTCAATATCCTCGCGCTCCAGCCGAGAGGCGACACGATCGTCTGCAACCCGTCTTCGACCGAGACCATCGAAGAAGGAACCTTGCTGGTGATGCTGGGGGATCGAAAAGGCTTCGAAGTGGTGAGAACGATGGCGGGTGTGACGAAATAGGCCCGCGGGAATCTCAGAAACAGCGCATAAAGAAGGGGTCGAAGCGCGCCAAAAACTACCGCTATGGCTGCTTCCGTCAGGATCTGACCAAGTTCACGGGCTTTCGACCGCCCGACCCCATTTCAAATGACTCTAGTACACGGTCGCGCGAGAGCGCAGACCGTTGACAGGCGAGCATTCTCCTTCTTCGTCCCCTGGCGGCAAGCGATTCCGTGCGGGATCGGGAGCTTCTCTGGGGGCCTCGAGGAGACGAAGGTGGAACCGATGACCCGACTCACTGACGTACAACGGGATTGGCCCATCCAAGGGGTGGGGTTGCGGGGGACCACGCTCGGCGAGGAATTTTCCGGCCAGAGGAAGCTCCTCGTGTTCCTCAGGCATTCCGGCTGACTGTTCTGTCGTGAGTCCGTGGCGGAGCTACGGGCAGCAAAGGAATCGGGTGCCCTCGAGCCCGATGTTCTTCTCGTCTTCCCGGGGTCTCCAGAGTGGGGGAAGGACTTCCTCGGGAAGTTCTGGCCCGGTGCCCGTGGGATTGCCGATGATGGATCGCTGTATCGCGAGTTCGGACTCGCCCGCGCGAAATTCGGGCAGATTCTCGGACTCTCCGTTCTTGGGCGCGCGTTCGGCGCACTGAGGCGCGGTCATCGGTTGGGAAAAACGGGTGGCGACGTGCACCTTCTCGGCGGTGCGTTTCTCATCGAGAATCTCGACGTGATCTGGGAGCACCGCGCGAAAGACGCGGGCGATCACCCGGACTTGGCGGGGATCCCTCCGATCGGCGGGACGACCGTCGGCTGAACCGCGCATCTGACTTCCCAGAGAGACTCATTCACTCGGGTTGAAGCGAACCGAGCAGCGAACGCCCGCGGGAAGCCGATAGTCAGGGGTCGACATTTCCAGGCTGATCTGGAACGTGTGGCTCGCCGCGTCGATCACTCGATCGACCGCCTTGACCACCGCCTTCGACTGGTGCTCGGAGAATCCCACCGGGTAGTCCGGCCCTCTTGAGCGGTGATGTCTCGGTGCAATCAGAGCAGGGTCAGGGCAGTGTGTTTTCGGTGACGGTCTCGACCGGATCTTTGAACCACGTCGAATGGACCACTCAGGTCTCTGCTGCTCCGGAAATCACGTAGGAAGAGAAGCAACCTGACGCCGCACTCACGGGCAATGTACTGCTCGCAGAGGACACTCCCGATACCCAGCGGCTGGTCGCATTTCTGCTCCAACACGCGGGCTTTGATGTCACCGTCGTGAAGAACGGCCTCTTTGCCTATGAGGCGGTGCTCCAAGCCGAGAAGTCGGGTGCGCCCTTCGATATCTTCCTTTGCGACAAGCAAATGCCCGTGATGGATGGTTACACGGCGGTCGCGAAGTTGAGGGCTGAGGGTTACTCTGGAACCATCATCGCCTTGACAGCACATGCGATGAACGAGGACCGCCAAAAGTGCCTCGACGCGGGATGCGACGATTACTGTATCAAGCCGATCCAGAAGCAGACTTTTCTCGAGCTGATGGCCGAGTACGCGTCGAGTTCCACCGCGAGTGGTTCCTAACTCCTCCGCTATCGGCGCCTGAGCCGCGTGGCACGGATCCGACCGTCGGGGAGGATGACCCCGCGCACTTCGGCATTGTCTCCGACTCCGGGTCGCTTCTTTTTATCGATGCGAGTGCTGCCATCGACAACGACCTTCACACCATCGATCTGCCAGATGCCGGTCAGCCGACCCCGGTACCGAACTTTCCGCCCTGCTGGAATCGGTGACGACTTACCCGCAGAGTCGAGCGCCCCTCCTTGGATCCAACGTTCGATCAGTGCGATCTCGCCCTGGGTGAGATACGGCGGACCGTCGAGCGGCATGCGAGGCGAGGCGATGCCTTGAATGTGACGGAAGATCGGGCTCGCGTTCGCATTGCCGGGGATAAGGGCAACCCGTTCACCGCCGTGGAGAACCCGTTCGAGTGAAATCAGCTCCAAGCCCTCGGGTGCGGCGCCGCGGATCCCTCCATCCTTGTGGCACTTCACACAACGCTTCGCGAAGGTCGGCGCGACATGGGACCAAGTCACCGGTTCTCCCGGGGCGGGGGGCCCGCGCTTCGCGGTTTTTTCGGGCTCCTTGGGTTTCTGCTTCCCGCCCGGTTCTGCGGGTTTCTCCGCGGCTGCATCGGGCAAACCCGCGCGGATCCAAGTTTCGATCAGCGCGATTTCTGTCTCGGTGAGATAGGGAGGTCCGTCGAGGGGCATCCGCGGTTCACTCTCTCCGCGGATCCGTTTGACGAGCTCGCTATCGTCGGGTTTTCCCGCTGTGACGACGGCTCCCGCGCGGCTCCCTTTCAGGACCCCCGCGCGCGTCTCCAGATCGAGTCCTCGAGTCGGGCCTTCTCCCCCGTGGCACACCGTGCAGTTGTCCTCGAAGAGTGGTTGGATCTCTTTCCAGGTGGGAGCTGATTTCTTCTGGGGATCCTGAGCAGCCGTGATGCTGACGGAAGAGAGGAAGAAGATCATCGCGAGTCCCAAGTGATACCGGTTGCGCATGAGTTGACTCCTTTGTAGACGAAGTTCCTGCCTCGACTGGTCGTCGATACTGTAGAGCCCCCGGTCCCCGAGCGTCAATCTACGACATCCGCTCCCTCCTATTCCGAACTGCTTTCAACCGCCGCTGGCGGTGCGTCATCCCGGTCCGGCGATCGACCCCGACTGCTATTGCCCGGAGTCAGAAGTTCGCGCACAAACGAGCGCGCCCTCGACGCCGTTCACTGCGTTGCTCCTCCTTGAAGTGTCTCATGAACACGACGGCGTCGTCGCGCCTTGTGACCGACCCCGAGTTCACGCCACTTTGCACGCGAACTTCTAACTCCTAGCGGAGAGCATAAGCGGGATTCCCAAAGCGATGAGGATCGCGGCACGCCCCAGCGAGGCGAGCGGTTGGAAGCAGAGGAGAACCAAACAGGTGACGATCTCCAACATGGGAACGATTCGCGGAACCGAGAACGGCGTATGCGTCGAACCACCACGCCGCTGAATCCGAAGCAAAGCGCCGTGCATCGTTGCGAAGACGACGAGCAGGAGCACGCTCGTCGTACCCGCGAGAAACTTCAGTGTGCCGGTGAGGGCGAGGGCGCTCGCGACGACGAGGACGGTGACGATGGCGAACGGCGGGGTGAGTGTCTTTGGGTGCAGCACTCCGAGCCGGCGGGGCACCAAGCCATCCTGGGCCATTCCGTACAGGAGTCGCGACCCCATCACCGAGTTCAGGAGCGCTGTGTTCGCGACCGCGAAGAGCGCGATCGCGGTGAACAGACGGGGAGGGACGGAGGGAGCGGCCACCCGCACCACGTCGAGGAGCGGTGCATTGCTCTCCGCGAGCGAGGAGTGATTGATCACCCGACCGCTGACCCAGACCACGGTACCCACGGGCGGCCGAAGCCCTGTTTGCAGAAATGGGCCTCGCCTCCGCTGCGCGGGAAACGACCGCCCAGCTCTCCGTAAGAGAGCGCGGTGAAGGCAGCGACGACCCACGCCACGAGGATCGAGGCGACCCCCCAGCCTCCGGCTTCCTCGGAGATCTTCCCAACCAGGCCGTAGATTCCCGCACCGAGAATGTCTCCGACCCCGAAGGCGACCAGCGCCCAGAGACCGAGAGAGCGGCGGGGGGTCAGCGTCGGCATGAGAACTCCCTGTCAGGCTCGCCTGACTTCACACTCGGACCCAGGGCGACGCCGGAGCGCGGGGGCGAGCGCAGGTCCATGCTACCGCGTTTCCGATGTGAGAGGGGAGAGGGGGGGGAGCAAAACTGGAAGAACAAGCCTGGCGACCGATTCTGCTCAAGTTCTCTTCATCGCGCTCCCGATGATAGTCTTGGGGAGAGTCCTCTCGCGCACACTCGCTTGAGAGAAAGGAGTCTGCCATGGACGGTATCTATACAACGCGGCTACCCGGCGATAAGACGAAAAATTGTCGGGACTGCCCCACTCACTGCCACTGCGCGGTCCTGGAATCGTGCCTGCACGTCCTCGATAGTGTCTCGATCGACGCTCGAAACGAGGGGGCGCGTCAGCTCTGCATGGATCTCCAAGCTCGGATCTCAGCGCTTGGCTTCGCATACCCGTACGGGGAGCGTCCTTGTGCGCTTTGGGATCGACCCGACGAAGCAAAAGCACTCATCGACGAGTCAATCGCCGCCGTACAGTCTCTGTGCTGTTCCCCTCGGTAGCGGCGCTCGCTGTTATTCGTTCTGAGCGGGCGAGGGCAATTGATCGATGATGAACGCGGAGACCTGTCGTGCCTCCAGATGGACCATCGCCGGGCCAGAGGAGTCTGTTCTAATCATGACCTGGGTGGGTTCGTGGAACGTTCGGAGTGCCGCGGTGCTGTGAAGGACCGTGGTTTCCGACTCCGAACGGCCCACGAACGTCACTGTCACCGGAGCGGGCCCCTGGTTGTCGACCATTACATAGGGTCTGAAGCCCGTGATCATCACCTTGGCAGTGTGGTTCTTCTCCATTGCCAGATCCAGGCGATGGGATGTGCCCACGCAACCGGACCCGATTCCGAGGACGGTGAGGAGCTGGGCGAGGAGAAGGCTTCGAGGCAATTGGATGAGTTTCAAAATCAGCTCCTGAACTTGGTTTGGGAACCGCTCTTGCGGTCGATCTCACCGATTGGGGTTCCGCCCGGGTCGACCACTCAGCTCGCCGCGAGGTTACCATGGGTCCGCAGAAGGGAACAAATACTAAGCTTGCCACGCGTTCTCCCTCATTCTTCAACAACTGGTGCGAGAGCGCGTTCAGAGGAGACTCCGCCTGAGCGGGGTGGTCATGAGAGAGGGTGAGCCCAACGGCCCGGATTCCGAGTATCTGTATTGCCGCACTGTTCCTGTGGGTAACGACCCCGGTCTTCTCACACATTCTCCTTGAGTCTCCGAATGGCGGCGAGGTTCTTGTGCCTGAAACCACCATTGAGATCTCCTGGCTGATCCTCGTCACCCACGATGTGCAAGGCTGGGACGTTCACTACTCGACCGAGGGGGTCGAAGGACCGTGGGTTCCCATTGCGCTCGGTCTTCCGGTCGGGGATGCGTCGGCGGGAGCGGTGCACACCCTCGATTGGAATGTCCCGCTTGCGGCGGCCTCTCCCCAGGTCTGGATCAAAGTCCGGATGGACAACATGACGGCCGATGATCTCCTCGAGTTCAGCGATGCGCCGTTCTCGGTTGGCTAGCCGGGTCAGTTCTTCTTGAGGGGGGACTCGAATGGCGACGGCGTGGTGAACATCGCGGATCCGGTGCGAACGCTCAGCTACCTGTTCGGGTCCGAGACTCTCCCGTGTCACGAGTCCGCCGACAGGAACGACGACGGGCAACTCAACGTGGCGGACCCCATTTACATGTTGGCTTGGATGTTCACGGGCGGGAGCCAGCCGCCGCCCGCGCCATTTCTCGATTGCGCAGAGGTTCCTCGGTCCAGCTCGGTCGGCTGCGCGGAGTGGACCTGCACTCCGTAGCGATCGAGGGCCCTGGAGCAGGGTGAGATGGAGCGCGAGAGTGGGGTCTCGGTTCTGAGCTTTCCCGCGGCTTCAATGTCCTGCACAATGCCGGAATGAAAACACACCCGACTACAAGTACGGCGTCGAATTGTCTCTCTCCTCCTCTCGGGCGAGCCGCCCTCCTGCTCCTTTTCGTCGCGGTCGTTTCTTCTGGCTGCAGTGGCCTTCCCGACGGGAGCGGAGAAACCGGCCGCGGAGCTCCTCCGGCGTTGGTAGCCGACGCCGAAGGCGCGATGGCCGCCTTGACCGCCTCCCCCCGTCACGGTGAATGGATCGACGTCCCCCTCGATGGCGGCGACTCCGTTCGATGCTGGATTGTATTTCCCGAGCGCTCCGACCGGGCCCCGGTGGTCATCGTCATTCACGAAATCATGGGGCTCTCCGATTGGATCCGCGCTGTCGCCGATGGTCTCGCGGCGGAGGGAGCGATTGCGATCGCCCCCGATCTACTTTCCGGGAAGGGACCGGCGGGGGGGGGGAGCGAGTCCTTCGCCGGCGATCAGGTGAGGAGCGCGATCCGAGGGCTCGATCCGAGTGAGGTGATCGCGCGACTCGACGCCGCGCGCGCGTATGCCCAGGCGCTACCCGCGGCGGGGACAGCCTCGGTTTGCATGGGGTTTTGTTGGGGCGGGCGGACCACGTTCGCGTACGCGACTGCCCAGCCCGATCTCGATGGCGCTCTCGTTTACTACGGTACCGCCCCGAGCGAAGAGACGTTGTCATCGATTGCGTGCCCCGTTCTAGGCTTCTACGGCGGAGACGACGCGCGAGTGACATCGACGGTGGCGGGGACCACTACCGCGATGCAATCGAAGGGCAAGGACTACACTCCACATATCTTCGCGGGGGCGGGGCACGGATTTTTGAGGCAGCAGCAGGCTCGCGATGGCGCCAACCTCGAGGCGGCCGACAAGGCATGGGCTGAGTCCATCAGATTTCTCCGCGGGATTAGATAACTCATGAAGGGGGAGCTCCCTTGTTTCGGCCTCGCAGGCTTTCCCAATGATCGGACGTCACCATGCGTTTGCGCGTCTCCACCGCGGTGGCTCTTCTTACCCTCGTGCTCATTCCACGGATGTCGCTCGCTGTCGGCGGCGAAGACTGCGCGACCGCGACGGTGATCTCCGCGCTCCCCTTCTCTGACAGCGGCGACACTTGTTCCGCGGTCGACGACTACAACGAGAGCTGCGCATTTCTCCCCGAGGGGGGGCGCGATGTCGTGTACCGCTACACTCCGTCGACCGACCAGGCGATCACCATCAATCTCTGCCCCTCCGACTACGACACCAAGGTGTACGTCTACGCAGGGGCCTGCCCACTGATCCCCAACTCGGGGGGCGCAGTCGCGTGCAACGACGATGCCTGTGGCGTGAACGGTTGGCGTTCGTTGATCGTGAGCGTCCCTCTCGCCGGCGGGATCGAGTACTTCATCGTGATCGACGGCTACGGCGCCCCCGACTGCGGGAGCTACAGCTTGAGCATCGACGAGACGACTCCATTCCTCTCCGAGACCTGCGATACCGCCGAGACGATCACGCTTCCGTGGAGTGGAACTGTGTCGACCGTCGGCGCCACCGACGATTACAACGAGTCGTGTCCTTTTCCCATTATTGGCGCGCCTGATGTCGTGCGTCGTTTCGTTGCTCCCGAGACCGGAAGCTTGAGCCTCGATCTATGCGGCTCCGATTTCGACACGAAGGTCTACGTCTACGAGGGCGTTTGCCCCTTGGCGGGGAGCCAGGTCGGCGTCGGTGGCTCCGGAACCGCACTCACCTGCAACGACGACGCGTGTGGGGTGAGCGGGTTTCGTTCGCGCGTCTTCCTCTTCTCG
>CALEHF010000136.1 GCA_937876125.1 uncultured bacterium
CTACGACTCATCCGCTGCGATATTTTTCGAAAGTCGTGTGGCGGTTGGCCCGGAACATGGGGTGACGCTGTTCTACCACTTCGGCTCAATACGGAAGTGGCGCGCGCCCGCGTGATGCCTGAAGTGATTCATAACTGCGCCGTCGTTCGGGAACTCGGTACGGTGAACGATGTGTCTTCACGGTCATCTCATACCCGATGGCGGTCAATTCAATCTATCCCTCGGAGCCATCCCGAACCAGGTCCCCCCTTCAGACTCCGCAGCGTGAAGGCGTCCGAGTCGGTTCATCATAGCAATTACGCCCTAGAGCCCCTGCTGGACGCGCCCGACGCACACCCTACTCGAGGCGAGATTGGCTTCACCGCCCCGCGGCTGCGACGGCCGGCGGCGGACGCGCCGTCAAGGTTCACACCCGACACCTTACGAAAGATCTTCCCCAGCATGCCACTTGTCCCCGCACTTTGCGCGCGGAGTCAGACGGCGAGCCGCCGCGTGGCGAGTAAGATCTCAAGCACCAACTCGGTCTCTCTCCCACAGTAGCCAGCCACTTCAGCCTACAGGAACGCGCTCTTCTCCCCATACCCCGTCACCACGAGCTCGTCCCGCGCTCGCGTCGCCGCCACGTAGAAGAGGCACTTCTCCCGCAGCTCGTGATCTTCTCGTCCGGCGTCGTCGGTGATCCCCTCGACTTCGAGCGGCATGCTCTTCGAATGCATCCCCACAATCATCACGCGCGGGAACTCGAGCCCTTTCATACGGTGCATCGTCGAAATCCGAACCTTCTCAGGTTCCGATGAGCTGTCCTCGTCGTCCCCCTCGAGGCTTCGGAAGGGGATTCCCTCTCGCTTCAGCAGAGCGGCATACCGAATGTTCAGGTCCTTCTTGGTGCGGGCCGTGAGGCAGATCGAGTTCGGGGAATTCGTCTCGAGCCACTTCTTGACTCTCTCGACGATGAACTTGGCTTCCTGCCCCTCCTTCGCGAAGTGGTGTACCTCTGGATCGACTCCTGTCCGAAGCGAGGTGTACCCCTTCAGGTTGTCGATTCCGTCGTCGAGGTCATCGATCTCAAGTCCCTTGAGTAGTGCGACCGCGTAGTTCCGAATTCGCTGTGTCGTCCGGTAGTTCAGTTTCAGGCGGCGCGAACGACCTCTGATCTCGATCCCGCAAGCTGAGAGCGAGCATGGGCGGCCGTAGATTCTCTGATGCCCGTCCCCGACCAGAAACATGTCGTTGGGCCCACTCGGCACGATTGATCGGAACAGCTTCAGCTCACCCGGTTTCATGTCCTGGACTTCATCGACCAGTACCGCCTTGTAGGGGAGTTGGATCTTCTGCTTCTCGATGTACATCCGAGTCTCGCGAACCACGTCGGACCACTCGACCCGGTGTTCGTCCTCGAGGATCCTGCGAAACGCCTCGAACACTTCCCAGATCTTTGCACGCTGTTGTCGACTGATTCTGGTTCCGCGACCGACGCGTCGAACCTTGAAGTACTCCTCCCGCGTCAGCACTTCGGCAGCCTGTACGACCTGCTCCCACTCGTCCTGGTAGAAGGACAAGGGGAACTGCGGATCATCGACCGATCCCCAGGCACGCTCCAGCCGGTCGTTCCGCTCGTTGGTTTTCAAGACCACGAACTTCTGACCCTGTTTCCTCATGAACTGCACGGCCCAGCTGTGGATGTTGACGACCTCGATTCGCTCGAACTCGGGACCACAGAGATTCCGCAGGTTTGTCCGCAGATCTCCGGCGAGGTTTTTTGTGAAAGTCGTCACGAGAACCCGATCATCCGGCTCGGTGAAGACATCGCGCGCCAGGTGTCGGGCTCGGTGCAGCAGCGCGACTGTCTTCCCCGTGCCCGCCCCTCCGAGCACTCGAATTGGCCATTTGACGTTCCAGGTCACGAGCTTCCTCTGGCTGGGATGCAGGAAGATTCGCCACTGATCGAGGGGTGCATCGAGCACATCCGCGAGGTCGGCATCGTCGGCGACAACCTTGAACGTGCGCTGAGTCTCGGGCCTCTCCAGCGCAGCCTGGAAGTCTTCGACATCAACAGCGGCGGCGGGTGTGGGAGGCGTGGCCGAGATCTCCTCGAGTGCCGCCATGAAGTCGTACCCTGCGGCGAGCAGGTACAGCATTTCTGCCGCTTCTTCCGGCAAGTGAGGTGCGAGTTTCTCCAGCTCGTCATCTGTTTGCAGCGCTCGAACGGCGGGCAGCAAGGGCGAAGGGACTCCTGCCAGAAGCAGCTCTTCGGAATCGACTTCAGCGAGTAACCCCGGCGTCTCTTCAATCGCCTCGGTCTCGATCGGCAGCTCCGCCTGTTCGAGCCCTTCCATGTCGTAAACCTGGAAGGCTCCCATATGGGGGTTGACCTCGAACACGCGATTCTTCGCCCACTGGTAGGCCTCATCGTGGTGGTCCACCCACACGCAAAGGTAGACATCCCCCTTGGGGGGGTGGATCAAGATCAGTCTGTAGTCCAAGCCAACTCGAACGCTCCGAATCTTGTCGTCCTTCGAGAACTCGAGGGTCTCGAAGTTGATTCCGGATTGGGTGGGGTCCTTCCGAAACTTCTCCGTGAACTCACGAACCTTCTTCTGAACCTTCCGCGGCAAGCGCGAGTACGACTCCAAGAAGTCCTTGGAAAGAGCAACCTTGGGTATCAGTGTTGAGGTCATTCCGCACCTTCACGTCGCATAGGAACTCCAAGTAGACTCTGCAGCTCGGTCAAGTCGAGGGGAGGCAGTCGCACC
>CALEHF010000137.1 GCA_937876125.1 uncultured bacterium
GGTCTCTGGGGCCGGGGTCTCTGGGGCCGGGGTACCAGGGCTCGGGGGCTCAGCTACTCGGTCGAGCTCAGGACTAGGTGCAGGCGGTTCCGACGTGGGATCTCTCCCGAGCATCGGCTCGATCAAATGCCGTACGTCGGCGTAGGCTGCGAGAATCTCGGCCTCCGCGTCGGGAAAGTCCTGGCACTCGAGGAAACCGGCGAGAGCTCTCTCTAGGTCGTCGAATTGAGGCATGGTGTCATTGTGCGGTGGTCTCGAGAACGCGGCAAGTGAGTCGGCGTCTCGCCTCTCGAGAATGGGTCAAGGGGCGACACATTCGAAGGGGCCACCTCCTGGGTTTGGGAACGGTGCCGGCGGCGCCGGTCCCGAGCTGAAGAGATACGTCAAGAGATAGATGGGATCCGCGATGTTCACCACTCCATCTGCATTGATATCGAGAGCAGCGTCGCAGACCATCGGAGGCACGCCCTGGAACAAGATACCCAAGCTCGCGACAGCATCTGCGATGTTGATGCTGCCGCTGTCATTCGTGTCTCCGCGCACGAAGAACGACGACGTTTCGACTTGGTTGACGGAGCTCGTCGTGATTCCAATGACCTCGAGGACAACGGCCTGTGCCTCATCGCTCCCAGCAAAGTCGAAACCTCCCAGTACGTTCTCCTGATCGAGCACCGCGAATGACAGAGACAGCGAGGTGGGTGTGGCGACCCCTCCTGCGACGTCCACCTGGATGGCCGCGAACTCCCCTTCGACGGCTCCGAGCGCGGAGATCCACGCCGATCCGCCATTCGGGCCGTACTCGTCGACCAGAGCGACGCCGTTCAGCCCGTATGAGGCCGCGCTCGCTGTCGGGTGAATGAAGCTGGCGCCTTGAGAAACGAGTCCGGAACTGCTCGAGAGCGTCGCGAGGAGCTCGCATCCATCGGGGCCGGCGAACAGAAGGATGTCGCCGATCCCGCTCGTACTCGCTTGGGCCCCCATGCCCCCCGGCCGCCCGGTGACGGGATTGCCCCCGACTCTTGTCATGAAGAGGTGGGGAGTGACGAGAAGCTGCAAGTCACCGTTGGAGAGAACCTCGAAGGCACGAACCTCGATCTGTTGTCCGTCGGCGCCTCCCACCACGTAGAGGCGAGGGAGTCCACCGGCCCCCGGATTGGCGACGAACGAACAACCGGTCGCGCCGAAGTCGCCATTGAAGATGTCGGTGGAAACCGAGAACAGCACGATCCTCTCCGAATTCAGGACGAGAAGGAGCCGGCCTTGAGGAGCGGTGACGTAGAGCGCGGCGGGATTTGTCGGACCGAAGGTCGTCGCCGCAAGAGGACCCGTCGCCACGTCGAACGGGCTCAATAGATTACCGTCGAGAACGACCTCCTCCGATCGAAGAAGATCGCCGGTACCGACCGTGATCGAGCAAGTGACGGGAGGACTCAGGGTAGGCCCGAACGCCCCGATCACTTCCACCGAGTAGGTGCCCGGACCCGGAAGCGAGAAACTGAAGATTTCGTCAGTGGCCAACGGCTGAGTGAGGGTGGGGACCGTGTCCACGCGCACCTCGATGGAAGTATACGTCTGCACTCCGAGGAGCGACGGGTTGACGTCCGAGGGGATCGACCAGCTCAGCGTGACGCTCGCCTGATCGTTCACGCAATTCAGTCCATTCACGGGAAGGATGGGAATCGTCGCCGAGGGATTATCGAGCGCATCGAACACGTCCGTCCCGGCGCCGAGCTCGATCTCGTTGATGTAACCATCGCTGTCGAAATCGGGGAAGGAACGGAGCTTCGAGGTCGCGGTCGGAAACTGGCTGAACGCCTGGGTGTAGGCGCTCGTGTCGCCGAGGACCAATGCATCGGGTCCGATCGTGGCGGTCACACCGGTCAGTGGATTGGTCCCCGGGGTGGCATCGGGATCGACCGATCCCACCGTGCCGTTGGCCCGGGAGATCCAGGGCGCTCCGGTCCCGTCGATGACGATTCCGGTGACATCCCCTCCCGCGATGACGGGGAGTGGAAAGAGATCCGCGGTCGGGGTCGGTCCAGGGCGCAACCGGTAGAGCGTGGGGGACGCAGGGGTACCTCCGACCACCCACGCCTCCCGGAGTCCATCGGTCCCGGGGCGCCGGCGGACCGCGATCGAACTGGGGTCAGTTACTGAAAAGGACTGAATGAGCGATCCGTCACTCGCCACCCGGTCGACTTGACCCGCGATACTGAGACAGACCCAAGCGATCCCCTCGCGATCGGCGGAGACCGCGCTGGAATCGGCGCCAGAGTAGTCGACGATGACCGCAATCTCACCGGAGCGATTGATCCGGTAGAGGAAGCTGTTCATGCCATTGGATGCTGCGACCCACATACTTCCGACGGCATCCGCCGCCAGCGAGACGGGCGGAGCACCCAGCGCGATCGCGGGGCCGAAGATCCCGTCGTCGGGGGAGTTGAGCAAACCATCTCCCCCGAAGAGGAGCCGGCCGAAGGGATCCGCCACGGAGAGAGTCTCATCGACGATGTTCGCGATCCACGCCCGGCCTCGACTACTGATCGCGATCGCCCCAGGTTCGACGCCGCTGACGATCAAACCCAAACCCAATCCCGCTGAATCGACGCGCTGGATCACGCCACTCGCCCGGAAGGCAACCCAAGCAATCCCGAGGGGATCGACTGCCACCCCCGTGGGCGCGTGGAGATTCCCGTCGAGGTAGGTCGGCCCGATCACTCCCGCCGGAGTCACCGCGGTCACTGCGTCGTCGACGAAGCTGGAAAGGGTGGCGACCCAGATCTGACTGACGGGGGCGGAGGCCCCGAACACCACTCCCGAGAGAGAGGTGGGAAACACCGCCCCAGCGGGGGTCGCAAGCTCGACCGAGATCGGTGGAGATCCCTGTCCACTGACGATCGGCAACTCGATCGCATCTCCCGCGAGCAACGCGGGAACGTTCACCCTCAGCGTCCCGAGCTCGAGAAGGCCGGGACCGGGGGTGACGAGTGAGCTCGTCGAGAACACGACGCCGATGCCGACAAATGCCGGCCCGGTCTGAATGCCCACGAATTCTCCGGGTCCCGAGAGTGCGGGATTCGGGACGAAGCTGACGAAGGTCAGGGGCGCAGGAATCTCGACTCCGAGGGAGTAGCCCAAAATCGTTTGGGAGACGTCACCGGTCAGGATGAGGTCCGCGGTTCCGGCCACTCCGGGCGGCACCCTAGCCACCCCGAGCTCGAGAACGTCCGCGTGGACCGCCACGGGGAATCCGATGATCAGGAGGAGAAACCAAGTCGCCGTCGAGCGAACGTACATTTCATACCGTTTTCAGACATCAGGCTTCGTTCCAGTGGACTCTTCGACGCACGGTTCGCAGAGTTTGAAAAAGGTGCTTTCGCCCGAGAGAGGAAGCTCGGGCTCTCGAGCGAAATGACTTCTTCAACCGGCTGCTACGGGCAGGTCGGAACTGCCGAGCAGGTAAGACCACCAGGGCTCGGATCGAATCCACACCCTGGATAAGGACCGGGAGGAGGAGTCGCGGAGCCACAAAACAAGAGGCAGAGCACTCCGGTGGCGTCGGAGATACTGATCGACTCGTCGTCGTTGAAATCGAGCGCGGACAGGCAGCCGGGCGCGCCGCCTTGAAACAGATAGCTGAGAGTGACGATGGCATCGGAGATTTGGAGCACACCGTCGAGGTTTGCATCCCCCCGACTGAACACGTTCGCGATCGCCACGAACTGGGTGGGGTCATCGAGGTTGATCCAGCCGATGTTCTCGCCCCAGGCGTACCCTCGGAAGCGCCCGGCAGTCGTGTCGAACACCGCGCGGTCCGCCCCCGCCGAGGAGGTGTCGAAGTTCACCCAGCCGATATTCTCGCCCCAAGCGAATCCGGTGAGGTTTCCAAGCATGTCGACGTTGACGCCGAAGTCTGATCCGTCGCTGTTCGAGTAGCTACTCCCCACCGTGGGTGTCCCATCGCCGACGTGGATCCACCCGACGTTTTCGCCCCAGATGTAGCCGGACAGGAACGTGTCGCCGATGACCACTCCAGAGAACCCACCGTCGGCATCCCGCCAGTTGAGCCACCCCGCGTTCTCGGTCCATGCGTAGCGAGACTCTGCGGCGACGTTCGACTGGGCGGACAGGTCCGCACCGAGAAGGATCGTCGACAGCAGAGCCACCACCGCGAGCGAGTCGCGGCGAGGTATGGAACGTCGGCAGGGAAACCTATCTTGAGCTTCGACCATGGGTCCCCCTATTGGTTGTCGACGAGCGTCGCGCTCGTGGTCAGAAGACCCCCGAATGCGCATCCGCGAAGAAGCCCATCCAACATTTCGATATCTACGACCGAGTTTTGGGTCGACAAGCTATTTGCGAGACTCGATGGAGACGGCAACAAGATCCCGGTTCCCGTATTCGAAAATGCTGCGCACTCGCTCACTAGAGAGAACTCAGAGACAAAGATTCCGCCGCTCACGGCCACGGTTCCGTTATCGATCGCCTGACAATCTCGAACGATGTGCGCCTGTTCCCCGGTGATTTGAATCCCGTAGCTTCCGTTGTTTCGACTGAGCACGTTCTCCACCCGCCGATAGGGCGACCCGCCGAGATACACTCCTTGATCGCCCCACCCTTCGACCTGCCCGTTTCGGACCACGATGCCAGGGATGTCCAGGGCATCGGCTTGAACTCCCGAAGCCGATCCGGGGACTCCCAGCAGAGCGAAGCCACCCAGGTCGAGCGTGACATTCTTGGAACGGATTGCGATTCCCGACTTTCCAGTGGTGCCGATGAGATTCCCCGAGAGGTAGTACGAACCTGGCACGGAGATAATGTGCATGGCAATCGAGTCACCCGGTAGGGAGAGAGCATCAATCCTCGACCCAAAGCGGCCGGTCGAAGCGATCGGTCCCGAAGGCGGATCGAGATCCCCCCCGTCCAACGCCCATTGTGCGCTGAAGAGAAGAGTGAGTGCGATCGGAAGATAGCGAACCAGGATCTTGGTCGGCACGGGGAGACCCCTTCGGGCTTCGAGATTAGAAACCATGATTGTCAGCCAAAGTGGGGCCGGTCAGCGTCGCCGTGAGTCCGACACATCCTCGAACGAGAATACTTTCACCTTGGTAGTCGGTGACCGTGTTCTGTCGGGAGACGCAGCGGGTGATGACGGAAGTATTGTCGCCCAAGGCAATCCCCGCCCCCGTGTTTTCGTGGCTCACGCAGTCGATCACCATGCTTCCACCGGAGGAGAAGATTCCGCCCGTATTGCTCTGGAGCGAACCGTTGTTTCCGGCGATGCAGCCCGAAACCACATTGTTGAAAGTGCTGCTCGTCACAATTCCCCAGCCCCCGTTGTTGTAGGAGAGGACGTCTTCGATCCGCATCGAATGCCCCCCCCCGATCGCGAGCCCGTGACCGCCCCAACCTTCGATGATTCCGTTCTTCACCAGAACACTACCAACCGGGGAGCTCGTGATCCCCGTCTCCGTTCCCGGTCCTCCGATGACGGAGAATCCGTTCAGGTCGAGGGTGACATCGCTCGCGGCGATGCGAATGCCGCTTCCCGTCACTGCCGTGACGTTGCCGGAGAGATAGTATGAACCGGGGGAATCGATAGAGTGCGCAACCCCAGGAATTCCGCCATTGGAGAGGCTCAAGACGTCGACCCGAGGGCCGAAGCGGCCTGTGGCGGTGACCGGCCCGGGAGGCGGGTCCAAGACTCCCCCGCTGACGAGCCAAGAAGCACCCAGGCAGATCGCAACGCAGAGAGGAACTGTGTTGAACAAGAACTGACGCCGCATTTCTGCCTCCTGACACGCTAAATCAGAGATCACGATTCTGAGAGCTTCTCCCTCTCGCACCACGGTGCAATGGACCTCAGTCTGTCCATTGCAGAAGCACCTCAATCAGCGGTCACGACAGACAGCGCTGATCGCTAGGGCACTCCGAATCGTGACCTCTGATTTAGCTAGGCGCGGACGAAGTCAACAATAGAGTGTGGGATACCAGAGCCTTGGAGATTGTCGCTGCTTGAAGCATTGAGAGCAAGGAGCATGCATATGACCAGGGGCTGCGAGCAGGCTGTCGAGGCGGTGCTTTCGAATCGACCGGGTGAGATCTCGAGGAGCTATTGTCAAATGTTGTGTTTCACCGAGTGATCAAGCGGCGTCTCT
>CALEHF010000138.1 GCA_937876125.1 uncultured bacterium
CCCGCCGCGAAGCTTTGGCGGCCGAGATGACCGCGCACCCGCCCGCCGCGACGACCGGAGCGGCGCCGCCCCGCGTGGCGGCCCCGACAGGGACCGCCGGGACGGCCCGCCGCGAAGCTTTGGCGGCCGAGATGACCGCGCACCCGCCCGCCGCGACGACAATGCAGCCCCCCGCCGCGAAGACCGCAGCGGGACCGCCCCGCGCAAAGGACCTGACAAGGTCCGCCCCGACGACCCGCCGCGCGCCTACGGCCACCCGGACGAGCTCGGGACCGCCCGGCTCAACGAGCAGAGCGCTCCCCCCCGCGAAGCGCACCTCGGCGACCGCCCAGAGAGCCCGGGACGCAGCCTCGGAAGTCGCGATTCCGGGGGGCCTGCCTCGCGCGGAAGCCTCGAAGGAGATCGCCGCGGGGGTCCTTCGCATGGCCGAGACTCTGGCGGAGGAGCCCCGAGCGTTCGCGATCGGGACTCGCGCGACAGCGATGATCGTCCGCGCACGCGAGTTCAGAAGACCGAGTTCGAACCCATTGTGCGACGGGCCGCGGATGGCACCGATCTCACTCCACGCGCTGCTGCGATTCACCTCCTGATCCAGTGGGACGATCGCAAGCGGACACCGATGGAAGAGTTGCTGAATACCTACCTCGAAGGGACGCACCTCGTCGGGTCCGATCGGGGATTCCTGACAGACCTCTGCTACGGGACGATCCGGTACCGCGTGACGGTTCGTGCGCTTTCCGAGCACTTTCTATCGCGTCCGCTCATGGACACGCACCGTTCGCTCCGCGCCGCACTCGCCATCGGGCTTTACCAGCGCCTGTATCTACAAACCCCGCCCCACGCGGTCGTCGATGCGACGATCAAGTCGTGGCGCTCACTCAATGCGATCCCCGGACAGCAAGCCCAGAGCGACGGCTCTGCAGGACTCCTCAACGCCGTCCTCCGGCGGGCCTGCGATTCGATTGAACACCTCCCCGATGGGGAGGAATCGAAGAACCCCACTGACGCTCTCCGCACTCGAAAGGGGTGGGCGGAAGTGAAGGGTTTGGGACTCCCCGCCGACCACCGGGCTGAGATGCTCGGAGTGCAGTATTCGCACCCGACCGAAATGGTCCGACTCTGGGCGGAACGTTACGACGACGCCGCGCTCCGGCGAATCCTCGATCGCAACAATGAAGTTCCATCTCTCTACCTCGCACTGCGGTCGGATCGAGACCCCGAAACATTCGTGCGACTCTTGCGCGTCGCTGGGATCGAAGCGGTGTTGGTGAGCGATGGCGATCTCCCCATCGTCAAGGTCCTCACGCCGACAGCGATCGAACGGATTCCAGGATTCGCGAGCGGCGACTTCTGGGTTCAGGACTTCACCGCGCGGCGACTCGCGAACCTGATGCCGCGTCGCAAAGGAGTAAATTTTCTCGATCTCTGCTCCTCTCCAGGTGGAAAGCTCGCGACTCTCCTCGACCGCGGAGAGGTCGCATCCGCGATCGCCTGCGATGTTTCCGAGGACAAGCTGCGGCGCGTCGCGGAAAACCTGGTGCGCTTGCGCCTCCAGGGGGGGCCGGGACAAGCGCAACTCGGAATGGTCGAAGTGCCGCGAGTTCCCGAGGGACTTCGCTTCGACCGAAAGTTCGATCAGATTCTGGTCGACGCACCGTGCTCGAACACGGGCGTTCTCAATCGTCGGCACGAAGCGCGGTGGCGGTTTCTCCCCGAGGAGGTTCGTTCGCTCAATCGTTTGCAGCACCAACTTCTCGAGGCGGCAGTCCGCCACCTCGCTTCGGGCGGTGATCTCCTCTACACCACCTGCTCGATCGAGCCGTCGGAGAACTCGGGGGCTGTCTTCGAACTGCTCACCCGCCACACCGACCTTCGACTGGTCGAAGAGATCGAGATTCTTCCCGGGGACGGCCCGGGAGACGGGGGCTACGCCGCACTGCTCCAGCGCGACAGCAACTGGTAAGACAGGGCCTTGGAAACACAGGGCCTTAGAAACACAGGGCCTTAGAAACACAGGGCCTTAGAAACACAGGGCCGGCCTCAGTAACACAGGGCTTCAAACAGAGTGCGTGAGAAGGGCGCGCCGGCGATCGGCGCGCCCTTCTTTCGTCTTGTTTGTTCGGGGCCTCCGCTCGCGCACTCGCTCTCGAACTCCACTACGTCATCGAGCTACCTCCTCCAAAAGCTGTTGAGCGCGTTCTGGGAACCGACCGGCGAGCGCTCTTCGCCACCGATCGGTCTCTGGAGCTCGCTCTCGATCCGTCGCGCCGAGAATCCTCCGCTTCGCTAACGGAAGAGCGCATCGGTCGACCCAATCGGGTGGGGCGAAAGAAAGGGCGTTGCGCACGCCGCCGGCGAGGTGCATGTCGAAAACTGGGTCGCTCTCAGGGTCGCGTCCCATCGCCTCTTCGAGACGCGAACGCGCTCGGTCGTTATCGATCTGCCCCAGGGCGAGGAGCGTCTGCGCGCGTACCCTTGGATCGGGATCAGTGTCGAACACTTCGGTAAGAAACTGCTCGGCTGCCTGTGGGTCGAGACTCTGAGGTGACCACCCGATCAAGATCTGCCTGCGTATCGTGGGATCGTCGGTGGCTGCTCGGTATGCGAAGATCAGAGAGTCTCCGTCGTGGAATCCCACCTCGGTCCAAGCGCCGGTCAGACTGGTTTCCGGCCACCGTTCATGCCACTCAAGGAGCACCTTCGAAGCGAGCTCGCGGGGGATCGATTGGACGAGCGTAGCGAGCATTTCGCTTCGTTCCGCGGCAGTTCGTTGTGAGGCGAGATCGAGGATCAGTGGCAGAAATCGAGCGGGGTCGATGAGGCTCAGTGCCGTGATGGCGACCTGCTGCAATCGGACGTCGGTGTCCTCGAGCAGAGGGAGGTACGGCTCTGGGTCGCGATGGACTTCGGCGTAGTTCAAAAGTAGGCCGAGTGCGAACTGAATCGCCCGACCCGGGGGGAGCCCACTGCGCCAAGTGGTGAGCACGGCTTCGAAGTGCGTGGCTTCGATGCGACCGCTCAGCTGAAGAATGCTGCTGATGCCCGCTGCGGCGGCATCGGAAAGGGCGAAGTAGTCGATCCACTCGTGGATCAGGGCATCGTCGACCGAAGAAGCCGAGTCGCCCGTTTCTTGCGCGAGCTTGGTGAGAATGAACGCGCACGCAGCGATCACTTCAGGATCGTCATTCTCCATGGCAGTGCGAAAATCAGCATCGACGAGGCGGAGCGTCTCGCTCCCGAGAGCCTCTTCCAGACTTCGGACGAGTTCCTCGACCTTCCTGATGTCTTCACTGGACCGCATCGCTCG
This sequence comes from uncultured bacterium, assembly GCA_937876125.1. Lineage (GTDB taxonomy): Bacteria > Planctomycetota > UBA8108 > UBA1146 > UBA1146 > JAFMMO01. The sequence continues at coordinate 3,308 of CALEHF010000138.1, forward strand.
ATAGACATCGAGTCGCGATACCGCACTTGTTGTCGAGTCGTGCACCGGGCCAGACCCGGGGCCGGACTGTCTCGATTGGGACAGGGCGGGTCGGGACTGAGCGGGTCGGGACTGCGCGGGTCGGGACTGCGCGGAAGGCGAGGGCGGGACCACCGGAGGAGCGACCGATCGAGGCCCCCAGAGCTCGGACCCTGCGAAGAGGATGAGCGCGATGAGAATCACCCTGGGAACCTCCCGGCAGACTCGCACGGCTCCGCTTCGGGAGGGGGCCATCAGAGTCCGCTGGCTTCGGCACGGGGTTGCACGGGCCCGTCTGGGGGATCGACCGGACCGGGGCGACCCGGTGGGGCTGGCTGCGGAGTGACCGGGGGTGGGAGGAACGCGGGGCAGAACGCATCGCTCAGAGTGTGCTGCTCAGTTTGGATCGTCGACGTGTTCACAATCTCACAAGAGGCGCCACTGTAGAGCCCCCAGAGCACGACCAGGGTGTTGCATTGGTAGTCAGTGCGCGTGTTGTGGACTTCCAACAACTCGGTGACTCGGTGGTACCACTTCCCAGTGGGAGGATTGAACGTGATTCCAGATGTTGTGAAGAAGGGGCATCGGGCAGCTGAGCCACTCCCGCTGCTGATGCCGAGAGCTGAAATACTCTGCCCTGTCGAACAGTCTTGGCTCGTGTCGCTGCTGGTGGCGTTGACTGTGGTCGCAATAGGGGAACGACCTTGATGGGGACATTCATCACCGTATCCCCACGGAACCAAGAGCGCGAGCGCGGCGACGAATGCGACAAATCTCTTCCGTTTTCCTCTCGGGAGGTTCGTTTCCGTGCGCGCCTCTCGATTCTTCAAAGGCCCGTTGCTTTCAAAGAAGCTGCTTTTCTGCATGAGTCTCTCCTCGTCACTGCTCGTGGGGCGCTACTCCCAGCGGCTTTGCATCGCGCATGCCACCAAGAAAGGCTCGTCTCGCCCAACCTCGCACAGGTTGAGGATCCCAATCGGAGCGGACGTCGTCCTTCGGACGTCCACCCCTCCGCCTCCGGACGGGGGAGGCCATTCGTGCTTCCGCTCGATCGAGTAGGCTCATTCCCGTCGCACCCCAAGCACTCCACTCATCTGCCGAGAAAGCCTGGCGTTGCTTGCAAATCACTGTGACGACAGCGAATATCGCGACGAGGGCGCGAGAGTGGGACCTCGGATTGCATGGTCTTCCGACAGCCTTCCGAGCGATTGGCGTCGACGTGTTTGGACCGAAGGAGATCATCGTGCTCACTGATCGAGATTGTCGATGGGATCAAATGAACCCGAGACTGCAACTCGCGCTTCTCTTCGGGGTGTTCGTGTTTCTCTCCTCCAGCTGCGGGGCGAGCATTTCCGCTCGCGCGATGGCGGCGGACGAAGCGGCCCCGCTCACCGATTCCGAGGTCACTGCGCTCACCAAGAGACTTCTCGATGGCGATGCGGATGCGATTCTTCGACTCGCGGCCCATGGCCCAACCATAGTTCCACGGGTCCGCCCCCACGCGGATGATAGTGCGCCCGAGTTCCGTTCTCTGATCGAGAAGATCGTGCGCGCCGAGCTGCGCCGCTCTCTCGTGGAGGAGGGTTCCGTTCGATACGGGGGGCAGTTCTCGTATCTTTCGCCCCTGGGGGCAGAGGGCGCCGAGGTGCTGCTCTCCTTGTTTGCCAACGAGGACGAGTCGATTGATACTCGAGGGCGCGCTGCGACCGCACTTGGCGACACGGGGGGGAAGGCGCAGATCCCCGAGCTCGAAGCCCTCGCGGACGACTATTTGTCCGAGGCTTGGGTCGAGAGGGAGGCGATCTTCCTCCTCGCGCGCTTCGGAGAGCGCAAGCGGGTTGAGCGTCGCCTTAAGGAGTTCCGGAAGATCGCGGAACAGAGCGCCGACTCCCAGGCGACGATCCCTGCGATCCTCACTGCCCATGGCGAGCTGGCCGAAGTGCACTACCGCATCGGCGAATTCGAGGCGGCGATCCGCCACTATGTCCAGAAGCAAGCGCTCCTCCTCGAGATGCAGGACCGGGTCCGCCCCGAGTTGCGGGGGGCGATCCAAGCCGAGATCGACCTCCTTCAGTACAATCTCGCCTGCTCCCTCGCCCTCGCGGGGCGGATCCTCGAGGCATTCAGAGCGCTCGATCGTTCAATGGAGAGCCGGGAGGTCACACTCGAGATGGTTCGGACCGACGGTGATCTGCGAGCGGTGCGCTCCGACCCTGGATTCTCAGTCTGGATCGCGGGTTGGGAGGGTCGTCACGCCCAAGAGAAGGCAGGGGAGGAGGCAGAGTCTCCGGATTCTGGCCAATCACCAGAAGAGAGTGAGCCGAAGAGACGACCCGCCACTCCGTGACCGGTTTGTGGGACCAACCGGTGTTGGCCAGAAGCCGTCTTTCCCCGGGGCCGATCCCTCGGTAGCTTGTCCCTCGGAATTGGTGTCCGTCCGGTGGTACGTGGATTGAGTCCGCGTCCGGGCGCTCAACCGATCTTCTCCCGCGGGCCCCTGCCCGGAGTGGAGGAGTTGATCCGCGGGAGGAACTGCTATGGCGAGCAATACTCAAACTTGCATCGTTTCGATTCGCCTTGCCGACCAAGGCGTGGATGCTGAGGAGAGGCTTCTGAGCCCTCTCGTCGAGGATCTCGAGGCGGCGGTTACCGACGCCGAGACGGGTGAGCTCGACAGCGAATCCTTCGATGGAGAGTGGCATCGGATCGTTTTCATAGGACCCGATGCCGATGAAATGCACCAGGTTGTCGAGTCGGTGCTCTGCTCTTCGGTCCTCTCGAAGGACGCGAAGCTGACCAAGCGTTACGGAACGATCGAAGATTCGGACGCGGAGGAAGTCGAGCTCGAGTACTGAGACGCCCGCATGCCTGCGTTGCGTTCTTTCGTTCGCGCCAGTTTTCCCCTTGGGACGGAGCCCCTCCATGACGTTTTCTTCGAAAAGGTTTCAGGAGGGGGGGCGGTCTCTCGGATTCGGTCGCGCGAACTGCGGCTCGCGCGTTCTGCTCTTCGGGGTCAGCGTGCTGATGTGGAGCGGGCTCTTGACCGGTTGTGCCAGTCAGCAGTTTCGCGAACAAGACCGCATTGGTCGCTGGATGACGTCCCTCGAAAAACATATTCATGCTCCGACCGCCAAGGCCGCGATGGCGCACATCGCCGAGGACTTCGTCGCTCTCGCGGATGGCAACCCGCGCACCGAACTCGATCGACGAGCCACAGCGGAACTCTTGGAGTGGGAGTATGGGCTGCATCGGTCGATCTCGATGGAGGACCACCGTTTCGATGGCGAGACGATCACCGCGGTCTGCTTCGCCGAAAACGATTTGTCACGCCTGCTCGACTATCCCGGCTGGGAAACGATCGTCACCTGGACTTTCGATGCGCGCGGGAAGATCACGCGCGCCTCTGCGATTTCGGCTCCGGGTGCAGCGGACTTCCGGAACTGGCTCTCACCGGCGATCAATTGGCTCCGCCAGAATCGGCCCGCCGATCTGGAGTGGCTCTACCCCGACGGCGAATGGAACCGTGCTCCTCGCGCGGCGGCTCGTTGGGTGGAAGTTCTCACCGAATGGCGTCGAGCGACCCACCGGCGCCCGATCGTGTTGGCTTCGGCGCGAAGGGGGACGCAGCAGAGAATGGGATCTGAGCAGAGTGAGATTTTTCAGCGAGCAACGCTCCGGCGGAACGCAAGCGTCTCGCGACTGCCGTCGAAAGGTCAGGGGCTGGCTCCTCCCAGCGCCCGATGAGCCATCGATCGCTCGAGCAGATCGATCACCGCCCCTATTCGCTTCCGACGGGGCGATGGCGTTTCGACCAGGTGTGGAGCGAACTCGCCTTTTTGCACTGGCCAGTCTCGACGCGCTGGCTTCGGACAAGGGTCCCACTGGGGCTCGAGATCGATGAGTTCGATGGCACCGCATGGATCGGCGTCGTGCCTTTTCGGCTCAGGATCCGGCTTCGTGGACTCCCCGCGATCCCTCGTGTGCAGGTCTTTCCCGAACTCAATGTCCGAACTTATGTCACCGCGGGTGGGCGTCCAGGTGTCTGGTTTTTCTCCCTCGATGCGCCCTCGCCCCTCGCAATCTGGGCGGCGAGGCGGTGGTTCCACTTGCCGTACTTTCGTGCCCGCTTCGAGGTTCGAGAGCAGCCCGCGACGTCGGGCGATGGCGCGGGGTGGATCCACTATCACTCGACTCGTCTGGAGGGAGATTCGGCGGAGTTCGGCGTTCGATATCGCCCGACCGGTCCGCTCGTTCTCGCCTCGCCAGGCACGCTCGATCACTTTCTGACCGAACGGTACTGTCTCTACTCCGCCGACCCCGCGGGAATGCTCTACCGAGCCGATGTGCATCACGCCCCTTGGCCGCTTCAGGCGGGGGAGGCCGAGATCGCGACCAATACGATCACCGCACCTCTCGGTCTCGAGCTGGAGGGTGCGCCACGGGTGGCGTTTTCGCGCCGGGTGGACGTCGCCACTTGGCCACTCGAGTCCCTCGCGAGCGGACGATAACGCGCGGGGCGTCTACTGCCGTCCGGTTCACCGCGAATGGTCCAATGTCGACCGGCTCGCCCTCTCCTACAACCTGCCCGCGTCTACTCGGGCGATCTCTCGGCCGCTGCGAGGCCTTCGCCTCCTTCCCGGGGCGCGATATCTCCAGTTCGGAGTGGATTGCCGAGGAGCGCGCTTTCGCCGGCTTCCCCGTTCCCCTACCATGCGCACGTCCACCGAAACGTCCACGGTCCCCTAGCAGCCTGTTGAGAAAGTCATTTCGATCGAGAGTCCGAGCGTCCGTCGCCCAGCACCCCCGACCACACTTGAAGTACGACGAGTACGACGTCGTCTGGTCGGGGGCTCTGGGCTCGATATCTCACCCTCTCGATTCGAAGCACTTTTTCAGCAGACTGCTAGCGGAGCACTCTGGCGTGCTCCTTCCGGAAGCCAATCTCCGGAGCGGGAACCGGGACGTCCATTCACCGTGCTCGACCGACTGCCTTGCGACTGCGAGACTCGCGCTCGACCGTTGACCGCGCGACCCGGACCAGAGGCGGACTGGCGACACCTCGAGTCCCTGCCGCGGGCTCGTCACGAAAGGCCGACTTCCTTGGGGAAGCAGCTGAAGCAGGCGCGCCGACGCATGCGCAAGTCGCGCAGCGAGAATCCATTCAAGATCACCATCCCGAGACGTCGACTCAATGCGCCTCTGCGGTGGTTGGTTCCGATGCTCGAGCGCGGCGTCGGCCTGCACAAACTCGCCGACGTCTACCACCACTCGGTGATGCTGTCGCAGAGCGAAGAGTTCTGGCGGGCGGGCCTGCGGTCGATGGAGATGACCTACGAGATCGCCTCGGGTGACATCGAGCGCATTCCTGACGAGGGTCCAGTCGTCGTGGTCTCGAACCATCCCTTCGGGGGAATCGAAGGCTTGATCCTCGCCGATCTCCTGCGCCGGCGTCGCCCAGACTCAAAAGTGATGGCGAGCTACCTGTTGTCGCGCATCCCCGAGCTCCACGAGGTGTTCGTTCTCGTCGACCCCTTTGAAGGCGACACGGCTGCCAGTCGCAACATGCGCGCGGTGCGAGAGTCGCTTCGATACTTGCAGGACGGGCACGCGCTCGGGGTCTTCCCCGCCGGAACTGTTTCGTATTTGCACCTCCGGGCTGGCGAAATCTCGGACCCCGCATGGCACGCGTCGACGGCGTGGATGGTGCGAAAGACGAAGGCGACCGTCGTCCCCGTCTACTTTCACGGAAAGAACAGCTCGTTCTTCCAAGCCGCCGGGCTCATTCACCCGTTCATCCGCACCGCTCTGCTCCCACGGGAGATGATGCGGAAACGCCACCTCTGCGCTCCGGTGCACATCGGCACGCCGCTGAAGTGGGACAAGCTCGAGGCCTTCGACAACGATCGCGACCTGATCGACTACCTGCGACTGCGCACGTATCTCTTGAAGGGCAAGGCGAAGGCGGCGAGTCGTCGATCGGTGCGGAAGAAGCGCAAAGAGGCCGAAAAGGCCGCCAAAGTGAAAAATTCTCCAAAGCCGATTATCGATCCGATCGATCCCGCTGTCCTCGTGGCCGAGATCGCCGCACTTCCTCCGGAGCAGAAGCTCAGCGAACAGAAGGAGCACGCGGTCTACTACGCGGACGGACCTCAGATTCCGCAGTTGCTTCGCGAGATCGGGCGACTGCGCGAGGTGAGCTTTCGCGACGTGCATGAGGGGACTGGTGAGGCGCTCGATCTCGACAAGTTCGATGACGAGTACGTGCATCTCTTCACCTGGAATCATGACAAGCGCGAAGTCGTCGGCTCCTATCGGATGGGCAAAACCGACGAGATCCTTCGTGAACAAGGGATCGAAGGTCTCTACACCCATACTCTCTTTGAATACGGACCTGATTTGATTTCACGAATCGGGAATAGCCTCGAGCTCGGGCGCAGCTTCGTGCGGCCTGAGTATCAGCGTAACTTCGGCCCCTTGATGCTTCTTTGGCGAGGGATCGGGAACTACGTCGCTCGTTTTCCGCAGTACCGCACCTTGTTCGGAACGGTCAGCATCAACGCCCAGTACCAGAACATTTCGCAGCAACTCATCGCGAAGTTCCTCGACGGACAAGCGTTCGACTCGGAACTCGCGAGCCTCATCCAGCCGCGCAATCCTTTCAAGCGGAGAGGCATTCCGGGGCTCGCGAAGAAGAAGCAGCTTCCCGATGGAGTGAAGGACATCCGCGACATCTCAGACTTGATCGCCGAGGTCGAGGCTGCCCAGAAATCTGTCCCGGTTCTCCTGCGCCAGTACCTGAATCTCGGCGGAAAAGTGATCGGGTTCAACATCGATGCGAGCTTCGGACACGTTCTCGACGGCTTGATTGTTGTCGACCTCACGAAGACCGACCCGAAGCTGCTCGCGTACTTCATGGGCGAGCCCGAGGCGAAGAAGTTCTTCGACTATCATGGGATCGAGACGGACCTTCTCCTCGAGCCCGGCGGGTCCCGTGCTTCTTCCCCAGGCACGGCGTCCCCAAGCACGGCGTCCCCAAGCACGGCGTCCCCAAGCACGGCGTCCCCAAGCACGGAAACAGAGAAAGACCAGACGAATTGACAGGTTCACGTCTGCTTCTCGAGTCTCCTCTCTAGTCGCGAAAGCACTCCTTCAGCACTCAGCTACCGTACCTGCCTCGAACGGAGCGCTCATGTCGAAGTTGAACCAGCCGACTCTCGAATCTTGGGATCAATCGTTCAAGCAACAGCTCGAGCGCGCCGCCCGAGTGACCGCAGAGCTCACCCCCGAAGAGCTTGTTGCACGTCCCGCACCCGAGAAGTGGGGCGTCGACCACTGCCTCGAGCACCTCGCTGTCACTCTCGGTGTCTATCGACCCTACCTCACCGGCGCGATCGAGAAGGCGGAAGGGAAGAGTGCCGCTGGGACACCCGACTATCGCCCCGGTCGGTTCGCGCGCTGGTTCTTCGGGTTCCTCAAGCCGGATGGGAAGCCGGTTCCCGCGCCGAAGAAGTTCCGCCCCTCCGCCGGATTGTCTCCCGGGGCGGAAGGCCGCTTCCGCGGCGAGCTCAAGGAATATCGAGCCCTGCTCGCAAGAGCCGATCGTGTGAACGTCAACGGCACGAAGTTCCGCTCACCGGTCTCGCCCTTGTTGCGCTTCTCCATCGGCGAGGGGTTTCACCTGATGGTGCTCCACCAAGATCGGCACTTGGGTCAGGCTGAGAGAGCCCGTGCAGTGGTTCGTGAAGAGCGGGCCGCGGAGTAGGCGGGCTCCACCCCGTTCCTCAACCCTCCGTCGAACGACTCCGGTGGCCCAGAATCCTGGCCCGCTTCGTCCACCGCTCGAACCCGATGGGGACCGCCGCGTAGAGAGCCACCGCGAGCACGAGCGCATTGAGCCCTCCCGCTCCGATCGCACCGGGTTCGGGCGGATCGAACACCCAGAAGTACGCAGTGAGGAACGAGAAGCCGGGGACGATGCCACTCCCCAGCATCATCGCAACGAGCAGGGTGCCCCCGACACGCTGACTCGACCCGCGCCCGATCAGCCCCGCCCAGAGAGAGATCCCCCCGACCAGCAAGAGCCAGGTCGCCGCGTGGAAGACCAACGTGAACGCCCAACGGATCTCGTGATCGATGACTCCCCAGAGCAGGTGCCAGACGAGAAGGATCAGGAAGACCGGGACCGTGTGCAGAGCGAGAATGGCGAGAGATCCGCGGACCAGAACGCCACCCGCGAGTGGGGTCGGGAGAAGGAGCTCGAGCGGCTTCGCACGTCGCGCCGGTGGGAGGAGACGCGACCCGTCGATCGCGATCACCACGGTGAGGAAGATCAGCACCAACCCGGTCCACATCGCGATGTGATCCGGGGCAACGACCTGAACTGAGGGCTCGATGCCGTAGAGCATAGCGCCGAGCAGGATCGCCCCCATGGCGATGAACGAGAGCGGCTGGATCGACGGCTGTCGAATCTCCTTCAAGAGGAACGGGTTGTGGCGACTCACCCTCAAGAGGGCACGGGCGAGCCGCGCTTCCGGCTCTCGAAAACTCACGGGAGGGAGCCCCTCCGGTTCGGGATCCGGTGGCTCCGGAGCCTTCGCATCTCCGGAGAGCAAGGATCGCGCGAGTTGCGACCTCGAATTCCCCGCCGGGCTCACGCGCCCCAACACCTCCCGATGGCCGCCGCCGGGCACCTGGCGACTGAGCCAGCCGGGGAGTGCCCGCCGAAACGAGAAGAGGATGTAGACGAAGTGGAGCCCGAGGCCGCCGAGGCTGTAGACGAGCGGCTCGATCGAGGCGCCGCCCCCTAAGACCGCCGAACCGAACAGACTCACGAAGGGGAAGTACAGCGCAAATGCCGCCGCCCCGATCTCGGGGCTCCAGAAAATGCTCGACATGATGCCGAGCGCGGTCGCCCCGAAGGCTGCGAGCGCGAAGACGCGGATCCCCATCCCGAACGGGGCGCAGATGACGTAGAGGACGAGGCTGATCCAGGTCCATCGTGCGCTCTTCCCCCGGGCGGCGAGAGTGAGTGCGAAGATGGTCGTGACCGTCGCGGCGAGGAACGAGCTGCCGAGCGTGCGGAGAATGAAGTCGAGATACTCCCACCCCACGGCGACCAGGGGCAGCAAGAGGATCGGCGTGGCGGCACCGAAAAACTGCAGGAAGACCAGCATCCGCGCGGCGACCATTGCGAGCGCGAGGTCGGAGTGCCGCACGGGGGCTGATGCGAACAACTCGGTGGTCCCCCGCTCGCGCTCATCATCGAGCGCTCCGGCTGCGAGGAGCGGGCCGAGGAGCAACGACCCGTAGTAGATCAGCGCGCCAATCGATCCCATGAAAACAACGGTACGGAACTCCGAAGGAATCTCCTTGATCGAAGTCCGAAACGATTGGATGCGTTCCACTTGGACGAACACCCCGACCGCGAGAGCGACCAGGAACCCCATCTGAAGAGCCCAAACCCCGTTGCGCGAGGTCTGGATCATGACCTCCTTGCGGGTCAGTGCAAAAAACTGCCGCCATCGCACCCTCAGGGTGGCCCTCCAAGGAGGAATCGCAGAACGGCTGGGCCGGGCACTCACGTGACGAGCCCCTTCGTCAACCGGAGGAACCCCTCTTCGAGATCTACCTGCGCAGTGACCAGTCGGCCGATCGCAAATCCCGCCTCGTGGAGTGAGCGACCGACGTCGACCGACGTGAACTCAGGTCCTCGGAGTGTTACTGCGAATCCGCCGTTCTCCTCCCGGACCACGTGCTCGCTGAACCGCTCTGCGCAGAGGTGCGCGAACGCTTGCTCCGATTTCTGGGGGACCGTGACCAAGACGCGCGGGGGCCCCGCGGCGCGTTCCTCGAATTCGGCGTGCGTGCCTTGGAACACTACCTGCCCCGCCTCGAGGATCAGGTATCGGTCGCAGAGGTCCTTCATGTCGCCGAGCACGTGGCTCGAGATCAGGATCGACTTTCCCATGCGACCGAGCTCCGCGAGCAAGGTGCGCATCTCGACCCGCGCCCGCGGGTCGAGCCCGGAGACCGGCTCGTCGAGGAGGAGGACGTCGGGGTTGTGAAGGAGGACCCGCCCGAGGGAGAGTCGCTGCCGCGCGCCGAGGGAGAGAGTCTCGATCGGAGAACTGCCGAGCGGACCGAGATCGACGAGCTGGAGCACGTCGGCGATCGTCCCCGGGATCGAGGCCCGCGGCAGGTCGTAGAGGTGGGCGAAGAACTCGAGGAAGCTGCGGACGCGCAGTTCTTCGTACGTTGCGAGATGGTCGGGCATGTACCCGATGCGGCGACGCACTTCGTGGACCTCGTCCGGTAGTGAGAACCCAGCGATGCGGATTGTCCCCATCGTCGGTCGGAGCACCGTTGCCAGGATGCGCAGAAGTGTCGTCTTTCCGGCCCCGTTCGATCCGATCAGCCCGCACACCTCGCCGGGCGCGACCGATGCGCTGATGCCGCGAAGCACGTCACGGGTTTGGAAACATATCCGCAGGTCCTTGAACTCGATCATCCGCCGCGGCTCCTTCCTCCGGGGTGGTGGAGCCTCAAGCGGGGGCGAGCCCAGGATCCGGGGGTTTAGAATGCCTTGAAGTACCTCCGGGGGGTAGCAGGTTATGGGGCCACCATGGTTCCTTCAGGTTACCCACAGATTTCCTTCGCAGAATCCACGGCTTGTGATCGCCCCGATCCCCTGGTCGGCTCGTCTCCCGCCTCTTCAAGCGACGTATCCACAGCTTTCCGACCGGCGCTCGCTCGACTTCCGACCGTAGACACCCAGGTTTCCATGGGGTTATCCACAGGTTGGGGTTGGGGTGGAGCGAAGATCGGGGAGAGGACTGATCGCGCCAGAAGCGCGGGGCAAGTAGAGGTCTTCAGTGGGCCGATTTTCGCGCCTCGCGCAAGACGTCGCGACGGCGGTTGCGATGGCGGAGGCGCGCCTCTTCGTAGCGATCCGCCGAGGCGCGATTGATGAGCGCGCAGACCCAGGCGACGATGGCGAGCCCCCAGGCGGCGAGACCGAAGTCCAAGTTCCCGACCAGGAAGCAGATGAGGCCCCCGAAGACCAGCCCGAAGGCGCTGACCGCGAGAACTCGTGCGCCCGCGTAGGTCGGAACCATCTTCTCGCCGCTCTCCCCAGCGACCATGTACTCTTGTCGCTGCACTTCCCACTCGCGATCGATTTCCGAGAGACGCAGCTGGGTGCGCAGCTCGTCGACCTCTTCCTCGACACTCTCGAGTTTCAGAGCGCGCACTTCCTCGTCCGCCACAAAATCTTCGGTGCGCACGGTGGTGCCCTCGTGCACCACCTGGAGCCGAGCTTCACAGACTTGGCAGGTGATGAAGCGTGTCTCGGAGGTGGCGTCGAGGGGAGCCCCGCAGCCGTTGCAACTCAGGGACATGATCTTCATACCGGCAGTATTGCAGTCGATCTGGACCGAGTCGAGTCACGATCCCCTCCGGCACCGCTTCCCGTTCCTTCCCCGGTCGCGTACAACAGTCAGTCTCAACGAGAAAGGCAGACCATGGGAATCAGAGACCAGATCAACGTCGACGTGAAGGCTGCACTGATCGCGAAGGACAAGGCCAAAGTCGGCGTGTTGCGTCAGGTGCTCGCCGCGATCAAGCAGGTCGAGGTGGATACGCGGGAAACCCCCGACGAGCCGGGGATTCTGTCGATTTTCGACAAAATGTTGAAGCAGCGCAGAGAGTCGATCACGCAGTTCGACGACGCGGGGCGCACCGACCTCTCCGACAAGGAGAAGTTCGAAATGACCGTGATCGAAGGCTACATGCCGGCGCAGCTCACCGAGGCGGAAATCGCGTCGATGATCGACGCCGCGGTCGCCGAAATCGGTGCGACCTCGATGAAGGAGATGGGCAAAGTGATGGCGCTCCTCAAGCCTCAGATCGCGGGCAAGGGAGATTTCGGAGCGGTGAGCGCCAAGGTGAAGGGGATGTTGGGGTAGGGCGCACTGACCTCACAGAGACTGCTCCGCTGTTGGCAGAGCTGAAGAGCCAGGTTCTGAAGATCGCAGCGAGCCTGCTTAGGTTCGCTCCCCGTAATGCCGCACGTAGACCTTCGTTTTCTCCGGCGGCGCGTCTTCCCCGGCGGCATAGGTGATGACCAAGAGGCGATCGAACGCATCCTCGGGAAACATGCCGAACTCGAGTCCGGGGCACTCCGAGCCGAGCGCCTGCACCAGCATCGGGACCGTGTTCGCGTGTCCGCACAGAATCGCCGTCGAGCCCGGAGGCAATGCGCGTAGCGCATCGAATTGTTTGCGGAGGTCCGCCGCCTCGATGATCGTGGGCTTGATTCCAAGGAGCTTCGCGACGGGAGCAACCGTCTCCTGGCAACGTCGATAGTCGCTCGAGAAGATGACATCGACATCGACCTTGGCGAGAGTCTCGGCGAGCGCGGCTGCCCGCGCATGACCCATCGGAGTGAGGCCAGGGTTCGGGCCAGCTTCCTTCTCCCCATGCCGGATCGCGTAGAGGACGACGCCCTGCTTTTCGGCTGCGGGATCGCGCCCCTCGGAGATCTCTTGCCCATCCGAAGAATCAGCTCGGTCGATGGGATCGGGTCCGCCATCCATTGGCTGGGATTTGGATTCGCGGCTCATTTCGTCGTCCTCACACTTTCTCTCACGTGCGCTGCCATTTTCGCGCGACCCGCGCGATCTGCAAGACGAGGAACCCGTTGCAGCAGGGTCATTCCCTGATCATCGGCGGTACCGATGGCTCCGCTCGCACTCGATCTGCGCGATGCATCGTCGGTTGATCTCGCTCTCGCCATGAGGGTCGAAGAGTTCGGCCCGGTCGAACGAGAGAATCGGCGCCCAGTCTCGGTCCCAGGAGGGTGACGGAAGCTCGAATCGAGCGCTCTCCTTCGAACTATCCCTCCAGCTCCCCCCCCATCGGTCCGATGTGCTGAGAGGGCACGCCGCCCGAAGAATAGAGGAGCACCCGATGTCGAAAACTCGCCCGGACAGCCTTTGGACGCGAATCTGCTCGCTGTCCCTCGTCGTATTGATCGCGGCAGTGTTCGCCGGTTGCGACAGTCCTCCGCAGAAGTCAGCGCCGATGGGCATCGGGCTCGCCCAGGTGAGCGGACCGTTGCCCCAACTTCGAATCTCGGTGCAGATCGAGCGTGACGGCGAGATCGTTTCGACTCCCACAGTGCTGATTCCCGAAGGAGAGCGCGCCACCATCGAGATTGGCGAGCGCGATGGCGAGGGGGATCTGTACTCCCTCGTGTTCATCGACGACGAAGTTCACGTCAGCGCAATCCTCCGCGACGGGAGCGAAGAAATCGCCTGCCCCAACTGGATCGTGTACGACGGCGAGGCGGCGGAAGTCTCCTTTGAAGGAGCGGCGCTGCGCAGCTCGTTCGCAGTGTTGAGCACGGTCGAGCGCTTCTAGACTTGGAAACCACGGGTGCCGGTGGTCCAGCTGCTGGCCCATCGGCCCTCTTCCTTTCTGAAAGGCTGTTCCTTCTGAAAGGCCGCGCGGCCCTCGGTCCCTCGGGATCGGGGGCCGCGTTGCATCCTGCGTCCCCCCCCTTGGGCGGGGACGGTCGGGAACTTTGCGAGTTGCGTGTCGTTCCCTCTCCCGGCGCCACGCTCGGCGCTCACCACCACCACCCCCTTCCTTCCGGGGGGGCGCGGCGCCCGCCGTCGCGCCTCCCCCTTTTTCTGTTGGACGGGCCCGTCCTTTGCCACTTCTTCTCTGCCTCACGACGGCCAGCCGCGCGGGATTGCGGCCTGAGAGGCAGAGCGCTCCATTTGCGCCCTCGATGGGTGCAGAGAGTCGTCCAGAGCGTGGTCATCTCGGTGCTGAATCCGAACGCTTTCGTCCTCGCACCGAGGCACCGGAAAGGAGACATGGCTCATGTCAGGTTCCGTCATCCGTTACCGCGCCAAGGCGGCCGATCAAGTCTTCGAGATTCCCGAGGACGGTTGGGTCGGCATCCAAGGCGCGAGGAAGTGGTGCGAAGAGCTCGCCGATGAAGATAGCACCGTCGATCTCTACTGCTTGTTCGTCGATGGCACAGAGGTGTTCTACGGAAGCTTCCTCAGCAACGAAGACTCTGATCTCGACAGTCTGATATCGCTCTGACCTGACTAGAAGCTCTGACCTGCGTAGAAGCTCTGGTCTGCTCAGAAACTCGTCGCCGTCTCTCACTTCGAATCCCCCCCAAGGTGGGTGCCGGTTCGGGCACTCAACACCGGGGCCGCCGTCCCACACGCGTCGCGGCCCCGCTCGGCATCTCTTCGAGATGACCACACCACCGCTCGAGCGAGCACCGAACACGATGTGAAACTTGGGGCACCTGCGAATTCGCGGGTGCCCCAGCGTCGTTTCAGGAGCAGAGTCCGTAGCTACCGAGGAGGTCGACGGAAGCTACCGCTGTTTTGACGCGCGACCTGCTCGAGGAACAAGTTTCCTTTGGCGTCCCCCGCAAGGGAGATCGTGTGGATCGGGGAGCGCTGCCAGTTGGCACGGGTGATTGCCGAGATCGCAGCGTCAGAGCTGTCCGCTTCTTCGCCGCAGCTGTGGGCTCCATCGCTGAGAATGATGATGTGCTTCGATTTCACGATCGCGAGGTTCGAAATCGCGATCGTTTTGACCACAGCGGGTCCGATGCAGCTCGCACCGGCGGGTTCCAGAGCGCGTACCCATTCGATCGCCGCTTGCCGATTGGCAAAGCTCCCCTCGCGAAGAGTCGGACTCCAGACAATGTGCCCCGAAGAAAATGCGACCAGGCTGAACTGGGACGCCTCGGTCAACGACTCCAGTGACGCGATCACTTCGATCTGCAATTGACTGAAGTCTCCTTGCCACGCCATGCTGCAAGACTTGTCGAGGCACCAAACGAACGCATCTCCCTCATACGCCCCCCCGAAAAACTGGATCGTGTCAAAGATGGACTCTTCATCGTCGTCGGCACCGGGGCCTCCGCTCGGGAGATCGAGGGGGCGCGAGGTCCCTGGGTCGGTGGCATCGGTGGCATACAGGGCGAGGCAACCGAGGGCGACACTCGAGACGACGAGCAGCCTGTGGAAGAAGTGCTTTCGCTGGAAAGGGCTTCTTCCACGGGCTGCTCGTGGCTGGGGAGCGATGGTGTGGATCATCTTGCGGGTTCCTCTCGTGAACTGAACTCGAAGAGCTCTCGGTTTGCACAGTCGTGCCGATGAATGCCGAGAGTGCGTCTCGACCCGGAACGAAGGGGTCGATCCGCTCGCAAAAGGGGTTCTGAGAGGGGAAGGGGCGAGAAGCGTGCCGGGGTCTGGGGTGAGCGCTCGAATGTCGATTCCGCCCACGATTCCAACCCCGAGGTGGTTAGTTCGCGGGGTGACGCCGGTGGTAGTCGGTGCTCTCCTGCCACGCGCGCACGAACGCCGCGAGTCGCGGCTCGTCGTACAACTGGCCGACAAAGACCACCGAGTAGGGGCGCCCGTCTTCATGGGAGCCGCTCGGCGCGATGGCCGATGGGTGCCCGGTGAGGTTGGTGATGCCAAGACTCGGGCCGTCGAATGCCGGGACCACGAAGAGGTCGATCTGCGCCATCACCTGATCCATATCGCGGGCGAGGAGAGTGCGGAGGCGACTCGCGCGGATGTACTCGACCGCGGGGATGAGTCTCGCGATTCGAAACAGATTTGGCCACGCCTCTGGACCCTGGCTCGTGAGCTCATCGTCACGACCTGAACGGGTGAGATCGTCGAACGCCGCCGCGGCCTCGGCGTGGAGGATCACCATCATTTCCCAGACCGGATACTCGGGAAGTTCGATCTCGACGATTTCTGCGCCGAGAGCTCGCAGCTCATCGAGCACCGTGGCGTGCCGCTCGCTCCGAGCAAAGGCGCCCTTGGGTACGCCGATTTTCCACCCCTTCGGGTCGATCGCGGGAGGGGCGGGGCACGGCAGCGAGACCACCGTCGGGTCTTTTCCATCGGGTCCGGAGATCACGGCGAGGACGAGAGCTGCATCGTGGATGCTCCGCGCCATCGGGCCGACCTTGTCCATCGTCCATGCCAAGGCCATCGCGCCGTGGCGACTCACGCGCCCGTAGGTCGGCCGGATCGCGCTGTTGCCACAGCGGCGCGCCGGGCTGATGATCGAGCCGAGAGTCTCGGTGCCGAGCGCGAACGGCACGCACCCTGCCGCGACCGCGCTCGCCGACCCCGCCGAAGAGCCGCTCGAGCCGCGGATCGGATCCCACGGATTGCGCGTCTTCCCTCCGAACCAAACATCCCCCATCGCGAGCGCTCCGAGGGAGAGTTTGGCGACCAGCACTGCGCCCGCGGTCTCGAGCTTCTCGATGACGGTCGCATCGGCGTCGATCACTTGAGTCTCGAACGGTCTCGCGCCCCAGGTGGTCCCCGCGCCGCGGGCGGAGAACAGGTCCTTTGCGCCGTACGGGATGCCGTGGAGCGGTCCGCGCCACTTCCCTTCGGCGAGCTCGGCGTCGAGGACTCGCGCACGGGCGAGTGCGCGCTCTTCGGTGAGCGCGACGACGCAGTGAAGAGTCGGATCGAGCGCGCGGAGCCGCGCCAGGGAGAGTTCGGCGAGCTCGACGCACGACACTTGTCGGCTCTTGATCAAACTCGCGAGCGTCGGGATGTCGGCAAACGCGAGCGTCTCGAGGTCGGTGGGGCGTTTCGCTTCGGGGAGTGCGATCGGCGTTCCTTCGAGCGGTATGGCGCGCAGCGGAATTCCGGGGAGGAGCGGTGAGAAGGTGAAGGCGGGGAACACTGAGTTCTCGAGCGAAATCTTTCGCATCGCTTCAAAGCCTCGGAGATTTTCGATGACCCCGGGGAGCGCCTGCTCGATCTCCGCGTCGGTGAAGCTGAGGCCTGCCGTTTTCGCGGCCGCTTCGATTTGAGGGGGTGCGACAGGCTCTTCGTCGAGTGGGGCGCCTCCCGCTGCTCCGAGTGATGAGTAGAAGATCAAGAAACATCCCAACCAGAGCATCTCGCCCCCTTTTCGGTTCGAGTCCCCGTTTCGGCCCGGCGAGCATTGCACAGCTCGTCGATGTCGATCACGGTGTCGGAAGCCACTCGGAGATCGTGGCTCGTACCGATTCCCAGCTCTCGGCTCGGATCGCGCCGTCGCACGGTGGCCCTCTGAGAACCACAGTCGGGATTCCAGCTTCGCGATAGACGAAACAGCCCGTTGCTGAATGGGTGATGACCGCGGCGGGCGCTCCGAACCGGGCGGTCCCCTCGGTGAGCACGCGGCGGCGGTAGTCGTCAATCCCCTCATCGGGGCGACGGTCGGCGAGAATCGGCGCCTGGGGCACCGCGCGAAGGCGGAATCTCCCTCGCCATCGGTCGGAGTCTTTTGCGTCGCCGGTCGAGATGAAGACGATTTGACGTCCTTCGGAGAGTTGCCGGAGGGCGGCAACTGCGTCGAGCGAGACGGACGGTTCACCACCCCCATTCTGGGCTGCCACCGCCCCGCCCGGGGGCGCGACCGCCTCCGCCTCGCAGAAGAAGATGGGGAGAGTGGGATCGAGGACAGTGATTGCCGGATCGATATAGATCGCAGGATCAGCCGTGTACTCCCCCTCGATGAACACCGCGAAGCGACGGATGCCAGGATCCACGGGAGCGGTAATCGTGCGGCGGGCAATCCCGCTCGCGTCGGTCTTCACACGCCCGGTTCCCGGCTCCTCGGAGACCAGGCGCAATTCGACCTCGATCCCGGCCAGCTCGGTCACGCCGCTCGGGAGCTGTCGACTCACCCTCGCCTGGAGGTCGATGGTTTCTCCCGGCATCGCGACGAGGTCGCTCGCCATGATCGAAAGAGTCGGAAGCGTGTGGTTGTGATCCAATCCGCGCAGAAAAAACAAGTAGCCGACCCAGAGAACCAGTGCGGCGATGAGGATCGGATCTTTCCAGATCGGAGGCGCGGTCGGGTTGCGGGAGGATTCGTCCTTCTGAGTCGAGGCGCTCGAAGGGGGAGACTTGCTTCTCGCACCGCTCGTGGGGGCGGCTGCATCGCCTGCGGACATCGACGGACTCCTCTCGGGTGAGGGGAGGAGTATACGATTCTTCGCCAAGATCGCGATGGCCATCGTGAAGCCGGCTCGATCTCCTCGTCGAATCTCGCCGAAGTCCCTGCGCCCTTCCCCGCCAGGAAGGTATAACGAGAGCTCGTGCCGCCCAGTCCGCCGTCCCCCCCTCCCTGGAGCCTCGCTTGTTTCCCATCGCTGTCTTCAGGTTCCTGATCCCTTTCCTCCGAGAAGAGCGCCGCATGCTCTTGGTCGGAGTGGTCTTGATCCTCTGCAGCAGCGTCTTGCAGGTGTCGGTGCCGTTCCTCATCGGCGAGGCGATCGGTCGGCTCGAGTCGGGGAACCAGATCGAGGAAATCCCGCTCCTCGCACTCGCGATGATCGGCGCCATGCTCCTGCGCGGCGTGACGAGCTTCTGGACCCGCCAATGCGTCATCGGCGCCTCACGGCGGATCGAGACCCGTTTGCGGCAGCGACTGTTTCGCCACCTCGAGGGGCTCGACGCACAGTACTTCTCTTCGATGCACACCGGCGACCTGATGAGCCGCTTCACGAGCGATGTCGAAGGGGTCCGCATGGTGCTCGGGCCTGGGGTGATGTACTCGGTGCAGACCGCCCTGACCTTGCTCCTCGCTGGGGGCATGATGCTCTCGATCAGCCCCACTCTGACTCTCTACTCGCTCATCCCCCTCGCGCTCCTCACAGTGGCGATTCGAGTCATCGGTCCCCGGGTGCACCGTGAATCGATGTTTGCTCAAGAGCGTCTCTCTGATATCAGCGTTCACGCCCAGGAAAACTTTTCGAACGCTCGGGTCGTGCGCGCTTTCGTCGTCGAAGATCGCGAGGCCGAGCGGATGGAGAAGCTCGGGGACGCCTACTACGAACAGAACATGACCATCGCGAAACTGCGCGCGACCTCGGGTGCGCTCCTCTGGCTGTTCGGAGATCTCGCGCTGATCAGCCTGCTCGGCTTCGGCGGATACCGCATCTTGACCGGCGAGATCTCCCTCGGCGACTTCGCAAAGTTTCAGGGCTATCAGCTGATGTTGGTCTGGCCGATGATCGCCCTCGGCTGGGTGATGAATCTCTTCCAGCGCGGTGCAGCGAGCGCCAAACGGTTGCGCGATGTTCTCGACGTCGCGAGTCGGGTCGACGATCGCGCGGCGGTCGACGGCCGGCAGGTCTCGAGCGGGCGCGTTGAGTTCGATCGGGTCAGCTTCGCATTTGGTACTCAAGCGCCGGTTCTAGAAGACATCACCTTCGACCTGCGTCCCGGCGGCACGCTCGGCATCGTCGGACCGACTGGGAGCGGCAAGAGCACGCTGATGACCCTGATCCCTCGTCTCGCACCTGCGAACGACGGAACGATCCGCATCGACGGCGAGAAGATCGAAACCTATCCACTCGATCGGCTGCGTGAGCAGATTGGCCTCGTCAACCAGGAGCCGTTCCTGTTTTCAGCGACGATTTCCGAGAACATCGCCTTCGGCGCGCCCCATGCCACGCAGGAGGAAATCCGGGCCGTCGCGCGATTGGTGCGGGTCCACGATGAGATTGAGCTGTTTCCCTACGGCTACGAGCAGCGGGTCGGAGAGCGCGGCATCACTCTTTCGGGAGGGCAAAAGCAACGCCTCGCCCTCGCTCGCGCCCTTCTCGCTCGCCCGAAGATCTTGCTCCTCGACGACGTACTCTCCGCAGTCGATGCCGAAACTGAGGTGTTCATCATCAAAGGGCTGCGCGATTGGACCGCTGATCTCACGACCGTCATCGTCAGCCACCGACTCTCCGCGGTTCGGCACGCGGACGAGACGATCGTTCTCGACGAAGGTCGGATCGAAGCGCGGGGCACTCACGAGCAGTTGATGGCGCAGGCGGGGCGCTACGCCGATCTGTACCGGCGTCAGACTCTCGAGGACGAATTGGAGAGCCTGTGATGGCGGACCCAAAACAGAACGGTCAGAAGACCGGTGCCGAGGGGTTGGAGTCCGCCAAAAACGGCGCGATGGAGAACGAACCCGCGCACAGTGGCACCGGAAGTGGCACCGGAAGCGGCACCGGTCGGAAGCCGCAAAAGGATCGCGAAGACTTCCACGCTGAGGACGTCATCGATCGTCCGTTCGATCGCCACCTCGCTCGTCGGCTGCTCTCCTATGTGCGCCCCTATCGCGGTCGTGTGTTCGGGTCGCTCGCCATCATCATCGCCGGCACGCTCCTTTCGCTCGTCGGACCCGTTCTGCTGAAGGAGTCGATCGACGGCCCGCTGCGCCGCACGCCGATTCTTCATGACGGCGGGATTCCGCAAGCTCCGGGTCTCGCCGCCCGTGGCCTCGATTCTCTCGGCACCGCCCTCGGACTTCCCCCGCGCCCCGATGGTGGCTGGACCATTGAGCAATCGACGGAGTGGTTGGTTCTCATCGTTTCGATCTACGGGGCCCTCTTAGCGATCCAATTCTGCCTGCGCTACCTCGAGACGATTGTGATGAGTTCGACGGGCCAACATGTCATGCGTGACCTTCGCCAAGAGCTGTTCTCGCACATGCAGAAGCAGGAGGTGCCATGGTTCCACAAGAACCCGGTCGGGCGCCTGGTCACCCGCGTGACCTCCGATGTCGAGTCACTGAACGAGCTGTTCACGTCGGGGTTCGTGACCTTGGTGGGCGATCTACTGTCGATCGGCGGGATCGTCGCTATCCTCTTCTACTACAACGCAGAACTCGCGCTGATCGCACTCTCGGTCACTCCGGTTCTGTTCTTGGTGACCGTGGTGTTCCGCAAGATGGCGCGAAAGCACTACCGTGAAGTGCGCCGGCGCGTCTCGCACTTGAGCGCATTCACCCAAGAGTCGATCGTCGGGCTCGATGTCATTCAGGTGACGCGCAGTGAAGATCGTCAGGCGGAGCGCTACCGAGACATCAATGCGACCCTGAGGGACGCGCACTTGCGCTCGATCTTCTGGTACGCGCTGTTCTTCCCCGCCGTCGAGCTGCTGTCGGTGATCTCGTTGGCGTTGGTCGTTTTGCGCAGCGGCCCGCAGATCAGTTCCGGCGCGATGGAGCTGGGAGATTTTTTCCTCTTTTGGATCTTCCTCAACCGGTTTTTCACGCCGGTGCGCGACCTCGCCGAGAAGTACAATCTTCTGCAGGCGGCCATGGCGAGCGCGGAGCGGGTCTTTTCGATCCTCGACGAGGACACCCGTTTGCCCGTGCCGAAGGAGCCCTCGACGAGAAAACCTCTCGAGGAGGGCATCCGCTTCGAGAACGTTTCGTTCCAGTACGACGATGACACGCCGGTCTTGTCGAATGTGTCGTTCGAGGTGGCGAAGGGGGAGACCGTCGCGTTGGTCGGCGCGACCGGGGCGGGAAAGAGCACCGTCGTCAACTTGCTCCTGCGCTTCTACGACCCGAATCAGGGGCGAGTGACGATCGACGGGGTCGATCTCCGCGACTTCGAGCCGGGGAACCACCGCAGCCGGTTCGGGCTGGTCCTCCAAGACGTCGCGGTGATGTCGCGGAGCCTTGCTGACAACATCGACTTCGACCGCGATCTCGGCCGCGAGCGATTGTTGTGGGCGGCAGAACAAGTCAACGCAGGCCGGCTCCTCGAGCGTCAGGAGAACGGTCTCGATGAGGTGATGAAAGAGCGCGGCCGGACCCTTTCGAGTGGCGAACGCCAGTTGGTCAGCTTCGCGCGGGCCCTCGCGGGGGACCCGGAGATCCTGGTCCTCGATGAGGCGACCGCGAGTCTCGATTCCGAGACGGAAGCGCTGATCCAAGACGCACTCGGGAAGCTGACGGTGGGGCGCACCAGCGTGATCATTGCGCATCGGCTCTCAACGATCCGAAACGCGGATAAGATCTTGGTGTTCCACCGTGGTCTGCTCCGCGAGTCGGGAACTCACGATGGGCTGGTGGCCGAAAACTGCATTTATGCCCGACTTTACCGGCTTCAGTTTGGGGTGCCGGGAGAGAATTGAGCCTCCCGCCCCGGAGCTCTTTGGGTGAGTCCCCGGGGGATGGGCGAACTTCACTGGACGAGTCCGGCGGAGCTTGTCACCCTTCGCACTTCTCGGAAGGCCGATGGACCTGGGCCGGGAGTCTTGATCGAGACGCCGCCCGCTCATCCGACGAGACGAGAGTCATGCCCGAGTATCACAAGGACATCTTCGAGGCCTCTTACGCTCGTTGTACGCGTAGCCCTCGATTCATCCGAACCTTCTACGACAGTTTCATCACCAATGGGCCGGCTGGGGTGCGGGAGAAGTTCTCTAAGATGAATTTCGCCAAGCAGAGGATCAGTCTCGAGCGCGCGGTGAGTGTGGCCGCGGCGGCGGTGAGTGGGGATCGAAAGGCGCTGCAGCAGCTGGAGGAGCGCGCCTACATTCAACGAAAGAGCGGGATCAATATCA
The DNA here is from genome assembly GCA_937876125.1 of uncultured bacterium. Lineage (GTDB taxonomy): Bacteria > Planctomycetota > UBA8108 > UBA1146 > UBA1146 > JAFMMO01. Next base: position 25,747 of record CALEHF010000138.1, read on the forward strand.
CTGCCCCGCTCTACCGAGCGTGGTTCACCACGATTCTCGCGGCAGCGGAGAAGCACGACCCGCAATTCAATTCCAAAGTAGCGGAGGCGTGGGAGTCGGTGATGAACTTCCTGATTCAGAGAATGTTGCGCGATTACGAGAGCTGAGACGGGCGGAGCTCCTCAGCGGTCGCGGTTCTCTTCAAACAAGATGCGTGCTCGTTGGGGGTGCACGATGGCGATTCCCAACTTTAACGCCTCTTTATGGCAGACCGGCGGGGTTCCGATTCCATCGAAGACCACCCACATGGTCTCCAAGCGCACATTTTGTTCGATAGAGCACCCGAAGTCTCTCAACTCCTGCTCCAACTCCTCATCCCTCGTGCCGAACACAAACACAGGATGACTGAAGAAATCTGGGTTCTCGCGATACCCACTCTTCAACAGCTCTCGGTATCTGAGGCGAAACTCATCGTCAGTGTAGGTCCGTGAAGGGCGAGACGACTTTCCCGGAAGCCATGACCAGCGGAGATACTCTCTACGAAACGACCCGTCGCTGTAGGAGGGCACGTACCAGAGATCGGCGCAGGTTCTTGCCGCCAGGCTGCCGATGAGGATGAAGAGTACTGCCGCCACGCCGACCCCGAGCCTGTGCCGGCTCAATCCGGCCTCAATCCGACCCCAACCCATATGCGGCTGAATCGACCCCCGACTGGAGCATGTCGCTCGGAGTCTTCCCATCATCCGCGGTGCAGAGCGGGTCCGCGCCTGCGGAGATCAGCGCCCGTGAGATCTCTTCGAGCCCGTTCTTGCACGCCGCGTGCAGTGCGGTCCAACCTCCCATCTGCGGTGCGTCGAGATCAGCGTTTGCGGCCACCAGCAAGTCGACCACCTCCGCAGAACCCCCCGCGACCGCGCTGTGGATCGGTTGGACTCGGCTCGGGTTCCTGGCGGAGGCGATCGGGTCGGCGCCCCCCTCGAGGAGCTTTTCCGCTGCATCGGGGCGGTCGAAAAAGGCGGCGAGGTGCAGGGCGGTGAAGCCATCGGGAGTGCGCGCGGTGAGGTCGGCGCCTTCGTCGAGATGGCGCGCGACGTCTTCGGTGCGACCGAGCGCGGTGGCTTCGAAGATGTCGAAGGCGGGGAGGTGGAATTCGATGGCGGCTGCGACATCGGCCCGACGGTGGTAAAGGCTCATCAGGAGGAGAGAGAGGCCGTTTTCGTCGCGGGCGCTGGCCAGCGCTGGCTCGGCAGCGATCGCGGCGAGCAGATCGTCCCACGCACCCTCACTGACGTAGTCGAACGGATCCAGTACGGCCATGGCTTCCTTTCCGCCAGGGGAGAGCGATGTGGCGCAGAGCAGGTTAGTCGCTCGGGGGGGGAGGAGGAAGGGCCCTGATATCTCCCCCTACCCCTTCGAGTCCTCCCCAGCTACACTGACCGGTCGCCGCCCGCCTTCCTCGATCCCTCCGGAGGTCACTGCATGCGTTCGCCCATCCTGTTCATCCTTGCTCTCACTCTCGCCGCGCTTCCCGCGTGCGGAGGCGGAACGTTCCGCGTCAGCCGCACCGGCAATTACTCTTTCGACAAGACCGGAGAGAAGCGAACCCACGAGGAGTCGGCCGCGCTCGAGGGCACCTTCGAGGTGATCGATATCTCTCATGAGTTCGGAGCGGTGAAAGTCTACGGCACCGACGGGCCCGCGGAATACACGTGGTCGCTGAGCTGCTGGGGGCGGACCCCGGAAGACGCCGAGCGGTTCCTCAAAGAGATCACACTGACCCGGACCACCGAGGCGGGAGCGCATCGGTTCAAGCTCGAGATTCCGGAGAAGCCGGGGAACGCATTGCGCGGGGTCGAGTCGGTCCTGACCCTGCGTGTCCCGCGCGCCACCCAGGTGCGCGTTGCGAACTCGTTCGGCGATGCCGAGGTCACCGGAATCTCCGGCGCGGTGACGGGGAATTGTTCGCACTGCTCCGTGGAGCTCGAGGATTTGACCGGCGCCTTGGACTGGGAGACGAGCTTCGATGACCTGCGCGCCCGCCGCATCGCGGGGGGGACGCTCAAGAACGCGCACGGAGAGCTCCATGTGGAATCGGTCTCCGGCGATCTCACTGCGCGCACATCCTTCGACGACGCCACCATCGTTGACGTCGGCGGGAGTGTGGAAGCGCAGAACGCTCACGGGAGTTTGAGTATCTCTCGAGTGGGGGGACGGCTCACCGCCGAGACGAGCTTTGCCAAGCTGGTCGCGACCGAGCTCGGGTCGAGCGTTGTTCTGCGCAACTCACACGGCGAGATTCGCGCGAGTGGGGTTTCTGGCGAGATCGATGCGGCGACCAGCTTCGCGAAGATCGATGTGACGGCATCATCCGAGCGGGTGAAAATTCAGAATTCCCACGGTGACGTGATTCTGGCCCTTTTGGGCGACCGGGTGCGCGAGGTGGATCTCGAAACCTCGTTTGCCGATGTTGCGCTCTCGGTTCCCGCCGGTCTGCACCCCGCGGTGTTTGTCGATCAGAAGCATGGAGATTTCTCGTCGCCGATGCCGGTTTCAACCGCGACCGACCGAGCGAATCACGCGGATTCGGGGTCCCTGCGCCTCAAGGTGCGTCACGGCGATATCGAGATCGAGGAAACGAGCGGGCTCCCCGCCGAGAAGCCGGCCGGCGGCGGGTAGTCATATCGTCGGGCCTGCCCCTGAGGTCCCGCTCCGAGCCTCGGTGCTCTCAAAGACTCAGTGCTCTCAAAGACTCAGTGCTCTCAGTTCCGATACTCGATGTGGCAGGTTCGGCAGGCGCGCCCGATCTCCGAGAATCTGAGTAAACGCTCGGTGGCATCTTGGGTCGCCTCGAGAGCCCGTGCAGCTTTCTCCGATTCGATCAGCTCCGCTCGCAACTCTAGCGGAGTGTCGTCGGGGAGTGCGCGGACTGCCTCTGTGAATCCCTCCCGCAACAGAGTCGACTCCTGCGTCGCATCCAAATCGGGATGCGACGCAGGAGTCTGCCAGCTGTGATCACAGAGCAGTTGCAATCGTTCGAAGGCGCGATCGACGAGGATCATGGCGTGGGTCAAGTCGCGCACCTCGGCGACCGCGGTCAATGGCAATGATTCGACCTCGGGGTCGAGCTCGACGAACTCCTCCACCGAGCGCCATAACCCTCGATACTCCAGGGACGTTCCCGCGCGAGTGAGGATCGCGAGTGCCTCTGCTCGATCGATGGCGCCGATCGCAAGGGCGAACACAGCCGCGGCGGCGGGTCCCCGATGCAATCCGTGGTGGCAGTGGATGTAGATCGGCGCAGGCGGGAAAGAGGCGAGCTTTGCGAGCGTGGCGGTCACCTCGGGGGGGACTTGGTCGTACCCGATCGGCATGTGGAGAGCGGTGAGGCTCGTTTCGCGCGCCGCCTCGATTTGGGGTCTCGCCCCGTCGACGGAAACGACGACTCTAAATCCGACGCGTTCGAGCTCGCGGTAGCCCTCGACCCCGAGCGGCGTCCCTCCGGATGCGATCCACGGGGTGATTCTGTGAAAGGCCGGTATCAAGGCTGGATCGGGGGCGATGTCTTCCTCGGGCGGGAGTGGCGGTCGGAGGTCGCTGTGGCTGCCGCAGTTCGTGACTTGCGTGCACCCTGCCACGATCGCCAGAGTGATGGGGAGTGCGATCAAAAAAGCCGAACGAGACACAGTCACCTGTCTTCCAGATGGGTAAGAGGTGGCGAGGACCGGAATCCTAGGTGTTCTCGCTCGAACTCGCCACTCTTGCTCATCGCTCAGGTTGAAGCGAGAATGACCACTCACTGAGGAGAGCACCCGCAACGACGGAACCGTCCCAGCCCTGCAGCTGTTTCTCAACGGATGTACGAGAGCGCTCCTGGCTGGGAACGAAACAGAGGAGGAAAGAGATGCGCCGTTTATTGTCCCTCGCGTTCCTGACCGCGATCTGCGCGGGCTCGCCAGCCTTCGCCGGAGAGCCCAATCTCACCATCGGGGACCGCATCCCCGCTGTCGACATCGCCCGGTTCTTCCAGGGTGAAGCGATCGAAGAATTCTCGAATGATCAGACCTACGTCCTCGAATTCTGGGCGACGTGGTGACCTCCCTGCAAAGGTGCCGTGCCGCACCTTTTTGAAGTTGCGAACAAGTATCGGGGCAAGGTGACGTTCCTTGCACTGAGCGATGAAAAGGTCGAAACCGTTGAGCCGTTCCTCTCCAAGAAGAGCAACATCGAAGGCAAGACGTGGGGTGAGGCGATGCCGTACTCCGTCGCGACCGATCCCGACTTGTCGGTGAAGAATGCCATCCACAAGGCGGCTGGGGAGCAGGGTATCCCGAGCACGTTCATTATCTCCGGTGGCAAGATCCAATGGATCGGTCACCCCATGAGTATGGACAAGCCGCTCGCGGAAATCCTCGCGGGGGAGTGGGACATCGAGAAGGCTCGCAAGGGCCGGTCCGAGATGATCGCCGCTCGGGCTGAGCTGGCGAAGCTCGCGGCGATTGTGAAGGAGGCGAGAAAGTCCGGAAACTGGGGTCCCGCGATGTCAGCCCTCGAAGGCGCCATCGAGAAGAACCCGGGGAACCCGAGCCTTCAGCTCCAGAAGTGGGAGATGCTTCTTCTCGACATGACCGAGAGCGACGAGGCCTACACCTACGGAGAAAAGCTCGTCTCGAAGAACTGGGACAATGCCATGCTGCTCAACCAAGTCGCGTGGACCGTTGTCGATGATCAGCGCGTGAAGACTCGCGACCTGAAGTTCGCGATGCGGGTGGCGGAGCGCGCCGCTCTACTCAGCGATCACGAAGACGGAGCGATTCTGGATACGCTCGCTCGCGCCTACTATGAGAGCGGGCAGCTCGCGCAGGCGGTGGAGTGGCAGCGGAAGGCGGTCAAGTTTTCCGCCGGCGAGATGAAGGCCGAACTCCAGAAGGCACTCGATAAGTACGAAGCCCAGCTGGGCAAGAAGAAGGGTACGGTGCTGTAGCAGTCTGTCGCTCTAGTCCTGGAATAAGCGAATGATCACGGCTACGGCTTGCCGATTCGCCGCAAGACCGGC
>CALEHF010000139.1 GCA_937876125.1 uncultured bacterium
ATGAGGGAGACCTCGTCATGGCCGCGGAAAAGGCGTCGGCGGAAGCGATTCGCTTCATGGCGACCCAAGGTCGCGGCCTCATCTGCGCGCCGATCGCACCTGCGATCGCCGATCGCCTCGAGCTCCCGAACATGACCGACACGCCGACTGATCCCGCCGAGTGCGCGTTTACCATCCCGGTCGACGCCCGCGAAGGGACGACCACTGGCATCTCTGCGTTCGATCGCGCCCTCACGGCTCGGCTTCTCGCGAGCCCGGTGGCGCGAGCGCGCGACTTCAAGCGCCCCGGTCACCTCTTTCCTCTGCGCTCCTTCGAAGGGGGCGTGCTCGAACGACGGGGACATACCGAGGCCGCGGTCGATCTTGCGCGACTCGCGGGTCTCGAGCCCGCGGGGATCATCTGTGAAGTGATGAGCGAGGATGGTTCGATGGCACTGCTCCCAGAGCTCCGCAAACTCGCGGCGCGGGAGAAACTGCTCATCGGAACGATTTCCGATCTCGTCGAGTACCGTACAAGGAACGGCGAGATTCCCCGGCCAGCTCCGCGCCAGATTGTCGCTCGGGAGCTCTCGAAAGCGAGTTTGCCGACCCCGCTGGGAGTGTTCGATCTGCACGTGTTCTCGGGGGGGCGCGATGAAGAAGTGGTCGCGCTCGTTCAGGGAGATCTCTCCGAAGCTGATCCGCCGATCTGTCGGGTGCACTCCGCCTGCTTCACCGGCGATATCCTCGGGTCTCTCCGCTGCGACTGCGGCGGTCAGCTCGAAATGGCCCTGCGCCAGATCGGCGAAGAGGAGCGTGGGATTCTGATCTACCTTCCCCAAGAGGGACGCGGGATCGGGCTGGCCAAGAAGGTCGAGGCGTACAGCCTGCAGGAAGCAGGGCTCGACACAGTCGAAGCGAATCACAAGCTCGGATACCCCGCCGACCTGCGCAGTTACGATGACGCCGCGGCAGTGCTCCGACACTTCGGGGTCGAGTCGGTGCGCTTGCTGACCAACAATCCCGCGAAGATCTCAGGCCTCGAGCAGCATGGCATCGGCGTGTCGGAACGTCTGTCGATCGAGCCGGGTCCCGGGCCGGTGAACCTCTCCTACTTGAAGGCGAAGAAGGGAAAGCTCGGACACCTGTTCGAAGCGATCTGATCCCGCCCTGCCTCTGCAGCGCTGTCTTTGAAAGGGCGCTGTCTTTGAAAGGGCGCTGTCTTTGAAAGGGCGCTGTCTTTGAACGGCGCTGTCTTTGAACGGCGCTGTCTTTGAACGGCGCTGCATGAGCAAAAAAGTAAGAGGTCCGAGAGCCATTGGCTCTCGGACCTCTTTGTCGGTTCGAACTACGCTAGGGACGCGAGTTCTGGATCGGCTACAGGCAGGTGTAGACCGCGCAGTCGAGGGTGTCGGTATCGGTCGGGTCCACACCACAAGACGGGAACGGGGCGAGCGGGTCGCTCGTCGCGCTGAAGATGTAACCGAGCAGGAAGATCGCGTCAGAGATATCGATGTTTCCCGAGTCGTTCGGGTCGAGCGCGTCATGGCAGCCGGCCGGGTTACCGCTGAAGATGAACCCGAGGCTCGCGATCGCGTCCGAGATATCAATGTTGGTGTCGCCGTTCGAGTCTCCACGGACGAAACGCTCCGGGAGGCACTCGGTAGTACAGCTGGTCGTCGCGAGCGCAATTCCGCAGGCGTCGAACGCTTCGACGGCGAGGGTCGAGAGGATCTCGGTTCCCAGGAGGGTGACCGTAGCGGTCGTCGCGGTACCCGGGAGGGTCAGAGCGAGGACACCATCGAGACGAATCTCGACGGCAGTGTAGTCGACCTCGTTGTTGGTCCAATCGAGGGTGACTTCGCAGGTGTCGTGGTTGATCGTGCAGGTCGCTCCGGTCGGCGCGTTGCCGGTCGCCGGAATGCTGCAGCTGGCGGTGGTGCTGACTTCGGCGGACGGCGTCACGGCTGCGATTCCGGTGACGCCGTAGCTGGCGGCAGCGCCGAGGGTCAGCGGGTGGCTGGTCGCGGTTCCCGCGAGAGTCGCGACGAGAATGCCGTTCTCAGTGACTTCGATCGAGTCGTACGCGAAGCCGTTGGTCCAGTCGAGCTGCGCGGCGCAGCTGCACGGATCGAGAACGGTCGCGGTCAGGCCCGAAACGGCCGGAGTCGTGACGTCGATCGAGCCGTTGATCGTGGCCGGCACGGCAGAAACCCCGCCGGTGCTGATGACCACGGCCAAGGGCGGAGTGCCCAGAGCGCCAGTGATCTGAAGGGCGGTCGAAGTACCCGGCGTCGCGACAGCGGAGATCGTGTAGCTGATCAACGCGATCTGGTGACCCAGACCGACCGGGATCGCCTCGAGGGGCGGAGCCAGGCTGATGATCGTTCCGAGAGTGACACCCGGGCCACCGACCGGTGCCAGGTCCATGAAGAAGTAGTCCGCGCCCGCGCCAGCGTTGCTGGCGGAGAGGACCGAACCTTGGAGGACGAGCGAAGCGGCGGCGATCACACCATCGTGTTGAATTCCGAACTGGAATCCTTGGGCGGCAGAATCGGTATCGAGGGTCACCGGCACGGTGACAGTGTCCCCGGGCATACCGGAGGTGTTTCCAACAGTCAAAACTTGCGGCGCCACTACGCCGCCGAGCGCTATTCCGCCGAAGCAGAGCAGCGCGACGCAACACATGAGAATTCGAGTCATGATCCCGTTCTTCCTTCCTGGGGAAGTGTCAGGGAGTCCCCGTCGAGACGAATGCGAATTGCATTCGGCCCCGGACCGACGGGAAAGCACACCCACCTGATTGTATGGTTTACAAGAGCCTGAACCGGTACCCTCCGGAACTAGGCGTTCAACCTATTTGTTAATTGTAGCGTCGAGAGGAGGGTCGTCCACCGCCTGCTCAGAAGCTTTCGGGGGTTCTGGTGAGAATGTCAGGTGAGTGCGGTCGGTCGCCTCGAGACCTCTTCGTCACGGTTGCGGTCCGGGAATGTTATTCTGGGTCGAGGCGTTGGAACGCACCTCCAGGAGAGAAATGGCGTCCACCGCCCCCGATCCAGTTCACCGCAGAGGACCGGAAGCAGTTTCTTCCCAACCGCAATGCTGCGAATGTGCCCATCTTCCGGCGCGCCTCCCCCCGGGGAGCCCGCCACAGATCCGACTCGAACCGAAGAGCGAGGCGATCCCCGTGCCGACAGACTCCAAGGCTCCGGCCCGCATCACATTCAGGGATGCCGTCGGGGGCGAGCTCATGCGCAGCCCTCTCGAGATTCTCCAGATCAACGTGGGGAAACTGTGCAATCAGACCTGTGTCCATTGCCACGTGAATGCGGGTCCGAACCGATCTGAGCAAATGACTGAAGAGGCCGCCGAGGCCGCGCTCGGGGTTCTCGATCGCTTCCCCACCTTGACCACCGTCGATGTAACCGGCGGTGCCCCCGAAATGAGCCCATGGTTCCGTCGCATCGTGACAGAGGCGCGAAAGCGCGATCTGACGGTGATCGATCGCTGCAATCTGACCATCCTGCTTCAGCCGGGTCACGAGGATCTCGCCCAGTTCCTCGCGGACCAGCGGGTGACGGTCGTCGCGAGCCTGCCCTGCTACTCCAAAGAAAACGTCGATGCCCAGCGGGGAGACGGGGTCTTCCAGGCGAGCATTGAGGCCCTTCGTCTGCTCAATTCTCTCGGGTACGGCCGAGACGGCGAACGCCACCTCGATCTTGTCTTCAATCCGGTCGGGGCTAGCCTGCCGCCGGCGCAGGGGCCCCTTGAAGCTGCGTACAAAGAGCAGCTCGCCGAGCACTTCGACATCACCTTTGATCACCTTTACACGATCACCAACATGATCATTGCGCGCTTCGAGAGCTTCCTCAGGCGCACGGGCGAGCTGGAGGGTTACGAGCGACTGCTCGAAGGGTCCTTCAATCCCGCAACGATTCCCCAGCTGATGTGCCGAAACACCCTGAGCGTGTCGTGGGACGGCTACGTCTACGATTGCGACTTCAACCAGATGCTCGATCTGCGCCTCGAGAACGGCTCTGCGCTGCGGGTCGGGGACGTCACCCCCGAGTTGTGGGATTCGCTCGGTATCATCACGGGGCGCCACTGCTTCGGCTGCACAGCGGGCGCTGGGAGTTCGTGCAGCGGGGCTTTGACCTGATCCCACCCTCTGGATGACTCGCTGCATCCCATCTCGCCGCTGATCAAAAAGAAGGGCCGCAATTCCTCCCGGAATCGCGGCCCTGCTCGATGGTGGCGGTGGTCCCGCAGTTACGGAATCCGCAGCTGAACGCCGATCGGGAGCCGTTCTGGACTCGGCATGCGATCACGATTGGCGTCTGCGATCCGCTGCCACTGCTTTCCGTTGCCGTAGTACCGCGTCGCGAGGGCGAACAGAGTATCGCCCGGCCGCACCTGGTGGGAGCGGGCGGTCGGGTCCGCGAGAGCCAAGCTGGCGACGG
>CALEHF010000140.1 GCA_937876125.1 uncultured bacterium
ACCCGAGACTGCCGGTCTTGCGGCGAATCGGCAAGCCGTAGCCGTGATCAGCGCTGATTCCAGGCCTAGCCTAGCAAGGTGAGCCGGGAAGATCGCGGGCGACCCGATCGGAGTTCCCTGGCAAGCAGCCCGTTTGGGAGTTCATTTCGAGCGAAAGCACTGTGGGCGGAGTGCCCAGGCGGCTTTCCTGCACAGTGGTGGGCTCAGATTCTTGTGCCCAGGCGGAACCGCTGTGCCGCCATCGGGCCCCCTGCTATTCTCCCGGCAGAAAAGGAGTGAGCATGCGCCTCCTCGAAAGCCGCGTACTCCTAGGAGATGCGGAGTTCCAGACCAATCAAGAAGCTTCAGAAGAGCGACTCGCTACCCTCCGCGCTGCCCTCGATCGGGTGCGAATGGGAGGGTCTGAGAAGTCGGTCGCAAGGCACCAGAGCCGCGGCAAGCTCTTCGTTCGGGATCGGATCGATGCTCTGCTCGATCCTGGCTCCCCGTTTCTCGAGCTCGGCGCGCTCGCCGGCTGGGATCTGTACGGGGAGAAATCGCGCGGCGGCAGTCTCGGAGGTGACGTACCCTCGGGCGGAATCGTCACGGGGGTCGGCCGAGTCTCGGGGCGCCTCGCGATGGTCATCGCGAATGACGCGACCGTCAAAGGGGGTAGCTACCACCCGATCACCGTGAAGAAACACCTGCGCGCCCAAGAGGTCGCCGAAGAAAATCACCTCCCGTGCGTGTACTTGGTCGACTCGGGGGGCGCGTTCCTGCCGATGCAGGATGAAGTGTTTCCTGACCGCGACCACTTCGGCCGGATCTTCTACAACCAAGCGAGAATGTCCGCGCAGGGCATCGCCCAGATCTCGGTCGTCCTCGGTTCGTGCACCGCCGGCGGGGCCTATGTCCCCGCCATGAGTGACGAGGCGATCATCGTTCAAAATCAGGGGACGATCTTCCTCGCGGGCCCGCCCCTCGTGAAGGCGGCGACGGGCGAAGAGGTCAGCGCAGAAGACCTGGGCGGCGGCGACGTGCACAGTCGAAAGAGCGGCGTCACCGATCACCTCGCAAGGGACGATGCGCATGCCCTCGAAATCGCCCGCTCGTCGATCGGAGCCCTTCCGCTGCGCCCGCTGACCCCGTTCGATCGCATCGATCCCGTGCCCCCCGCCTACGATCCAAAAGATCTTAGCGGCATCGTTCCTCCCGACACTCGCATCCCCTTCGACGTGAAGGAAGTGGTCGCGCGGATCGTTGACGGGAGCCTCTTCCACGAGTTCAAGGCGCTCTACGGAACCACGCTGATCTGCGGATTCGCTCGGATCCACGGCTACCTGGTCGGGATCGTTGCGAACAACGGAGTCCTCTTTTCCGAGTCCGCCCTCAAAGGAACTCACTTCATCGAACTGTGCAGTCAGCGCGGAGTTCCCTTGGTGTTCCTCCAGAACATCACCGGGTTCATGGTCGGCCGGCAGTACGAAGAGGGAGGGATTGCGAAGGACGGAGCCAAGCTGGTCCACGCCGTCGCCAACTCCCCATCCCCCCGCTTCACCGTGATCTTCGGCGGATCGCACGGGGCGGGAAACTACGGGATGTGCGGGCGCTCTTACCAACCGCGTCAGCTGTGGATGTGGCCGAACGCGCGCATATCGGTGATGGGAGGAGAGCAAGCCGCTCAAGTGCTGCTGACCATCAAACGCGACCAACTCGCGGCGGAGGGGAAGACACTCACTCCCGAGGAAGAGAACGAAATCACCGCTCCGATCCTCGCCAAGTACGAACACGAGGGAAGCCCGTACTACTCGAGCGCACGACTCTGGGACGACGGTGTGATCGATCCGGTCCAAACGCGCGACGTGCTCGGCTTGGGGATCGAAGCCGCCGCGTGCGCTCCGCTCGAAGAGCGAAAGATCGGCATCTACCGCATGTGATCGCGCCGCGGGCGGGCTTCTGGTCAGCGTGCCAGTCCCGACCAGTGGCCTCGAGAGGAACGCGATGATCTACGAGACGATCCAAGTCTCCGTCGAAGGCCCTCGGGCCACGGTGACCCTCGCCCGACCGGACGTGCGAAACGCGTTCGATGACCGAGTCATCGGCGAACTGACCCGCGCCTTCGACCGGCTCGGCAGCAATCCTTCGGTCCGGGTGATCGTCCTCGCCGGCGAGGGCAAAGTGTTCTCGGCGGGCGCTGACCTCCACTGGATGAAAAGCATGATCAGCTACTCGGAGGCCGACAATCGCATCGACGCAGAGGCGCTCGCCGGAATGTTTCTGGTCATTGACCAGTGCCCGAAGCCGGTGATCGCTCGAGTCCAGCGCGCCGCGATGGGGGGAGGCGCGGGTCTCGTCGCCTCGGTCGATATCGCGATCGCTGAAGAGGGCACACAGTTCGCGTTCACAGAGGTGCGCCTCGGAATCATCCCCGCCGCGATCTCCCCGTTCGTCGTCGCGAAGATCGGCGCGGGTCACGCGCGGCGGTACTTCCTCACGGGGGAACGCTTCGATGCGGCAGAGGCGCATCGCATCGGCCTCGTCGCCGAAGTCGCGCCCCAAGGAGCACTCGATGCCACCGTCGATCGTCTCGTCAACGAGCTCCTCGCGTCGGGGCCCGAGGCGGTCACTCAGGCGAAGGCTCTCATCTCCATCGTTTCCGGCGAGCCCGATCGGAAAGCTCTCATCGGAGAGACCGCACGCCGCATCGCCGAGCGCCGGGCGAGTGAAGAGGGACAAGCGGGCATGATCGCGTTCCTCGAGAAGCGCCCCGCACCGTGGGTGGACACCCCATGAGTCGTCCAGGACCCCCGACCGTCCTGGTCGCGAACCGCGGCGAGATTGCCCGTCGGGTGCTCCGGACCTTGCGCCGCCTCGGGGTGCGGACCATCGCGGTCCACTCCGACCCCGACGCCCAAGCCCCGTTCGTCGGCGATGCCGATGTCGCCGTCTCACTCGATGGAGTCTCCCCTGCCGAGACCTACCTCGACGTCGAAAAGATCCTCGGCATCGGACGCGCGCACGGCGCCACGATGGTCCACCCCGGCTACGGATTTCTCTCCGAGAACGCCGCGTTCGCCCGCGCGGTCGAGGCCGAGGGTTGGGCGTTCATCGGACCGACCCCGACGAGTATCGAAGCGATGGGAGACAAGACGAGAGCACTCGTCGAAGCGAAGGCGGCCGGGGTCCCCACGATCCCGAGCTACATCCCGCCGCTGGGGAAGACCCCCTCCAATGAGGAACTCATCCAGCGGGCACTCGAAGTCGGGCTGCCTTTGATGGTGAAAGCCGCCGCGGGAGGCGGCGGTAAAGGGATGCGGATCGCGCACCACGAGAAAGAGATCCCCGAACTGGTCGCCGCCGCGAGCCGCGAAGCGCTGAATGCCTTCGGTGACGGCCGGCTCTTCCTCGAACGCTACCTCGAGAACGCCCGTCACGTCGAGGTGCAACTCCTCGGCGATGGCAACGGGAACGCGATCGCAGTCGGCGAGCGCGACTGCTCGATCCAGCGCCGCCACCAGAAACTCGTCGAAGAGTCGCCGGCTCCAGCCCTCCCCGACCAGACCCGCGCCGCGATGCATGCGAGCGCGGTCGCCCTCGCGGAACGAGTCTCCTATCGCGGAGCGGGAACCGTGGAGTTCATCCTCGCCCCGACCGGGGAGTTCTTCTTCCTCGAGATGAACACGCGCCTGCAGGTCGAACACCCCGTCAGTGAACTGGTCCACGGGATCGATCTCGTCGAGGCTCAATTGCGCATCGCGGAGGGAAGCTGCAACCTCGCCTCGTTCGGCGACCTTACTCCCCGCGGGCATGCCATCGAGCTCAGGGTCTACGCCGAAGACCCCGCGAACGATTTCCTCCCGTCGATCGGCATACTCGACACCGTGTTCTGGTCCGATGACCCTGGCATACGCGTCGATTCCGGAGTCGTGACCGGGCAGTCGGTCACGATCAACTATGACCCGATGCTCGCGAAGCTGATCGCTTACGGGGCGACGCGCGACGAGGCGATCGATCGCCTCCGGACCGCGATTGCGGGGAGCTTCATCGCGGGGGTCGAAACGACTCTCTCCTTCGGGCGCGACCTCATCGGACGCGAAGACTTCCGAAAGGCGGACATCTTCACCACGTTCATCGCCGACCGAATGTCTCCGTGGAGTCCTCCTGTCATCGAAGAAGACTGGAACGAAACCATCGTCGCGGCGACGCGCCACGTCCTCGCAAAGGCTTCGCGCCGCGGCGGCGGTGCCGGCTCCCCGCCCCCCACTCCCTCGGAGACTCTGCCCGGCTGGAGGCATCTCGGATGACCGACCGCACCCACGTCGATCGGAACGGAGTGATCCACGTCGAGGGAGTTCCCCAGACTCGGATCCTCGCGTGGAACCCGCCGATCTTGCTCCTGGAACGCGAGGGTGAGCTCAGGCGTGTCTTCGTCAGCGCCGGTGAAAAGGGCGGCTGGTTCGGGCTCGACGGAAAGAGCTGGCCCGTACCGAACGCGACCGGTGCGACCACGGGCGCCGGCGGCGATGTTGCATCGTCGGGAGATCTCACCGCACCGATGCCAGGGCGGGTTCTCGAAGTTCTCGTCAGTACAGGGGACACGGTCACCAAGGGTCAGCGATTGCTCGTTCTCGAGGCGATGAAAATGGAGACTCCGATGCGCGCGCCCCACGATGGAACGGTGCGCGCGCTCTTCGTCCAAGCGAACGACTCCGTCGACCCGGGACAGATATTGGTCCAGATCGAGGCGAAAGAAGAAGCATGAGCCTTCTCCCTTCGAAGGTCAGAGTCGTTGAAGTGGGGCCCCGTGACGGCCTCCAGAATCAGAGTATCCAAGTACCGACCGCGACCAAGCTCGCGTGGATCGGGCGCCTCGCGCGGGCCGGACTCCGCGAGATCGAGGTGACCAGCTTCGTGCGCCCTGACCGCATCCCCCAGCTCGCCGACGCGGTGGAAGTCGCCGCCGCGCTGCCGGAGATCGAAGGCACTCTCTACAGCGCACTGGTCCCGAACCAGAGGGGGCTCAAAAGCGCGCGGAGCGCCGGGATCGATCGCATCGCTCTATTCACGGCGGCAAGTGAGACCTTCTGCCAGAAGAACATCAACGCGAGCATCGCCGAATCGATCGAGCGGTTCCGAGTGCTGCTCCACTCGGTTCCCGATGAGAAGCTGTGGGTCCGAGCCTACGTCTCCACCTGCTTCGGCTGCCCCTACGAGGGGGTGATCTCTCCTGACGCAGTCGTCGCTGTTTGCCGCGACCTCCTCGCACTCGGGATCGACGAGCTTGCCATCTCGGACACGATCGGAGTCGCGACGCCAGCGGATATCGATCGGGTCCTCGATGCGCTCAGCACACTTCCCACTCTCGATGTCCCGAAGCAGGTTGCGCTCCACCTCCACGACACACGCGGCACCGCGCTCGTCAACGTCTACGCCGCACTCGAGCGGGGAATCTCGATCTTCGATGCGGCCGCGGGGGGACTCGGGGGTTGTCCTTACGCTCCGGGGGCGAGCGGCAATCTCGCAACGGAAGACCTTATCTATCTCCTCGATGGGCTCGGAATCGAGACCGGAGTCGACCTCGCTGCGCTGACGGAATCGAGCCTCTGGTTCGAACGAGAACTGGGCACGCCCCTCCCGGGCCGGGTGCTCGGTGCCGCACGCGGGAGTTGAAGGGTCGGGAGTTTCAGGGGCAGATCGGGAAGCTCGCGCAGGAGAGCAGATCGCTCGTCGGATCCACCCCACACGCACCAAAGGGAGCGTTCGGCAGCGGTCCGACCCCGAAAATGCCTTGGAGACCGAAGACGATGTCGGCGATGTTCACGTCCCCCGAGTCGCTCATATCTCCAGCCTTCACGCACGCCATCGGACCTCCCCCGAACAGAAAGTTCAGCGTGTAGATCGGGTCCGAAATGTTGAAGGAACCGTCCACGTTGGCGTCCCCCCGGTCGAACACTTGCTCGTAGATCGCAGTGCAGCAGACGCTGGCGAAAGGGACTCCGCACAGATCGGTCCCGTCGAGACAGAGGGTGTAGATCGCCGGCGAGAGAAGGTTCACCGTCGTCGTCACCGACCCTCCGTTCAAGACCCCGTCGAGTCCCCCATCGATGCTGAGCTCGATCGCCAGGTACGGTTGCGAGTTCGCCCACGAGAGAGTCGCGACTCCCGTGAAGGGATCGACCGAGCAGAGGAGACCGGTAGGCTCGATCGGATCGGGAACGTCGGGGCAATCGGCGACGCATGACACCGGGGTGGCTTCGACTCCATTACGCCGTGGGACGACCGCGATGGTCGCCGACTCTGGACCCCCGATCGTCGTCGCTCCGAGATTCAAGCTGGCCGAACTGGCCAGCCCCGGGAGAGTCGCGACCGTCACTCCATTCTCGAGAATGTTGATCACGTCGTAGGTGGCTCCGTTTGTCCACGCGACGGAAAACTCGCAGGTGCAGGGGTCGACCAAGGCGCAGCTCACTAGGGTGACCGGCGGCGTCTCCACCGATACCGACGCGGAAGTGCTCGTCGGGATGCGGGTGACCCCTTGGACACTGACAATCGTCTGGAGCACGGGGCTCCCGAGGGTACTCACAATGTCGAGCGCTCCCACACTCCCCGGCAGAGCTCCGGGATTGATCGTGTACTCGTAGATCGCAAGCTCGCTCCCCGCTCCCACCGGAATGTCGTCGAGGGGTGCGGCGAAGCTCAGGACCGCACCGCACGTGCCACCGGGACCGTTGGCTGGAGCGATGTCCTGGAAGAAGAACGCGGGGCCGGCGCCACCGTTCGAGGCGAGCAGCGCGGCGCCCGCGGTGATCGAAGTGAGAGTCACGACGGCGCCGTCGTGAGCGAGGCCGAGCGAGAATCCTCGTGCGGGCTCTGAGTTCTCGAGCAGAATCGGCACGGTCACCGTCGCACCGGGGACGCCGGAGGTGGGCACCGGCGAGATGATGTGGATCTGCGCCATAGCTGCGGTGGAGAAGAGCAGCGTGGAGAGCGCTGGGAGAATGAGCGCCCGAGAACCGCAGTGCACGAGGTGAGAGATCCGAGCCATCGAACGACCTTCCATCAGCCCGCTCCCACCCTCCAGGAGCGCCTGCCGTCAACACGAGGAGCGTCAACACGAGGAGCGTCAACACGATGAGCGTCAACACGATGAGTTCGGAGAGGGTTTGTTGCCCGAGCTGCGGAGCGCCCGCGCGACGCGTCTGGGTCCGCACAGGGGTCAACTGTACTGGGACATGCACTCCGGATGAAGTGGCTCGAATTGAGGTGACGGACGAGGATCGAGAGAATGGCTCAGGGACCACTCTCCGGTCGATTCGGGCGGAACAAGTCACGGGTCCCCCCAGAAAAGAGAAGGGGCCCCGGACCTCACCGGCGTGTGCCGGTGGGCCCGGGGCCCTCGAGTGGTGCTCCGATTGGTCCGTCTCATGTTCGGGCCGAGACGCTTTTTCAGCTCGAAGAGCTCGGAAGGATCCCCCCTCCCGCGGAGCCAGCGAGCACCACAAGTCGAACGCGTGTTAGTTCACCGTGATCGTGACAGTCGCGGTGTCAGATCCAAAGTCATTCGTCGCAGTGACCGTGAAGACGGTCGCGGGGATCGACGCGAAGGTCGTCCCTGAGATCGTCCCGGTACTTGTGCTGAACACCAGCCCCGTCGGCAGCGTCGGCGAGATCGAGAAGCTGTTGATCGCGCCCCCGGTCGAGATCGGTGCATTCGGAGTGATCGTCTCGAACAGCGCGTAGATCGGGGCCGGGTCGGTGTAGGTGATCGCAGGCAGCTCGCCCACCGTGATCGTCACGTCCACGCTATCGGCTCCGAAAGCGTTCGTCGCGGTGATCGTGTACGTCGTTTCCGGCGAAGCCACGGTCGGTGTTCCGGTGATCGTGCCGGTCAAGCTATCGAGCACGAGTCCCAACGGAAGTGTCGGAGTCACCGAGAAGCTATCCGGAGTCCCGTGGGTGACGATCGCAAAGTTCGGATCGATGGTGACACCGACCGCGTAGCTCGGCACTTCGTTGGTGTAGCTCAAGGGACCCGCCGGCGCCAAGTTCGGGGTGATCGTGACCGTCGGCGCGATGAAGACCGGAAGGTTTCCACCCGTCGCTGAACCGTTGAGCACAACCAGGTTGTCCACCGGCGGCGCACCCGCGAGGTTTGCCCAGGTCATGGTCGAGGTTCCCGGTGTGTGCCCGACGAACTCGCACAGCGCGAGTTCCTGCTCGGTGGCGGCCGAAAGTGCCGTCGTCGACAGAAGGCTGTAGATGATTCCGATCGTGATCTGTCCGTCGATGTTATTGATCGCCGGGCCGAAGTAGTCGGCGCCACCGAGAGCGTCGAGAGCCGCACCCGGGGTCACCGTCACGCCGGTGAAGAAACCGACGTCGTACGCGAGAGCGATCGACGCTCCGACCGTGGGGTTCGGGAAGCCCGCGTTGTTCGGGTTCTCGAGGAGCGTCAGAGGCAACGCAAACGGAGTTCCGCACTCAGCCGTCTGATCCACTGCAGCGTAGGTGAAGACAATGTTGATCCGCATGTCGAGGTCGATCGAAGCGGACCCGAACGCGTTGGTCGCGGTGATCGTGTAGGTCGCGATCGGAGTTCGCGTCGTCGGAACCCCGATGATCGCTCCGGTCAGCGGGTGCAAGAAGAGCCCATCCGGGAGCGGCGGAGAAACGGCGAAGGTGTCTGGTGTACCGCAGCCGACCGTGAGGACGTTCGGAGTGATCGGGGCCCCCGGCGGGTAGACCGGAAGCATGTCGCTGTAAGACAAGTTACACGGCGCCGCAGTCTCGATTTCGATCGAGAGGGCGACGTTCGCGCTCCCCGCAGGATTCGTCGCGGTGACGGTGTAGGTCGCGGCCGCGGTGATCGCAGTCGGGGTACCGGAGAGCTCACCGGTCGTCCCGTTGAGGAGCAACCCGGTCGGCAATGCCGGAGCCACGGTCCACGACGCCGGCAAGCCACCGGTGAAGGTCGGCGTGATCGGAGTGAGCGTCTGACCCTGGACGAACGCGAAGGTCGTCTGACCGTAGTCGAGGTTTGCCGGCGGCGTGAGCCCAACGGCGATCGTCAAGTCCACGGTGTCCGTGCCGAACGCATTCGTCGCGGTCACGGTGTAGACGGTGGTCGGCGAACTCGCAGTCGGTGTTCCGGCGAGCGTGCCGTCGACGAGACTCAAGGTCAGCCCGCCGGGGAGCGCTGGCGCGATCGAGAAGCTGTCCGCTCCGCCGCAGCCAACGGTCGGCGTTTGCGGTGCGAGGGCCACACCCGTCGAGAGGGCGTAGCTGGTCGCCGGGTAAACAATGTTGCAGGGCGCCGGGTTCTCCACACCGATCGTGATGATCGTCGAAGTCGAGCCGCTGACGTTCGAAGCGTTGACCACGTAGATCCCGGGGGTCGCGATCGCAGTCGGCGTGCCGGTGATCGCACCGGTCGTCAAACTGAAGTCGAGGCCGGCGGGCAGTGTCGGAGCGACCGACCAGTCGGTCGGCATGCCACCGGTGAAGGTCGGCACGTTCGGCGTGACCAGCTGGTTCATGGTGTAGATCGAAGACGGGAACGGGTAGCCGATCGAGGCCGGCGCCTCGGGGTTCACGAGAATCGAGAGGCCCACGGAGCTCGAGCCCGTCACGTTGCTCGCGGTGACGGTGTAGAGGTTCACAGCAGTCTCGACCGTCGGCGTACCGGTGATCTCACCGGTCGTCAGGTTGAGGCTGAGCCCCAGCGGCAACAACGGGGTGACCGAGTAGTCCTCGACCGCGCCCCCGCCGACGGTCGGCGAGTTCGTGGCGATGGTCGTGCCGACCACGTAAGTCGGCGCAAGAATCGTGTAGCCGAGGCCGCTCGGTGCCTGCGGATTGACGGTGACCGACACCGTCGTCGTGTCGATACCCGTCGCGTTCGTCGCAGTGACGGTGTGGTTGGTCGCTGCCTGAAGCGCAGTCGGCGTCCCGGTGATCTCACCGGTCGCGGTGCTGAAGAGGAGCCCCGTCGGCAATGCCGGGAGGATCGAGTAGCTAGCAATCGCACCACCGGTCGAGGTCGGCGCGTTCGTCGCAATGGGGTCGCCGAGGAGGTAGATCGCAGTCGGCGTTCCGTACGCCAGGCCGGCGGGCGCCTGCGGGTTGACGGTGATCGTCACCGTCGCCGTGTCAATACCCGTCGCGTTCGTCGCGGTGACGGTGTGAATCGTCTCCGGGTGCAGCGCGGTCGGCGCTCCGGTGATCTCACCGGTCGCGGTGCTGAAGAGAAGCCCCGTCGGCAGCCCCGGGAGGATTGAGTAGCTAGCGATCGCGCCACCGGTCGAGGTCGGCGCGTTCGTCGCAATCGGGTCGCCGAGCAGGTAGATCGCGGTCGGCGTGCCGTACGCGAGGCCGGCGGGCGCCTGGGGGTTGACGGTGATCGTCACGTCTGCAGTCGTCACGCCGGTCGCGTTCGTCGCGGTGACGGTGTGAATCGTCTCTGTCTGCAGTGCCGTCGGCGTTCCGGTGATCTCACCGGTCGCGGTGCTGAAGAGGAGTCCAGTCGGCAGTGCCGGGAGGATCGAGTAGCTGGCAATCGCACCACCGGTCGAGGTCGGCGCGTTCGTCGCAATGGGGTCGCCGAGCAGGTAGATCGCGGTCGGCGTGCCGTACACGAGGCCGGCGGGCGCCTGCGGGTTGACGGTGATCGTCACGTCCGCGGTGGTCGTACCGGTCACGTTCTCCGCGGTGACGGTGTGGGCCGTCGCGATCAGCTGGAGCACGGTCGGCGTTCCGGTGATCTCGCCGGTCGCGGTGCTGAAGAGGAGTCCAGCCGGCAGCGCCGGGAGGATCGAGTAGCTGGCGATCGTTCCACCGGTCGAGCTCGGCGTGTTCGTCGCGATCGGATCACCGAGGAGGTAGATCGCGATCGGCGTCGAGTAGCTGAGGCCCGCCGGAGCGGCCGGGTTCACGAGGATGACGAGATCGAAGGTCGCCTCGCCGGTCACGTTCAGAGCCGTGACGGTGTAGGTCGCGAGCGCAGCTTCGGCGTCTGGCGTTCCGGTGATCTGACCGGTCGTCGCGCTGAGATTCAGTCCCAAGGGCAGCGCCGGAGAAACCGAGTAGGTCGCGACGTCTCCCCCACCGACGGTCGGCAGGTTCGGCGCGATCAAGACTCCGGCCGTGTAGGTCGGCGAAGGCTCGGAGTACGTCAGGCCGGCGGGCGCCTGCGGGTTGACGGTGATCGTCACAGCGCCGGTAGTCGACCCGGTGACGTTCGTCGCGGTGATCGTATGGATCGTCGGAATGAGCTGCAGCTCGGTCGGAGTTCCGGAGATCACACCGCTCGTCGGGTGCAGGGAGAGCCCCAAGGGCAACGCCGGCGAGACTTCGAACAGATCGGGCGTTCCGCCCGTGATGGTCGGGACGTTCGGCGTGATCGCAAGATCGAGGAGGTAGGTCGGCGCCGGCTCACTGTAGGTGAGCACGCCGACACCCTGCGGGTTGACGGTAATCG
>CALEHF010000141.1 GCA_937876125.1 uncultured bacterium
GCTCCTGGCGACGGAACCGCGGGGGGTCGCGCGCGAGGTGAAGCTCATGACCGCGGGCTGTGTCTCAGCGCAACCAGTGGTTGAAGGGGAGAGCCCGTAGCTGGGTCGTCCAACCCGCGTCCAAGACCAAGGAGTCGTCGGGGGTGATAACCTGCGGCGCGTTCCTTCTCGCCCCTTGAGCCGTGACCGCGCAAACTCCCCGCGTTGACGCGGCCTGAAGACTCGGCAGAACACGTTCTTTGACCATAGCTTCAGACCAATCACTGATCGATCGTGCGGGCGGGACGGACGCCGAGATTGTAGTCGCGGAAATCCTCTCTGTTCTCATACACATGCGCAGACCGAGTGACCCACCCCGGCTGATCGAAGCTCCCCCCCCGGACTCTCCTGTAGAGGTTGATGCCAGTCTGGCAATGCTCCCAAACTCCGCCCAGTACGTCGTGCATCCCAAACTTGTTTGCTCGATAGATTCCAACTGGAGAAGTCAGTACATGGCCGTCATCAAGCTCCGTCGAAAAGCTGATTCCTTTCTCAAAGAGGTACTGAGCCGCACTGCGGTCTGCCACATTAGCGACCCCTTGTAGATCGGCGATTTGAGTGCCGCTCCAAAAGGGAGTCCCGCTCCCACCTCGCGCCGCCCGCTCCCATTGAGCTTCGGACGGGAGCGCGAGTCCGAGCTTGATCAGTGTCTCGTTGCACTCGCGCCAGCTGACGTGCTGAACGGGATGCAATTCTGTAATCAAATTCCCATAATACGAGTAGCCTGAGTCGTACACACTTGGATGTCGGATGTCTACAGGGCAGCGAGACCATTGGCTCCGCGTCATTTCATACTTGGACAAAAAGTACGGAGGCAAAGTGACTTCGCGCAGCGGGGAGTACCCTTCTGAAGGGCGGACATTTGCCCACGGATCGACATTGGGTGAGCCGACCCCGTGTTCTACTCTCGCCGCCACCGTCTGCTCTTCCTCTCCGCGACGGACTCTTAGCCTGGAATCCTCACCGATCCGAACAGTCGGAAGTGCGAGCACTAGTTCAAACTCGGACGCAACCGTGAGCTCGTTCACCGCGAGGAGAACGTCCCCGACCAGAACACCGGCCCGACTCGCAAGTGAGCCAGCCTCCACTTTTGAGACTTGAAGCGCTTGCTTCCCTTCAACGAACTCCATTCCGAGTGCTGGACGCTCTGCCCCCATGCGGAAGGTTCCGCCGGGGATGAGAACGAACACCAAACTGGTGCTCTCTTGAATCACCCACCGATTACACTTCCCTGGCGTCTCTGGATCCCACTCTCCGTTCAATTGGGGCCTGTCGCCCGTCTGAAGATGCCAGAACTCATGAAGTCCTGTCCGTGGATTTCGCCCGAGAGGAAGAAGCGCGAGCTGCGGCTTTAGGTTGAAACCTTCGTACGCGGGGCACTCGCTCTCGTCGCTGATTGATGCGGTCGCATCGGACCAAGCCGCCCGAGCTTCCGGAGAGGAGATGCTCCGGTACTCGATCTCGGAAGCGAAGCTGAGTCGCCTCTTCACATCATCGATCGTACCTGTCTCCGGTGCCCCGAAGCCTCGCAGCCCATGCACCAACATCGAAACCACTTGGTGCTGCCACTTCGCTTCGTTCGTCTCCTCCGGATTGTCACCCAGCGTGCCCAGCAACTGCTCGTGTTCGGGAAGCCGAGCATAAAGTGCACCCGACTTTTCAAGCCAGCGGGTCAAATTGTTTATGTTCGCAGGTATCGCTGGCCAGAGCACTTTTGCATCTTGTTCGAAGTCCTGAAGCAGTTTGATATCAGAGAGGCGGAGAACCTGCTCCAGCGCATGGTCCTTCTCGGCTCGTTCCACGAGTGCCCAGGTAAGGCCCGAAACGAGTGCGGCAAACACAAGCACCGTTGCGACGAGAGGCTGCCGATACCGCCTGATGAATTTCTTCGCAAGGTATCGTCCGCTCGGCGGTCTCGCCTGAACGGGTTCGTGACAAATGAATCGATGTACGTCCATCTCGAAACCGCTGGCTGTTTCGTATCGACGTGCGCGATCCTTCTCGAGCGCTTTCATCACGATCCAGTCCAGGTCACCCCGCAGCGCTCTCTGCAAGGTTCTCGTGTCCTCATGTCGCACCTTGGCGATCTCTGGGGAATCATCACTCTTTAGACTCATGCGCATCGACGGCCTGGGAGGTGTCTCCTCCCGGATTATCCGTTGGATCTCAGCGTATCCAGCTCGTAAGAGGGTCTCCGAACCGAGCGGGGTCATTCCGGTCAAAAGCTCATAGAGGAGCACTCCAAGAGCATAAATGTCGCTGCGAGTGTCGATGTCGAGGCCGCGCATGTCCGCCTGCTCCGGGCTCATGTATTCGAGCGTTCCGATGACCTGCTCAAACTGGGTGAGCAGGGTCATCTCAGTCAGGCTCTGCTCGACCGCCTTTGCGACGCCGAAATCGATCACCTTGGGCACCGCTCGGCCGTCGTGTGAAGTCACCAGGACATTGCTCGGTTTGATGTCTCGGTGGATCACGCCCTTCTGATGGGCGTGCTGAATCCCGTTGCAAACTTCTCGAAACAGTTCGAGGCGCTCCCTGATGCTCAGCCGATGTGTGTCGCAGTACTCGGTGATTGGCACCCCGCGGACCAACTCCATCGCGAAGTAGGGTCGTCCCTCATCAGTGGTTCCTGCGTCTAGGACCCGCGCGATGTTGGCGTGATCCATCATAGAGAGGGCGTTCTTCTCCGCGTCAAATCGGGCGAGGATTTGTTTCGTGTCCATTCCCAGCTTGATCACTTTGATCGCCACTTGACGCCGCAGAGGTTCCTCTTGCTCCGCCAGGTAGACGGTACCGAACCCCCCCTCTCCGATGATCTGCAGAAGCTTGTATGGGCCGAGGCGAGATCCGGGCGCAGGTGTCGGAGAGTGGAAAGGGGATGGAGCACCAGCGGTGTCGCCGTCGGAGGTCCCATCCGCGAGGAAGCTGCCCGCCTCTTCGTGTGCCACGAGAAGGCTCATCACCTCCTCGCGCATGGCTGGGTCATCGACGCATGCCTGTTCGATGAACGACTTGCGCTCCGCCGGTGGCAATTCCAAGGCGTCGGCAAGGATCTGCTTCGCCTTCTCCCAAGTCCCCCTGCTCATGCTCTCACTCCATCATGGTCTTGAAATTTCGCGATAGAGCCAGGCACGTGCAGTGCTCCATTCACGCTTCACTGTGATTGAAGACAATCCCAACAGCGTAGCGGTCTCTTCGATGGTCCGGCCCGCGTAGAACCTGAGACGGACCACCTGGCCTTGGATGGGGTCTATCTCTTCAAGGCGTTGAATTGCCTCTTCGAGGACCAAGATTTCCTCAGGATTCTCGGTTGCCGCGAGATCGGCCACGCTGATCGTAGCCCTCTTGCGGTCGCCGCCACGTTTGATGCAGCCCCGTTTGCGAGCGTGATCAATGAGGATCCGCCGCATCGCCTCGGCCGCCGCATTGAAGAATTGCGCTTTATTGGTCCAGGTGGTGTCCCCATTCGCGACGAGACGAAGATACGCCTCATGCACGAGGGCGGTGGACTGTAGCGTGTGTCCTCGCCGCTCTTGGGCCATGCGATGTTGAGCCAGCTTCTTGAGTTGGTCGTAGACCAGCGGGAGGAGGTCATCTGCTTTTTCCATTCGACTCCGCTCCCGAGTTTCGACTTCTCAACTTCTAGAGATCCCTGATCAACTTAGGTTGAGTTCCTGATCAAGGCAAGGGTCTCGAATCACCGTCAACCTAACCAGCTGAACGACTCTCGGGGTCTCACTAAGGCCATGGATCCAAAAAAGAAGGAGGAATTCCTGGTCCAGGATCCTCGGAACTCACGCACTAGGAGAGGTAGGGGCAGGAACGGATGTGAGTGTGACCCTGCAGAACGGGAGGGGCGCCGTTCACTTGGCGGTGTACGCAGGTCGACCAGAAGTTGCGGAGGTTCTGCTCAGTGCCGGGGCGAATGTGAACGCACAGGACAATCGCGGGGGCACTCCACTGCACTACGCAGTGGGGCAAGCGGAGTGTGCCGGTAATCCAAATCCTGCTCGCCGGGGGCGCCTCTCCGGAGACCGTGGACAAGGAGGGAAAGACCGCGCTCGACCGCGCGATCCAGACGGGTGATCGGAAGGTGATCGATGCACTCGGGCGCTCTTCGGGTGCTCGCCGGGGGCCACAGACCCATATGGAGAGCTTCGCGCCCTTTGAACACGAAAGCGCGAGCGAGCTCTTTCCGGACCCGCTCAATCGTATGGGAGCTAAGAAAACGGCAGCGGAGGGCTGAACCACGAGCCGTCTAGATACGCGATATCGATCGAGGAGTTTTTCGCGCGATGAATCCAGCAAGCCTGGGTGGATTCTACCGTGGGCTGCTTCGTGGGGCTGTGCTCGGGCGACCTGGAACTGAGCGGGGAGCGATACTCTCCCGGATGTCTACCCAAGCTACGCGCCTCCAATTCTCAGAGCACAGAGTCATTGACGTGAGGAACTGCCAAGCAAATCGAGTAGATAGCGGAAAGCCACCTTCAAGCAAAGAGCCGAGCCGCCTTCGCCTACTTCATCCTAAGATTGTTTCATCCTCAATCTCCACCGTGTGAGAGCCAACTGGATGAACCGAGCTGGCCCATCCACTCCTGTTCTTCTCGAATCCCCGCGGCTCTGAGTGATTCCGTGTTTGGGTACGCGATTCCGTACACTTGAGCTGACAGCCTTGTCCGAGTTCCGTTTTATTCAGGAGGCTTGTGGGAGGAGGACGAGCGCCGTGTTCGCTCCTCCGATGCCCAAGTCGATGATCACAGTCCCTCCTTCGCGAAACTCGCGATCGTGCCGAACCAGGTCGAGGTCGCCGCAATCCGCATCGGGAGTTTCGAGATGCAAGATCGGCGGAATCCACCCTTCGCGCATGGTTTCGAAGGCAATCCAGGCTGCCATGGCACCACTCCCGCCGAGAGCATGTCCCAACTGGGACTTCAATGCGTAGACTGCAACTTGGTCACCGAACAGCGCGGAGATCGCCTGAGCCTCAACGGTGTCCTCACGGATTCCGGAAGCATTGGCGCTGACGGCTTCGATCTCGTCGGAGGAGAGCTGCGAATCTAGGATCGCCGCCCGGAGCAACTCCTGGATCGATCCGCAATCTGGATTCGTGAAGCTCCCTCCGTTCGTTCGGGTAGCGAAGCCCGCGATCTCTCCAAGAATGTTCGCTCCCCGGTTCAAGGCGTGCTCCCGCTCCTCGAGGATTAGGGTCGCCGCTCCCTCGGCGACGACCAGTCCATTGCGTTTTCGATCGAAGGGTCGCGGAGTATTCGTCTCGGTACCCGTGGAGGCGGTCAAGCCGTGGCAGTCGAGGATCGCGGTGATGAGCGGATGAGCTTCTTCGGAACCGCCCGCGATCATGACATCCTGTAATCCCCAGCGAATTGATTCTGCTGCGTAGCCGATCGCAAGTGTCCCCGAGACTGTGTCCGCTCCAGTCGGGATCACCCGTCCTGAGCAGCGAAAGAGCTGCGCGAGATTGGCGACGACCGTGTGACTCATCAGCTGAACGAAGGAGGATGCGGTGATGCCATGGAGACTTCCGTGGATCCCGATCTGGCGGGCGTAGGTCTCGATCGCGGGGGGGGATCCCGACATCGAGCCGTAGGCGATTCCAGTTCTCCCGCTGCTCACGATCGGGTCGCCGGTCAGACCGGCACTTTCGAGGGAGATTCGGGTCGCCTCTGCCGCCAGCATGGAGACGCGCCCCATCGAGCGGAGGTTTCTTCGCGACGCTCCCTCGACCGTTTCGAAGTTGCGGACCCGCCCGAGGAGCCGTGTCCGAAGACCCGAGATTTCCGCGAATTCGGGTGCGGCGGAAATGCCACTCTCGCCATTGACCAAGCGGGATTGGACCGTCGACCAGTCGTTCCCGAGCGAGCAAAGCCCGCTCATCCCGGTCACGACGACCCTTCGCCTCACAGCATTCCCCCGTGCATTGAGATCACCTCCGAGGTGATGTAGCCCGCCAAGTCGCTGAAGAGGTACTGAACGAGACTCGCCACCTCCTCGGCGGTTCCCGCACGCCGTAGGGGGATGCTCTCGAGCACTTCTTTGGGGAGGCCGGCGGTCATGTCTGTCTCGATGATGCCGGGGGCGACACAGTTGACGGTGATTCGCCGCTTCGCAACTTCTCGCGCCAACGACTTCGTGGCGGCGATCAGCCCGGCCTTCGATGCGGCGTAATTGCACTGGCCACGGTTCCCCGCGAGCCCGGAGAGACTCGACATCGTCACGATGCGTCCCCCGGATTTGAGTCGAATCATCGGCATGACCAGGGGCTGCAGCACATTGTAGAAGCTGTCGAGGTTGGTGCGCAGGACGAGGTCCCAATCTTCCCCGCGCATCGAGGGGAGAGGGGCGTCCCGGGTGATTCCCGCGTTCAGAACGACTCCCCAGAACGCTCCTCGCTCCTCGAGGACACCGGTGAGAGCCCCGAGGGTCTGCACGCGATCGGAGACATCGAAGGGAAGGAGGAAACCCTCCCCTCCGGCGGTGTGAATCTCGTCGAGGAGAGTAGTCGCAGCCTCGAGACCGGCGCGGTAGTTGATCGCCACGGTGAAGCCGCCCGCCGCCAGTGATCGGGCGACAGCGCGTCCGATGCCTCGGCTCGCTCCCGTCACCAGAACCCGACGCTCACTTGAAACTTCCACGTCTAAACTTGCCCCTTCCCCGGTGGGTTCGCATCCCGATCGTGCCGCTCCGCCGTTTTCGCGACCGCGTCCTCCCGCTCGACGATGCGTCCAGAGGCGATCTTCAATTCTCCGCTGTTGATGTCGAAACGCCAACGACCACCGCCACGGAGGATCCGCATTGTGAATCGTTGCCCTGGAAAGAGGAAGTTGTGGAACTTGAGCGCCTCGATGGAATTGATCTGGAGAGAAACGCCTTGCCAACCTTCCATCTGACCGACCACCCAGTGCACAAGAACGATTCCCGGCACGATCGGTCGATCGGTGAAGTGTCCTCGCAGGTACAACAGGTCCCGAGGGACGCGAAGATGCCACTCGGCGCTCTCCGCTTCTTCCTTCCCGGAGATCAGCTCCGGTGCCGTCGTCGGCGATTCTCCGTCGGAGGCGGGGTGGTGATCGGTGGTCCGCGTCATCGACCCAGCCAATACTCGAGCGGCGAGAAGGAGTACCGAGGCAGCTGGTGGGTGAGTTGTCCCGATGAGATCGAGGTCGGCAGTTCTAGGTTCGTGGGATCTTCCAGCCAGCTCATGACCTGCTCCCGCTCCGATTCGACATCTTCCTGGTCGCTCCCCTCAAGTGCAGGCTGATTCCAGAGCCAGGGAGTCTCGAGATTGGAGGCACTTCCCCTCGTCGCGATGAGCTCTTTCAGTCCCTGGCGCAGCTCCTCACCGGCGGAAACGACGAAGCCCGCGCGGTGGGGGAGTCGCGCGCGTCCATGAACCGAGGTCCACGCCAGATCTTGAAGGAGATCTCGATCGAACTCCTCGGAGAGTGCGGAACTCTTGATCCAGTCGAGCCACGATGCCGCCAAGGCGATGAGACGATCCTGATCGCGCGCGGAGAGGAGAACGAGGCACCGTTTCCGGCCGTGCTCTGGTGTGCGCGGGCTCGTCGCGGGAGATGAATCCAAGATCACGTGCGCGATCGATCCTCCGAAACCGAAGGAGCTGACACCCGCGGTGCGGATCCCGTCGACCGCTGGCCATGCTTCGATCCGATCCTGGATCCGCAGCGGAGTGTCCCCGATCCGTGCCAGCCGATTGCACCGCTCGAAGTGGGCGGTCGGGGAGAGCTCCTCGCGTCGGAACGCGGCCAAGATGCGAACGACGCCGGCGAGTCCCGCTACCGACTCGAGGTGTCCCAGGTTCCCCTTGACCGAACTCACCGAGACCGGAGCGCTGCGGTCTGGCTCGATCAGGCGAAGGGCCTGCGCGATCGCATCCAATTCGACCGCGTCACCGAGACGTGTTCCCGTCCCGTGAGCCTCGACGACCTGCACGAACGCGGCGTCATCTCCTCGCTGGCGATGTGCCGCGACGATCAGATCACTCTGTCGATCGAGTTGAGGGCTCACCAGGGAGGCTCCACGCCCACCGTGGGCGCTCACGGCCGCCCGAATCACTCCGTGGATCGGGGCTCCGTCCGCGAGTGCTTGTTCGAGAGGGCGCAGGACCGCGACTGCGACCCCTTCCCCGCGCACGAAGCCATCGGCACCATCGTCGAAGGGGCGGCAGCGCCCTTCCGGGGAGAGCATTCCCGCTCTCTTCGCGGACTGCGCGATCTCCGCGGCGAGGATTACGTTCACTCCACCGACGATGGCGGTCTCGCAGCGCCCCTCGCGAAGCATTGACGTCCCGAGGACGAGGGCCTCAAGTCCGCTCGAACAGGCGGTGTTCACGGTGAAACTCGGCCCGGCCAGATCGAACGTGTAGGAGATGCGGTTGGCGAGCATGCTGGTGTTCAGCCCCGCGTTCCAGTACGCGTCCGCCTCGACTCCCGCGGCGAGAGCGAGGGGTTGGTAATCGCATGTGTGTGCACCGACAAAGACTCCGGTGGCAGAGCCTCGCAGCGAGTCAGGAACTATCGCCGCGTCCTCGAGTGCATGCCATGTCGTCTCGAGGAGGATGCGTTGCTGCGGGTCGCAGAGGCGCGCCTCGCGTCCGTTCATCCCGAAGAAGGGGGCATCGAAGCGCTCGATCCCCTCGAGGTAGCCCCCCGCGAACTCGGCGAGTGCGCAGCGATCCCCGAGCAGCGCGCGGCGCGCGTCGGGCAGGGGACCGGTGACATCGCTCCCCTTCGTGAGGACTTCCCACAGCTCATCCAGGGTGTGGAGCCTCGCCGGAAAGCGAAACGCGATCCCGACGATCGCGATGGCGGAACTACCGCGAGGATTCCTATCCACCGACCCTCCCGACCTTGTTCGGGTCGGACCCCTTCGCGCCGGGGGAGGATTCACCGAGAGTCCGTGCGAGTTCCCTCAGCGAACCTCTTCGGAAAAAACTCGTCGGGGAGAACTCGATCGGAAAGGCGCGTTCGATTTCGGCGGCGATTTCGATGCACTGGAGAGAGTCAAGCTGCCACTCGCTCCACTCGCGTTCGAAGAGTTCGGTCGGGATCTCCCGCTTCAGCTGTCGAGCAAAGATGACGAGCAGTCGAGCGAGCGGGTTGTCCTCCGCCGTCGTCGCTTCCGGGGCCGAGTCGAGCGCCGAGTCGAGCGCCGTGTCGGGCGCCGTGTCGAGCACTCTGTCGAACTTTGTGTCGAACTCTGTGACGATGCGGCGGGGCTCCCACAGTTCACGGCAGCGCCCGCGCTGGATTTTCCCTGCCGAAGTTCTGGGGATCGCCCCCGGGGGAACGATGCGAACCAACACCGAGACGTCCAGCTCGCTGGCGACCGCAGTCCTGGCAAGTTCGGCAACGGACGCGGTGGCGGCATCGGATTCGAGGAGAAGAACGATCTCACCACTCTCCGACTCTAGGAACGCTGCGGCACCACCCCGAAGGCCCGCCGCTTTCCTCCCCAGCAGCTCGACGTCCTGCGGGAAGAATTTTCGCCCTCGCACGATCATCATCTCCTTGATGCGCCCGGTCACGCAGAGCCGCCCATCCTCGAGACAACCCAGGTCGCCAGTTCGGAACCAGCGGCGGCTGCCATCAAGGACGATGGCCTTTTCGGTCAACTCTGGGCGCTGGAAATAGCCCTCTAGGAGGGCGGGAGAAGAGACTTGCACCTCGCCGATCGCTCCCGGCTCCAGCTCTTTTCCGCTTTCGGGGTTCGTGATCCGAATTGCAGTTTCATCGAGCGCGCGTCCGACGAAGGCGGGATCGATAGGAAGGGGGATGCCCTTGGGTTCGCGGAAGCGAACGCGGTCCTCGCGCCGATCGGTGGCGACGGGGCCGGTTTCAGAGAGTCCGTAGATGGGGCTGAGCGCGGTGGGAGAGAGGGAGCAGCGGCGGAGACGGCCCTGCACGAGTTCGCAGAGGTCACGCTGGATCGGCTCTGCCCCGATCAAGGCGAGTTCGAGGCGTGAGAGATCGAGCCCCGTGAGTTCGGCGTCCGCCACTCGTTCGATCAAGTGGCGATAGCCGAAAGTCGCGGCCGCGGTATGGGTTGCCCTAAAGCGATCGATCCCTCGCAACCACCGTAGGGGCGCCTCGAGAAACGACATCGCCGGAAGGGACGTGAGGGGGCAACCCGTGCTGAGCGGCATGACGACGTTGAAAATCAGCCCGAAGGAGTGATGGCTCGGCATCCACGAGAAGAGCGCGGAACGAGAGTCGATTCCCCATGACTTGGAACAACTCCGCGCGTAGTGATCGAAGGCCCGGGCTCCGAGGGCCACCCCCTTCGGATCCATCGTCGATCCGGAGGTGTAGAGCAGAGTGTCGATGCGATCCGGCTCTCTGTCGGCCACGCCTCCGCCGTTGAGATTCCTCGTGCCCGGCGAGGTTTTCTCGTCGTGATCGGTGGCCATGATCTCCACCGACTCGGGGAGACCTTCGATCGGGAAGAGGTGCGCGCTCTCCGAGTCCGTGAGTAGACTGGTCGCGCCTGTTTCCTCGATGACTCTTCGGATGAAGTTGAGCGCTCCGGCATGATGTCCGGAGTGCGGGGGGGGGAGAGGGATCATCGAGAATCCCGCCCTGAGCCCGGCGAGGAACGCGACCGCGAAGTGATCGGGATCGCTGTGCAGAAGGACGAGTGCCGGCTGCTCCCCGCGTGGTGACGGAGTTTGGGGGAGGCGGTGGGTGAGACGGAGGATGAGGGTGTCGACCCGTTCGAGAAACTCTCCCACGGCGAGCTCGCGAAGCGGAGCTCCGTCCCTGTCGAGAACACGGAACAGCACCTGCCGCGGGTCGAGCCCCTCGAGTCGTTGGAGAACAAGATCAAGCACGGGGACACCCTTACCAGAGCGCGTCGGAACGAGATCTGGGCTTCACCATAACATTGCGCCCTGGGTCATGTTTCGGTACCGTTCCGAACTCGAGCGGCTTCTGCCACTGCCACAGCATAGCGAGATGCGCACCACACGAGAACAGGACCCTGGCCCCCGTGCCCCGACCGGTTTGGTCTCTTCTCCAACGGACGATTCTCCAACGGACGATGCAGGTCCACGATGGTCGTGGACCGTCGCGTCTCCCCTTCGTTTCGGGAGTGGGAGACCACGACTCCGATCGTCATGAGCCAGCGAGGAGCCACTTGTGGTGGGTCGACAGCTTCGCCGTCTCGGGTCTGGCATCTGCTTCCTCGGTTTTATGGGGGCGGGGGGGCTTCTCGCGGCTGTCTTCTTCCCTCTTCTCGGAATCCTCCCGATCGGCAAGAAGAACCGTCAGCGGGTGGGACTCGCGGTCGTGCACTACGGTTTTGCCACCTTGACCACCTTCATTCGCGTTTTTCGACTGACCCGGGAGATTCGTTTCGAAGGGTTCGAACGAAGCCCAGCGCCGACCCC
>CALEHF010000142.1 GCA_937876125.1 uncultured bacterium
CAAAACTCGACGTACAAAGCAGTATGCCTGCGTTCTGCCGAGGGCACAGGTCACCAAAATCTCAAACCCTCGGTTCGAAAGCAGTTTCCCGACAGCCTCCTAGCGCCCCCGTCACCTCCCGCGCCACTCTCCGACGAGCGATTGGATGTGGGGCTTTGAAGAGCCATAGCTGACGATCGCCAGGTCGAGACCGCTCTCCGGGTAGAGCCGCAAGGCGCGGTCGATCGCGTCCACGATCCACTCGAAGTCGTTGCCGAACGCGCCGCCGCCGAGAAGCGTAAGAAACAGCCGGTCGCTTCCATGCTGCATCGAATTCAGGATCGCGGCACAGAAGGTTGCCTCGTAGGAGGCCTCGAGAACCAGCCGAGCGAACTCCGACCACGCCGCGGCAGGATGCGCGGAGTAGGCGACCGGAAGAGCTGAGCCGTAGACTTGTGAGACAAGGTGCGCGCAGCCATCCAGAGTGACTTGGGTCCGCCACTGGACTCCGATGCGAAGCAGCCCTCGAAAGCGATCGCGCTCCGTCTCGCTCGCTGCCCGCAGTCGCGCTGAAATCTCCTCCAAGCCGGCGAGTGACGCCAGCGCGTAGCCGTTTTCCATCTCCCAGAGATGACCATCAGAGTTCCCCAGCGCCGATCCGAGGTCGCGGAGGCAATCGATCTGAGAGTCGGCGGTTTGGCCCGGGTTTCCGTCGACGCAGGCGAAGTAATTTCGGTAGATCGTGCCGGCGCCCGCGGCGATCGCGCAAGCGGGCCCTTGGGTGCGATCGTTCTCGTAGATTCCAACGCCCTGCTCCGGCGTGATCCTTGGCGAGACCATCTCGAGCAAGTTGAACTGCGAGGCGACCTGAAACATCGCTCCCGCATTCGAGAGGTTCGTGTGGAGTTGCTGAACGTCGGCAACGATTTCGCGCACGGAGGTCTTCTCGCGAAGGGGAATCGAGGACATGCGCTCTCGAAGCTCGGCGAGAGATGGAGTCTCCAGTGCCCCGCAGACAAGGGGGCCACAGAAAAGGGAGCCGCAGCCGACTCGAGCCCTCAACATTTCGCCGTCCACGGCCAGGTGGGCGCGGACCTGCGCGGGAGTCTCTTCTCGAAAGCCGGTCAGTCGCTCGAACCACATCATGATGCGTTCCTCTCCGATCGAACCCCTGCTTCCGATGGGGCTGTCACACCTGTGTCGGAAACTGGTTCGGTGAGTTCCTCAATCCAGCGACTTGAGTACCGCGGAACCGCTCTGCGTCCAGATACTGCCGCGTGCCCTCGAGGGCCAGAGGTAAGATAGCCGCCGACGAGCGATCGTCACGATAGGCATTCCTGTCCGCAGAGAAGCCCAATGCGCCGCACAACTGTCGAACGCGTCTGGCGGCGGCGGAAGAGGCATTGCAAAGAGAGCTATTGTCAAATGTTGTGTTTCACCGAGTGATCAAGCGGCGTCTCTCTCC
>CALEHF010000143.1 GCA_937876125.1 uncultured bacterium
GGCAGATGTGTCTTGGGCAGATGTGTCTTGGGCAGATGTGTCTTGGGCAGATGTGTCTTGGGCAGATGTGGGTCGACCAGTTGGGTTCGGTCGAGGGGAGGTGAGCTGAGGGAGCGGGGGTGTTCCCGCTCGGGGGTCGAGCGCCGGAGCGCTCGCGCCGATACTCGCGGGAGGTCCGCCGGCGCCAGTTCCAGCGTGCGTTCTTAGGTCCAGGACGTCAGTCGGGTCGTGCCCTTGCGGCGACGCGCGTTGATCGTCTTCCGCCCGGCTTTGCTCTTCATGCGGGCGCGGAAGCCCTGCTTCTTACGCTTGACGCCGGACTTGCGGATTTTGACCTTCATCGGAACGCTCTACTTTCGCTGGGTCGAGGCTCGGGAGATCTGCACACTGGCCACGGATCTGGGTCGAGCGCCTCTGGAGTCGGAGATCTGAGCCCGGAAATCTAGCGAACCTCGGGGGCGAGGACAACCCATCTCGGCCCCTTTGGTGTGAGAATCGGCCGTAGGTGGCTTTTTCGGGCAAGAACGCAGCTTTCGGGCCCTCTCATTCGGCGCGTGACTTGTTCCATCCGCCCTACCCGCTTAGAATCGGTGCACCACTGATCCCCCCTCGGGGCGCCGCCCGAGTCGCGAGAAGGACCCGCTACTTTGAGCCTCTCCGCTGAAAACGTCGAAGCGCCCGCAGCGCTGTCGCGAAATCTCACCGTCATCTCACTGATCGTTCCGGTCGTCCCGATCGTCGTCTTTCTCAGCACACTTCCGAAACTGAAACCGCTCCTCGCCGACGGCGACATCGCGTTGCCGATCATCACTCAATGGATGCTCGCGCCGTGGCTGGTGGGGGGGACGATTCTCCTCTACGGGGTGCACGCGGTGGTGCTGACGATCTGCTCACGCGTCGGTGAGATGCGGTCATCGCGGGGTGCCCTCGCGGGGCTGTTTCTCATCGGGTGGCTCTTCGTGGCGGGATCCTCGCTGGTCGGCGTGCTGCTGCCCTATCTGCGCATCACCGGGAAAATCTGACGTCGGGCGGAGTGAATTTTTCGACAGCCTCCTACAGCCCCCAACACTCTCCGTACTTCAACCCGGTGCCGGTCGAGAGGAGCAACACGTGCTCATCGCGACCGATCGTACCGTCGGCGAGAAAGCGCTCGAGTGCCGCCACCAAGGCTCCCGCTTCGGGGGCCGCGAACACTCCTTCCAGTCGAGCGACTCGCTCGCTTCCCGCGATGAGATCAGGATCGGAGATCGCGGCGCCACCCCCGTCGGAGGCGCGCACGATTCGCAGCATCCACCGGTGGGCGATGGGGGTAGGAACCCGCAGTCCCGACGCGACCGTGTAGGGGTGATCGGGGGTGACTGCGTCGTCCGCACCAGAAGTGAGCGCAGAGACGATCGGCGCGCACCCCGCCGCCTGCACGGCGTACAGCCGCGGCATCGGTTGATCGGCGGGGAGGCGCCCGGCGGTGCGCAGCTCTTCGAACGCCTTGGGGATGCCGATGAGGCCGGTACCGCCGCCGGTCGGGTAGAGAATCGCGTCGGGGAGTTTCCCGCCGAGTTGTTCCGCAATCTCGAGGCCCATCGTTTTCTTCCCCTCGAGTCGCCACGGCTCCTTCAAGGTGGAGAGATCGGTCCACCCCTCCTTCCGCATCCCGGCCAGGAAACGCCCGCAGTCGGCAATGTTCCCTTCGACGAGGTGCACTTCCGCTCCGTGCACTTCCCCCTCAAGTCGATGGGCGCGGGGGACGTCGGTGGGAAGGGCGAGAACTACGGGGATCCCCGCGCGCGCGCCATACGCTGCGAGCGCGCCGCCGGCGTTCCCCGCGCTCGGGACGCACAGGGTGGTCGCGCCGTGGTACTTCGCCATCGTGACCGCCACGCTCATTCCCCGAGCCTTGAAACTGCCGGTCGGGTTCTGCCCTTCATCCTTCAGCGTGACGCGGGCCACGCCGAGCTCCTCGGCGAGGCGGGGGAGATCAAGGAGCGGAGTATCCCCTTCGCCGAGGGAGACCGGCTCGATGCCGGCGGGCAAGGGCAGCAACTCGCGCCACCGCCACATCCCGCCGGTCCGATTCCGCTCGGGGAAGTCGGCGAGCGCGCGACCGGCAGCGGTGAGATCGTAGCGGGCGGCGAGCGGATAGCCGCAACGGGTGCACACCGTCTGCCACGAGTCCGCACTGTGGGAGAGAGCGCATTCGCTGCATTCGAAGTGGGTGAGGTACATTGGGCTCGATTTCGTCGGGGCGATGGACGGTCGTGGAAGGGAGCATCATTTCGGAGTGGGCCGAAAACGACAAGGTGTGAACGACCGCGGCGCGGAACGAGTGTCCCATTTCAGAAATCCCCACGACCGCAGAGACTTCCCAGCCGATCATGTGTGGGGGGGGGCACTGCGTCGAAAGGGGAGTCTGTGACCGTTCCGTGGCCTCGGGAGACTTTCCCGAGTAGACTCCCCCCGCTTGTCTCGACGAACAGGCTCTCGTTCAAGGAACCGTCTCTCGCTGGAGGAATCAATGAATCAGACTTACGCGCCTTCGATCGATCGCCCCGTGTTCGAAATCGGTGCGGATGCCCGCGCGACCTTCATCGCGCGGACCTACGCACATCTGTTCGGAGCGATCGGAGTTTTCACGGCGATTGAAGTCATGCTCTTCCGGCTCGGCTTCGCGGAGCAGATCTACCAAGTCGTCGCAGGGAAGCCGATGATCATTTTCGGCGCCTTCTTCATCGTTTCCTGGCTCGCGAGTAGTGTCGCGTACCAAGCGAAGAGCCTGCCACTTCAGTACCTCGCTCTCGGAGCCTTCGTCACCTTTGAAGCGATCTTCTTCGTGCCGCTCCTCTTCCTCGCGAACACGGTGGCTCCCGGGGCGATTGCGAGTGCGGCGGTCGTGACGATGGGCGGCTTCGGAATTTTGACCTTCATCGCGTTCTGGACTCGAAAAGACTTCTCGTTCCTCGGTGCGCTGCTGCGATTCGTCGGTTTCGCCGCGATCGGAGGGATCATTGCGAGCCTGATCTTCGGATTCCATCTCGGAACGTGGTTCAGCGTCGCGATGGTCGCCTTCGCCGGCGGTGCGATCTTGTTCGACACTTCGAACATCCTGCACCGCTATCCGGAAGACCGCTATGTCGGCGCGGCGCTCGGATTGTTCGCTTCGGTCGCGATGATGTTCTGGTACGTGCTGCGGATCTTCATCGCAAGTCGCGACTGATCTGCGCGGATCGACTCTAGGAACAGCAACGAGCCCCGTTTCTGCGCACGACGCGCGGAAACGGGGCTCGTCTTTTGTTCGGGCTGGCCGCTCTCCTGCCTCGACCCCTTACGGTGTCGGTTCCACCTCACCCCACTCGGGTTCGTAGTCTTCGTCCGTCGTCTCGTCGGCGCCTGCGCTCGCCTCCGGAGTGCCAACCCTCGCCTCCTCGAAGACCATGCACAGACCCGAGCGCCACACGGGGTACGACTGTGAGGAGCGAAAGCCGAAGAAGTCCATCGGATCCCAGCCGAGCAGCTCGAACAGATGCTCGGTGAGCGCACGCTGCTTGGAGTACGGGGCGAAGTCGGTTCGCGAGGTCCCCCGCCCGAGAAGTTCGAGGTCGGGGACATCGGGGAGTCGCTTCAACCAGCCGCCATCCGCGCTCGGGGGGGTGGGTTGTGGTCCCCACAGCTGGGAGTCGACCCAGGGGCGGTACTCTCGTTCGATGTCTTGATGCAGGTAGAAGTCGGTGACGATCTCGCGCGTCGGAACATCGATCAGCGACCAGCACGCACCGAGTTTCGTGGCCGGGGCAGAGGGGTCGAGTTCGGGATCGATCGTCTTGTTCACGAGGAAGAGGTCGATCGGTTGTCCGAAGTTCTCCTCGAAGTCGACCACCTGGGCGACCTGACCGTTCTCGACTTCCTTGGCGACGATGCGCGGCAAGGGGTCGCTGCTGAATGCCGAGAGAAGAACCTTTCCTTCGACATTGGCCCGCTTGAGTTGATCGGGTTCGGAGAACGAACCGCCGGAGACCCACGACGTCGGCATGGCGTCTCGCTGTGCCGAGAGGCCAGTCCAACCTGCGAGCGAAACCCGGATGAAGCGGCGCGGGTCGGCAGGGAGCGGGGCGTAGATGCGAATGCTGTTGAGCACATCGGCGTGCTTTCCGAGGACCTCGGAAGCGCTTTCGAACAACCGATAGCGGGCGGTCGAGTTGTCACGATCACCGGACTCCTCGGGAGCTTTGAGGAGCGCTTCCAGGTGCCGCCGTCCTCCGCCGAGTGTGGTGAGCAGCTCTTCGAGACTGTCGATCGCGGCGCTGGCCCCCACCCCATCGAGCTCGGGGTAGGTCGAGCTGATTCCCGCGAGCACTTTGCGCAGCCCTTGGACTCCGGGGAGTTGCAGCAGGATTCTCGGATCGGCCCGCTGGGAGCGGGTTGCCGCGACGACCCGGTGGCAGCTCGTGCGTTCGACACCGATGGCTTGAGAGAGGCTGCTCGGAGATTGCGCGGTCCTCTGCAAACTCGAGAGGAGAACGCGCAACTCGGAATGGAGACGGTCCGCCACCCGGCTGACCTGGTGTCTGATTTCCGGCGAAACGGTCGCCCTGAAGCCTGGGAGGATCGATTTCATGGGTCCCTCTTCCCGCCGGCCCCGGCAATTGCACGGAGCTGGCGCGGAGCTCACGTCGGCTGACTCAAAGGGATGCCGCGACCGGCTGGGCCAGAAAAGTCCGGCACCCACGCTTCGGGCTGGGAAGCGGGGCACCGGAGTGACACACACCTCCAGCGGAACAGAATTCCGCTGGTGGACGGTGGTCTCTCCCGATGCGGAGTCCGGAAAAACCTAGCTGCTGGCCAGTGCTAGCAACAAGGCGACGAGTCTCCCATCCCAGATGGGAGAGATCAAGGCGTGAAGTCGAAAAGTGCCGGGTCGGGGAGACTCGATCGACGTGGGCAGTCTCCAAGGCCCTGAAAGTCGGTGCTTCTTGGGGGTGTCCTCAGAAAACCACGGGCCCCGAGGGAGGCTGCCCCCCGGGGCCCGGTCGTCTTCTGCAGGTGAAATGCCGCACTAAAAGCGACCGACCCGCTTCCCGCGATTCAGCTTCTCCGTGTACTTGCCATAGAGCTGCGTGTGGCGACTGTTCAGATCGACCGCAACGCCGTCGATCCACATCGCCTCGACCTGGGTCGCGATCTCGAGGGGGTCGCCATCGGTCAAGATCACCGTCGCCGACTTGCCGAGCGTGATGGAACCGTATCGATCCGCGACCCCGAGGATCTCCGCAGCGGAGAGCGTGATCGAGCGGAGCGCGGCCTCCGGTGCGAGTCCGTACGCTGCCGCGGTCGCCGCGTGGTAGGGGAGGTTCCGAACGTTCGAGGTGTCGAACGCGCCGATCGCGAACTTCACCCCAGCCGCCTCTAGAGTCGCAGGGCCCTCGAACGGAGCCGAGAAATCCTCGTCGCGTCGGGACGGGAGGCGATGGATCGGACCGTAGATCACCGGGACATTACGCTCTGCGAGGAACGCCGCGACCAAGGGAGCGTCGCGCCCGCCGACGATGATCGGCCTCAGGTGGCGCCCGAGTGCCCACTCGACCGAGGAGCGGATCTGCCGCGCATCCTCTGCGTGGAGGAACACGGGAATCTCACCGGAAAGAACGGGGCGGAGCGCTTCCATCCGCAGGTCGGGGGCATCGCCGTCGACCTTGCCACTCGCCGCCGTCGGGCGCGCCTTCACGTACGCTTCCGCCGCGGCGAAGGTCTCATCGATGCGAGCCAAGATGATGTCGCGCTCGCGCTCGGCGCGCGCGGCGGCTTCGGGGTTCCCCCGCCCGCGTCGACCCCGCCCGCCGGAGGCGAGGTACGGCCAGTGGAGCTCGAGACCGAGAGGCGCCTCGACCGTCAAGTCCTCCCAGGTCCAGCCATCGAGACGCAACAGCGCGCTCGTTCCGGATATGCGGCCGCCCCCCGGTCGCGTGACGGCGAGGGCGATCCCGTTGGCGCGCGCCACCGGAATGTGCTCGGAGTCGGGGTTCACCGAAATCTCCGCGCGGATGTTCGGATTCATCGATCCGACTTCGATTTGATCGCGGGTCGCTCGTACTGCGCCGATTTCGATCAAGCCGAGTTGGGTGCTCGGGGCGATGAGACCGGGGTACAAGTGCTTCCCGGTCCCGTCGATGACTTGGGTCCCCGCCGGGAGTCGGATGCCGGATCCGATGGCGGTGATCTTACCGCCATCGAAGAGCACGGTGCCGTTCGCGAACGGATCGCGATCGATCGGGTGCACGGTCACGCCGACGATGGCGATCGGACCGGTTTGCGCGCGACCGGGGACCGGGTCAGAAGCCGGAAGGAAGCCGGCGGCGAGCGCGAAGAGGGCGAGGAGCAGCCATCGCGTCACGTGGCGTCGGCTCGAGTTGCGGGACGAATTCTGTGCGCGGCTCATCGTCCGCCTTCTTTCTGTTCGGTCGAGACTTCGGGAGCACTACCGCCGACCTTGGAGGGCGCGCCGTGCTTCTCTTCGAGGATTCGGGAGATCAGCAGTTCGCGACGTGCGGTGTCGCGAGCGCGCCACGCGGCTTCTTCTGTGCGACTGAAGTAGCGAAATCCTTCGATCCACGTCTCTTCACAGCTCGTGTAGGTCGACAGGGGATCCCCGCTCCAGATCGCGAAGTCTGCGTCTTTGCCGACCTCGATCGAACCGGTGCGGTCGCCGAGCATGAGTTGCTTCGCGGGGTTCAGCGTGACGAATTTGAGCGCTTCCTCGGGGGGAACGCCGCCGTACTTCACCGCCTTGGCCGCTTCGAGGTTGAGTCGGCGCGCGAGTTCATCCGAGTCGGAATTGAACGAGGTGAGCACCCCGGCGCGATAGAGAAGTGCGCCGTTGTAGGGGATCGCGTCGTAGACCTCGAACTTGTACGCCCACCAGTCGCTGAAGCTCGAGGCGGCCGCGCCGTGCTTCGCGATCTCCTCGGCGATCTTGTATCCCTCGAGGACGTGCTGGAAGGTGCCGATCCGGAAGCCGAAATCCTCGGCGACACGCATCAGCATCAGGATCTCATCTTGGCGATAGCTGTGGCAGTGGATCAGACGCTCCCCGCGAAGGATCTCCGCGAGCGCCTCGAGCTCGAGATCGAAGCGCGGGCGCGCGGCGGTCTTTCCGTCACTTGCGCGGTAACGGTCCCAGTCGGCGGTGTACTCACGTGCCGCCCAGAACGCGTCGCGGAAGATCTGCTCGACCCCCATCCGCGTTTGCGGGTAGCGGCCGGTGGGGGCATCCCAATTCGACTGCTTCACGTTCTCTCCGAGGGCGCACTTGATCAGTTTCGGACCGGAAACCTTGAGCGCGCTCGGCGGCTCGCCCCACTTCATCTTGATCACCTGCCCCTGTCCGCCGATGGGGTTCGCGCTGCCGTGCATGAGTTGCGCGGTGGTCACGCCTCCGGCGAGCTGGCGGTACATGTTGATGTCGTGGGCCTCGACGACGTCGCCGATCCGCACCTCGGCGGTCACCGCTTGGGTGCCTTCGTTCACGCCGCCGATGATCGCGGTGTGGGAGTGCGGATCGATGATCCCCGGGGTGAGGTGGCGTCCTTCGAGGGAGATCACTTGCGCGCCGCTCGGCGCGGTCAGGTTCTTCCCGACTCGCGAGATCTTCCCTTCTCGAACCAGAATGTCTCCGTCTTCGATGATGCCCTCGGCTGCGCAGGTCCAGATCGTCGCGTGGGTGAAGAGGATCGTGCCGCCGCCGGCGGGCGGAGCGGTGCGGCCCCGCGCGCCGAGCGGGGTGGGGAGAGCTTCCTCGGCGCTCCCGGCCCAGACCTCGGCGGGATCGCGCTTCGACAGACTCTTTCCGCGCCCGCGACCGCGGCCGGCACGGTCTCCACGCCCGCCGCGGGTGTCACTCTCGTCGCCGGAATCGTCGGCGTCGGCAGAATTGTCCGAGGCGACATCCTCGCTCTCGCTGTCGTCGCCAGACTCTTCCGACGCCGTCGCGGTGCGATGGGCGATGAACCGGATCGACACTCCCTCGGGAGTTCGTGCCGTGCCCTCGAATGTGTCGCCTCCTCCAAACGCGCCGCCGAGTCGCAAGTAACCCTCTTCACCGAGGGGGGACGCGCCGATCGTGAAGCCGACCTCGTTCCCCTGGCGATGGAGCGCGGCGGGGCGGATCTCTTCCTCTCCGAACTTCGCGCTGAGGCGAGGGCGTTCCTCGGTCCCCGTGATCGCGAGCGAAACGGTGACATGCTCGCGCTCGGAGATCAGAGTCAGGTCCCACTCGCCGCGCAGATCGGACTCGAGGTTGGGGTCGACTGGGAACGCTTCTCCGTCGATCCACACCGCGGCCACTTTGGTCTTCTTGGCGAAGGGGGTACCGTCGAAGACGGTCAGGGTCGCTGCGTAGCCCGGCTTCACCAGGCCATAGTGATCTGAAATGCCAAGCATTTGGGCGGGGGCGCGGGTCACCGCGTCGAGGGCAGTTGCTTCGGTGAGACCGCGTTCGATCGTGGCTCGGATTCGATCGGCGAAGTCGCTGACCTTCGAAAGTCCGCGGGGGGTGAAGGCGAAGGGGATCTTCGACTCGTGCACCCGGATCGCGTTCTCTGGCGCGCGCGCCCACATCTCGAGGGCGCGGAGGGGGACATTCGTATCGCCCCCCGGCCCATCGACGATCGGCGTCTTGGGGTAGTTGACCGGCAAGACGATGGGGACACCGAGGTCGGCGATCGCGTCGAGCCACAGCTGCTCTTCGCCACTGCCGAACGCGATGACGTGCTTCAGCCCGAACTCCTCGATGATCTCTCCGAGCGAGAGGAGGTCGAGCGCGTCGCGAGATCGGACCGCGAGGCGTTGCTCTCCCGAGAGGATCGGCTCGAGGGCGGCGAGGGCTCGGTTGACTTCGGGGCGCGGAATCGAATCGGGCGCGACTGTGTGTTGATCCCAAGCTTCTTGATACCACTGCGCGTCGAAGAGAGTCTGGCGTAAGAGCGCGATCGCACCCATGCGCGAGCCCGGGTAACCCCCGGCTCCCCAGCCCCCATGTTCGAGCGCGGCGACCTGCAACATGCGCTCTTCGATCGTGGTGCGTCGGTCGTCGCGCCCGGTCAGACGAATCAGGGCGCTCTGTCCGGCGAGGATCCCTTTGTTCGGGGACGCGAGCGCGATGGCGAACCCGCTCGTCCGATGCGACTTCGCGACAGATTCCTCGAGCCTGAGGCCTGAGGCGATGTCGAGCTCTG
The DNA here is from genome assembly GCA_937876125.1 of uncultured bacterium. Taxonomy (GTDB): domain Bacteria; phylum Planctomycetota; class UBA8108; order UBA1146; family UBA1146; genus JAFMMO01. The sequence continues at coordinate 9,222 of CALEHF010000143.1, forward strand.
GATGCACGCGATCATTCCAGGCGCGCCCTTCCCGCGACGCATCGCTCGAGGGAAGTGTCGGCTCGAGCCGCAGGTCGAGATCGATCCACCCGGCAGTGATGGTGTGGCCGGTGAGATCGTGCACCCGCGCATCGCGAGGAATCGCGACCCTCTCTCCGACGTGCGTGATCACTCCGTCTCGGATGATGATCGTTCCCAGGGCGATGGTCTCTGTCGGCGAGACGATGATCGTGGCACCGGTGAGAGCGTGCACGCCGATCGCGCGTTCTTCGATTCCTTCGCGCGGAGCGGTCTGCGCGCACAGGGATATCGGAGCGGTGAGGGCGAGTGAGAGGGCGAGGATCCCGAGGGACCAGGCGATGCATCGAAGCATCGGTTGCCTCCATCCGTGGAAGGAAAGGGTGATGTGGAGCGGTTGTGGGCCCATCGGGCACAGGCCCATCGGGAACAGGCCCATCGGGAACAGGGGCATGCTAGCACAGCCCGGCGCGCCGGGGAGGGGTCGATCGGGCGCGGGGGAGAGGAGTGGCTGGTCAGAGGTGCAAGGGCGGCTAACCTGTCGGTCGTCGGTGAGTGGTGTGTGGGTAAGGCGGATGAGAGGAAGGATCGTGGCATACGATGACGGCTTGGCGGCGAGGGTCGAGGACGTGCTCCGGGACGAGGCAGATCTGGTGGCGAAGAAGATGTTCGGCGGGATCGCCTTTCTCCTCGAGGGACATATGTGTGCCGGAGTGGTCGGGAACACACTGATGCTGCGGATCGGTCCCGATGCCTACGAGGCGGCTCTCACCGAGGAGTACGTCAAGCCGATGGATTTCACCGGGAAGCCGATGCGGGGGATGATCTACGTCGAGGCGGAAGGAATTGCGGAGGAGCCGGAACTCACGGCGTGGGTCGGGCGCGGGGTGCGGTTCGTCCGGTCCCTTCCGCCGAAGAAACTGTCGCCGAAGAAACCGAAACCGAAGCCGAAGAGGAAGTAAACGAAGAAGTAGACGAGCGCACGATCCGCAAAGGAGGGACCCCTTCGACACGGTCGTAGCGCCTCCCCTGTTTGAACGGGATAATCGCGGATGGTCGTGGGTCGAGCCGACCTCGCGGCCGGAGAGTAGTAAGGGTGCGCTGTTCGATAGCAGCGCGCGGCTTGCCCGTTCGTTTACCCGCGAGCGGTCGCGCTCTTCGGTTTCACCGGTGGTTGAAGAGTCGGAGAGCCGTGTTGTTTGACTCCGCACGCGCCCTCCGGTCCCCCTCTGATCCTCGGATGCGAGTCTGCTCGTCGATCACTCGGTGGGAGTGATCTCGTGCGCGCGCAGGGCTCTTCTTGCGAGGCTTCGTTTCGTGAGGCGCGTTCACACGGGACCGGAAGGACTTCTTCTCGGGTCTCTTGGCCCCGGCCAGCTACCGGGGCGGGCGGTTCAGAAAGGAGCGCGCAAGGCCGGCGTCACGAGCGAGGTTCGCCGCTCGTCGATGTCGGGTTGTTGCCGCTCGCGGCGGCTCGTTCTTGCGCAGCGCCCCCTCAACCCTTACTTTCTGGGTGCGGGCTATCCGAGGGAATCCAGACATCGGAAGGACACACGGATGAAGTCTCTTCGAGTTCTCGTTCTGCTCGCCATGCTCGGATCGTCTCCCAAGGCATTCGCGGTAGATTTCGAGCGTGCCGACTGCAATCGCGACGGAGGCATCAATCTCGCCGACGCGATCTACCTGCTGAACTACCTGTACGGGGGAGCGGCGACGCCGCTTTGCCTCGACGCCTGTGACGTGAACGACGATGGCGTGATTGACATCGCCGATCCGATTTTCCATCTCAACTTCCTCAAGGGCCCGGCACCTCAGCTCCCGCCGCTCCCCTTCAACATGTGTGGCGCCGACCCCACTGCCGATGGACTCGACTGCGCTGAGTACCCACCGTGCCCGTAATGTCGAGTTGCACTTAGCAGCCTCAATGTTCGAGCCCGATCCTCCCCACAACTCCTCTTCCCTGTGGCATGCTGCGGGGGCGGAGGCTAGGGATTTCGCTGGCCACGCCTGCCCGTGAAATGGAGATCGGAATGAGATGCTTCGGCCTACTTCTCCTGTTCTTCCTGCATGCCACCGGGAGCTGTGACGCTCAACCGGCATCGAGTCCGGCTCGTCCCAACATCGTGTTCATCATGGCGGACGACCTCGGCTATGGCGAAGTGGGTTTCAACGGGCAAGAGAAGATTCGCACTCCGAACATCGATCGGATCGCCCGAGAGGGGATCCAGTTCACCCAGCACTACTCTGGCGCTCCCGTGTGCGCGCCGGCGCGCTGCGTTCTGATGACCGGGCTCCACACGGGTCACGCGTACGTGCGCGACAACAAAGGACAACCGGTGATCGGGCAGCTCCCGATCCCGCCCGAGTCGGTGACGGTGGCGGAGCTCCTCAAAGGCGCGGGGTACCGCACCGGCGCCGTGGGGAAGTGGGGACTCGGCGGGCCGGGGACGACCGGGGTTCCGAACAAGCAGGGGTTCGACTTCTGGTACGGCTATCTCGATCAGTGGCGGGCGCACTACTACTACCCTGACTACCTCTATCGAAACGAAGTGAAAGAGCCGATCCCAGGAAACGATGGCAAGGTCGGGAAAACGTACTCCCACGATCTCATCTCCAACGAGGCGCTACGCTTCGTCGACGATGCGAAGAGCGATGAGCCCTTCTTCCTCTATGTCGCCTACGCAATTCCGCACGTCTCGCTGCAAGTGCCCGAAGATTCGCTCGCTGAGTACCAGGGGCTTTGGGAGGACCCGCCCTACGCCGGTGGGCACTACACCGGACATGAAACGCCGCGGGCGGCGTACGCGGCGATGATCACCCGCATGGATCGCGACATCGGCCGCTTGCTCGATCGGTTGAAGGAGAAGGGGCTCGATGAGAACACCATCGTGGTCTTCACCAGCGACAACGGGCCCACCTGGGCGGGCGGGGTCGACGCAAAATTCTTCAACAGCGCGGGACCGCTGCGCGGCCTGAAAGGCTCTCTCTACGAAGGAGGGATTCGCGTTCCCACCGCGGTGCGCTGGCCGACGAAGATCGAGCCGGGCTCGAAGAGCGATCACGTGAGTGGCTTCCCCGACTGGCTGCCCACGCTGACCGAACTCGCCGGCGGAACCACGCCCGCAGCGATCGATGGAGATTCTCTACTGCCCACTCTGCTCGGCGTCGGAGTGCAGAAAAAACACTCCCACCTGTACTGGGAGCACGGTCGCCGCTTGCAAGCCGTGCGCATGGGGGACTGGAAGGGAGTTCGGTTGCAGCCGGGGGCTCCGATCCAACTCTTCGATCTTGCGAGCGACCTCTCCGAGTCGACCGACGTGGCGTCCCTCCATCCCGAAGTGGTGAAGAAGATCGCGACGATCATGGCGAATGATCGAACGGAGTCGGAGCATTTTCCACTGCTGCCGGCGGAGGTGGCGAAGGGCACGGTTGTGAAGGCCGCCGCGGTCCTCTCCACCGTGGACGCGCTCCCGAAGGCGGGCTGGAAGATCGTACGGGTCTCGAGCGAGTCGGCGTTCAATGGCAAGACCGGAGACCAAGCGATCGACGGCGTCGCCGCGACGTGGTGGCACACCGAGTGGCAGGGGCAGAAGCCCGATCACCCCCACGAATTAGTGATCGATCTCGGACAAGAGCGCACGATCGAAGGGGTGCGCTATCTCGCGCGACAGGATGGCGGCTGGAACGGCACGATCCGGAAGTACGAGATCTGCGTGGGAAGCGACCCCGAGGCGTTCGGGGCTCCGGTCCACCGAGGCGAGTTCGAGAAGACCAAGAAGGAACAAGAGGCGCGCTTCGAATCATCCGCGAAGGGGCGCTATGTCTTGCTGAGAACACGCTCGGCCCACGACAACCAGCCGTTCGCGGCGATCGGCGAGTTGGGTCTGATCGGCAAGTAGCAGGGCGTCGAGTCAGTTGCCGTCGAATCAGTCAGTCGTCGAATCAGTCACTGGGACTCGGGATGACCTTGTTGATGATCTCGAGTGATTCGATGACCACTCGGGTGTCGGTCGCCCCGGTCACCGCGAGCCGCGGCGGTGCCGCCACCTTGCGGACATCGAAGATCCGTTTTCCCGCGACCGATACCACCACTCGATCGCCGACGCGCTGGACGACGATCGGGGTCTGTCCGTCGAGGGGGCTCGCAGTCGAGGCCTTTCGCCAAGGTGCCGCTGCCGGCATCCCTTCGATGGCGATCCCCGCCTTCGAGAATTCGGCCCCGAGGACGCGGAGCGTTGCGTCCCCTTCGATCGTCGCAACGAAGCGGACCGTTTCGATGGGGCGCGCCGGGGCGAGGCTTGCGACGGGGTCCGCCGTTCCGATCCACCGAGATTCTTCGCGTCGCCACGTCCCGGGAGTGCCCGTTTCAATCCAGTCGCTCGGCTGGGAATCTTCGAACTGACTCCGCCCGCGTTCGATGAGCTCGATGTTGCGCCAGCGTACCTCGAGCGGCTTCTCGAGCTTCCCGACCCCGTGCACCTGGAGGCCGAGGTGGCCTTCCAACGCCTCTGCGTCGAGCAAGTCCGCCGTCGGGATTTCCCGGATCCACGTGCGCAGGCGACCCCCTTCGGCGACCACTCGTACCGAGTTCCACTCCTCCGAGCGCGCCGCCATCCGCGCGCCATCGTCATCCGCAAGATCATCGAGCCAGCCGCGCCCCCCCTCTTCGTAGATCCCGCCGCTCCAGTAGCGTTTGCGATCGTGGTCGACATCGATCTCGATCTGGTAGCCGCGCATGACATCGTCTTCGCCGACCCGACTGCGGATTTGAACTCCGGAGTTCAAGCTCGACTGGACCCAGAACTCGTACCGGAGCTCGAAGTCGCCGAAGCTGCGATCTGAAGTGAGGAACGTGTTCGGCGAGTGGGGGACGGTGCGCCCGACGATGGCGTTCTCTTCGACCGTGTAGTTCGCGCGGCCGCCATGACGGCTCCACCCACGAAGCGTCTTGCCGTCGAAGAGAGAGGTGACCGATTCTTGGGTCGGCTCGCCCCGCAACTCACCCGCGTGCCACGGTTGGAGGCGCCCCGCGGTTTCGGCGCGGATCTCGGCCACCCGCGCGGGTGTGACCTCTGCGCCGCGATGGCCCCACTGTCGGCGAAGCCAAGTGGCGAGCCCCGCGACGGCGTCGTCGCTGAAGACAGAGTTCTCGCGCTGTCCCGGCATGGTCGCGTTCCACTTCTCGCCATCGACGGAGAGGGGGCCGGTCAAGCCATCGAAAATGATCTTCAGAAGCTCCTCGTCGTCGTGTTCGATGCGCGGGGAGCCTTGGAGCCGTGGTCCGAGCCCACGGAGCCCCTCTCCTTCGGGACCGTGACAGATAGAGCAGGTGCCAAAGAGGGCGGCACCGCGACTGGCGCGCCGCGCGGCGACGTCGTCGAGAGGGGGGAGTGCGGGGAGCGCTGGGATGACGGTGCCATCAAAGCGCAGCTTCTTCTCGAGAGCATTGAGCCGCGCGGTGAACTCCGCGGGGTGGTTCTCCCGCTCGAAAATGCGCGGCGTACTGGCAAGGGAGACTTCTGGGAAGCGTTTGCCCGACACGATGCGCTCGAGCCCCTCGAGGATTCGAAGGGCGCGCTCTGGAGATCGGTCGAGGCTGCGATCGGCGAGCGCGAGAAGAGTCGCGATCACCTCTCCCTCGAGTTCTGAGTCCTTGGCCGCGAGCACCGCGCTCGCGGCAAGGTCGGCGAAAATTTGAGTGCCTTGCTCCGGCCAGTTGGAATCATCGACCAGCCGCTCGAGAACTTGCAGCTGTTGATCTCCCCAACCCGAAAGTGCGGCGAGGGCGATCGTTCTGTCGTCGGGGTGACCGCGCACGGCGGCGATGGTCGCGAGGAGCACGCTCTCTGGCGCGCTGTCCCTGAACTCGCCGAGCGAGAAGACACACTGGGTTCGAACGGCGCGGTCGGGGTCGGCGATGAGAG
>CALEHF010000144.1 GCA_937876125.1 uncultured bacterium
CGTGTTAGAAGAGCACCGTGTTAGAAGAGCACCGTGTTAAGAGAGCACCGTGTTAAAAGAGCACCGTACTAAATGTCGTTCGAGACGAGCTGCATCGCGGGGACGGCCTGGGTCGAGAGTTGCCCCGCGTCGTCCTCGCGAATCTCGTGTACTTCGTCGATGGTAGTGCGCTCGATTGCTCGACGAAGAAATGTCACTTCAATCGCGGTGCCATCGAGAGACGGGAGTGCGGAGAGAATCACCGGCTCGAGTTCACGGGCGGTTCCCGCGCCGAGGTACTCGCCCCAAGCGGCGGATGCGGCGAGTGTCGCGGCTTCGAAGGAGCCGGCGGGGGGCGCCCCTTGTCCCAGAGAGGTGTCGTTCTGACCATCGGGTGATCCGAGAGAGCCGAAGCCGCTCGCGCCGACCCAGAAGATGGAGATGAGCAGCGCGGCGGCCCAGCCGAGTGCACCGACCAGGATCGCGGCGCGTTTATTTTCGGCGGGGCGCCCGGCGGGGAGCGACGGCAAGTGCGCTTCGAGAGCAACTCCGGCGCGACGCAGGCTCAGTTCGCCGCGCATGCCGAGGGCCAGCCGCTTCCACACTCCCGCATCCCGTCGCGCGATCAGCTCGAGCTCAGCCCAGTCTCCGACCCCCGCGCTGCCATCGACGGCGCGGTGGATCAGTCGGTCCTCGCGGGACAGTTCATCGTGGTCATGCTCTTTCATGATGCTCTCCTTGCGGGCTGCTTCACGGCGCTGTGCTCACGACTCATTCGGCACGACGCAACCGGTCCGATTCTTCGATTCGCTCGCGCAGCATCCGACGGGCGCGCGCGAGGCGGGTCTCGACCGTGGTTTCTGGAATCGCGAGCCACTCCGCAATCTCTTGCTGGCTGAGCCCCCACACTGCGCGAAGAAGGAGTGGCTCGGCGTAACTCGGGGACATGCCGCGCACCCAGGCGACGACTTGCCGCAACTCTTCATGGGCTTCCACTCGCAGGGTCCCCGCGGCGGCGTTCGGATCGGGAACCTCGGCCGCTGCTTCGAGGGAGCGCGCGTGATCGCGGGTGAAGCGCGCGCGCCGCCCCGCCCCGCGTGCGACGTTCAAGGCGACGGTGCGAAGCCAGGCCCGGAAGCGTTCCGGTTCACGCACTTCGCCGATCCGCTCGACCAAGATCGTGCCGACCTCTTGGAGCAGGTCTTCGAGATCTTCTTCGCGGGGGCGATGCGCGAGCAGCACCGCCGCGACCCGGCGGCGTTCGAGTTGCCACAGAGTCTCCAGCGCCGCGCGGTCTCCCCGCACGGCGGCTCGGACGATGTCGATTTGCGAACGTGGCGCCATCACACTCCCGGGTTCCCCAGCGGACCCCTCACTGGATGCGTGGGGGCGCGGGTTCCGTCACGATTTCTCTCAGTTTCGACAGAAATCTCGCGGAAGGAAGGGGATGGGGGTTTTGGGCGCGGGATTGTGGAGGAAGGATGGGCGGTAGACCTCCCAGCATTGTGTATGGGCGATTCCCCCGGTACACACTGCAATTCAGCGCAGTGCGGCCGGAGAAGCTCGTCCCCTTGGCGCTGACCGAAGCGGCAGCGAGTGGTGTGAGGGGAGATCGGTTGGAGTCGCGCGATCTCAGCTTTGACGAAGGGGAGTACGCCGCGGTTCGGTTCGTCGTCTTCGCGCGTCCCTCGGTTGTCATTACGCCGGAGGGGACCACCGATCCGATCGATTTCATGGGGCTCACCGTGACGCTCGTCGATCTTGCCAGCCTAGAAGAGCTGCAAGACGGCGGCGGGCGAGACTCTTGGGATAACTACATCCACCGCGGCAGGGACATCACGCTCAAGCCGGGGCAATCCGCGAAGCAGCCCATGGAGGCGGGTTCCTACGAACTCTTGCTCCACCGCGGGAGGTGACGGTCTTCGACGAGCTCGGTGGCTTCCTCGCCCCGGCGACGCGGGGAGGTGGACGGTGAAGATCCTCGTACCTTTGATCCTTTCAGTCGGTCTTGGTCTCGGCGCGCTCGCGCGCGTCGCCACGACCGATTCGACCGCGCCGTTGCCAGCCAGCCCTTCCGCGATCGACGAGCCGGTTGGCCCCGAAAGCGCTGTGGCAGCGAGTGAAAGCCCCTCAACTCCAGCGGCCTTCCCCAGAGTCGAAGCCGATCCGGGAACCCTCGTCGGACGGTTGTCGGCGGCGATCGATCCGCTTCCTGCACCCTCGCTCGGATCGAGTTCGATGATCGAGGGGATTGCGATCGACCACCCGAGTGGCACACCGGTCGCCGGGATCCGCATCTCGATCTATCCCGTCTCCTACGAAATCGCGGGTCACGAAGACGCGCGCACGAATTTGCAGCGCGGGGATATGACGAGATACATCGTCGATCGAGTCGCGGAGCACTGCTTCTTCAACCAAGGCAAGCGCGAAGTCGTGACGGACGCGTCGGGACAGTTTCGGTTCGACGGACTGCCATGGTCGCGCTACCGAATCGATGCGACGGACCCGTCGGACGCGGGGGAGGTTCAGATTCTCGTCGAGGAGAACAAGAGCACCCTTGTCTATCCCGGAAGTGAAGTCCGTATCCAACGGATCCCTACCTATCAGGTCGCCTTCGACGTGCGCCTCCCCGATGGCTCATCCCCTCCGTCCGCCACGATCACCGGATCGGGGAAGGACCTCGAGTGGACTCCGAAGCGGCGCGTGTTCAGAGTGCCGGGCGGAAACCGAAGATACCGGATCCAAGAGGATGAGCAGACTCTGGCTTCAAAGTCTGTGACGATCGACAGCGACCGTCTCGAGCTCCCCATCGTTTTGAACATTGTTCAGCAGAACGGAATCGATCTCACCGTTGAGATTCCGAGCGAAGAGAACAACACGCAGTTCCACAGTTGGTGCGCCATGGTTCCACCAGGTTTGCCCACCGACGACGCATGGATTCTGCGCCATGGACAACTACGGGGACTCTCCAGTGGACGCGGACGGGTTCTGAAGCCGGGAGAAGTGCTCCCTGCGAATACGACGACAAAGAGAATTTCCCCGCTCCCGCCGGGAGAGTACCTCTTCGCGATCGGTCGCACTTCGGACCGCGTCGAGCAAAGTGCGTTCGTCACCGTTCCAGACCGGGGATTTGTCGAGCTGTCGCTGGCGTTTGCGCCGATCGAAATCGAATCGGTCATCGAGGTGTGGGTCTACGCGCCCGATGGGAGCCTCGTCGAGAACGCGTCCCTCTCGCTCCAAGTGCAGAGTGAGTTTCAAAGGAACTCGGTCGACTGCACGACCGTGAAGCGCCCCGACGGCAGCTATTGGCTGCATCCGTCGCAGTCGGTGTTTGATGTCCTGGCGGGGGTGACCCCCGGATCGATCGAGCTCAGTGTGGCCGCTCCGAGATTCGCCGAACGAAAGATCACTCTCGAGTCGACCTTCGTCGAGGTTCACTTCGCGCCCACGGCGACCCTCTTCCTCGATATTCGTGGAGCGACCCCCGAGCAGAATCTCGATATCTCCATGGTGAACGCGGAGGGCAAGCAGATTGGATCGTGGGACTTCACCGAACTCGAGAAGGGCCTGGGATCGATCGAGTCAGGGGACGTGCTCGTTTCGATCACGACGGGCGGGAGATACGGCAGCAACCTCATCCTCGACCCGTTCTGGCTCACTCTCACTCCGGGAGAGAACCGAGAAGTCGTCACCTTGCCGACCCTCTACACGTTGACGATCGACGTGCCGGACGCGCAAGATGGCCAAGAGTTGATGCTTTTTCGCTTAGACGGCGTCGTCCTCCCGTCGCGATCTGGGAACCCCATGATGGGCGCGCGCGACGGGTCACAGTTTCTCTTTTCTGATCTTCTTCCGGGGCGTTACTCGATGCTACTGGGGAGCCAGACGAGCATGGATTTCTCTGGGATGGAGGTCTCGATCTCCGGCGATTCGCGGGTGACCTACAGCGGAACTCCCCTCACCGCCATCATGATTCGAGTGAGTGATGTCGTGACCGGTGAGAACCCATTTGAGGACGGGGATAAACTCATCGGTGTCGACGGCAAAGAGTTCACGTCGGTTGCGGACATGGGGATGTCGATCGAGGGGGGAGGCGTCGGCGGCTCGATCAAATTTATGGTGATACGCAGGGGCGAGCAGATCGAAATCGAGACGACGTCCGTGAAGCTCCAAGAGTTGATGGGGAGTGGAGCGCAACTGCTGCCGGTGGCTCGGTAGGCCCAGGTCGCTCAGTGCCCCTGGACTACCTTCATGTACCCGCGCGTCACCACGTCGGTCAGATCGGTTCGGCCTTCGGTGAAGGCGAGGTCGATCATCAGGCGATACACCTCACCGACATACAGGATATGGGCGTCGGGGATGGTCGGATCGAGCCCCTTCTCGACGAAGATGGAGTTGCACGCCGCCGGGTGTACGGCCTGGAAGTACTTATCGAAGGTGGCGGGTTCGATTTCATAGCCCGGGAGTGCGCGCACTTGGGCGTGCATCGCATCTCCGATCGCGGCGTACTCGTCGGCCACAGCTTCGCTCTCACCACTCGAGAGCACAAAGAAACAGGCGACGGCGCCGCAGGCAGCGAGAACGAGCCAGAGCGTGCGAGACATGGGACCCCTTTCGAGGGCGATGCAGGGCAGGTTGGGTACTCACAAGATTACAACGCGGGCGCGTTCTAGCCGACCGCCGAAGAAGCGCGGGATCGCCCGGGGGCGCGCATCGATCCCGAGGCGCATTTGACCGAACACTCAATTCTGACCTGAGTTGCGTCTCAGAGGTCGGCTCTCGAAGTGCGGCTCCCCAATCCCCCAGGTAGACTCAAGGTGTGCCGCCATTGCCCAGAATCGGTTCGGGGTTCCGAGCGACACGCTCAGGTACAGCGACACTTTCACGTACAGCGACACTTTCACGTACAGGGGGCGATGCCGTCGTGTCAGGTTTCGAGGGGAAGATCGCAGTCATCGGCGATCGGTCGGCCGAGTTGAATCGAGTCCTCGAGACCCTCGCGGAAGAGGGTCGCGCACTCGAGATCATCGAGCCACAGCCGCCGGAAGCGATCGCCCGAGCGATCGCCGCCTCCCTGTCCTCGGGGACCGACGCTCTCATCGTCGGTTTTCCTCGCGGTCCCACCCCTTTTCTCCCCGGCCTCCGCAGGCAGTTTCCCGACATCGCGATCATCGGCGTCTCTTTGAGCAGCGGCCCGGAGCTCTTTCGAGAAGTGCGCTCGAGAGGCGCAGACGAACTCATCGAGACTTGCGATCTCTCCGTCGAGACCCTCGAGAGTGCGCTCGAAAGTGCTCGCGCTCGAGCCGGTCTCCGACTGGAAGTGCGAAGCCTCGCGGCTCGGCTCGAAGAGCAAACGGCGGAGAGAAACTCGAACACGCGGCGCATGATGGCGATCTATCGAAGCCTCACCGATCAGCTCGAGCCCTCGATCGATACGCTTTCAGAGCGATTGGACCAGATCGTGGCCGGCGTCGTCGGGCCGCTTTCGAGCGAGCAGCGGGAGTACCTTGAAATCGCTCGTCGCGGTGGGAATCAGCTGAAGCAGGTCGCCCGTGATCTCGGTTGGGTCGTAGAGGCGAGCGATGAGACGCTCGCCAGCGATCCTGAAGTTGTCTCGGTTCGCGACCTGTTCGCCGAGACGATCGCAGCGGTTCGCGCGCGTGCGGTCGAGGCAGATGTGCAGATCAACGCGCGCCACGGAGGCCTTTCAGTGGTTGCCGATCGCGTTCTGCTCGGTCAGCTTCTCTCCTCCCTGCTCGACAACGCGCTCAAGTTCACGCCCGAGGGGGGAACGGTGTCTCTGGAGGCGACCCAGAACGCCGATCAGATCCAGTTCGTGGTCTCGGACACCGGGTGCGGAATCGCGGTCGCCGATCGGAAACGTGTCTTTGAGCGCCTCCAGCAGAGCGGTGTGGTCGATGGCGCCTTGGAACCCGGGCTCGGCCTCGGGCTCAGCCTCTGCCGCAGCATCGCCGAGCACCATGGCGGATCGATCGCGATCACCGGCGATGAAGGGATCGGGACGACGCTCGTCACGGTCTTTCCCTATCAAGGGAACCCCTCTTCCGCGTCTCTCGAATTGGCGTGACGAGACCGCGTTCTTTCGACCGAAGCCGGGGGCCACTCCCGACTTCCGTCACGAGCCCTGCTGGCTGGATGTGCGCGCGTGGGCCCACCGAGGTACTCTTTCACAACGATCCATCGAGCTGCGATGGGAGCAGGGGGACCTACGAGACTCATGGACCAGTTCCACGAGTCGATGCGCCCGACCCTGCCGCGGTCGCCGAAAGCGAGTCCAGATCATGGATCGCCGCCCTCTCCGCGTCGCCATTATTGGCGATGTCCCCGCCGCGCGCCGTCATTTTCGCAGCTGGCTGACCGAAGGCTCGATTCGCCGAGGTCTTCTCTGGGATGTCGACTGCGTTGAGCTCTCCTCCTCGATCTCCGAACTCTCGATCCTCGACGCCGAGCCGGTCGATGCCATTCTCCTCTGTGATCATCACGACGCCTCGCGCGCACTCGACATCTTCGAGGCCTTGAAGGTGCGTTCGATCGCAGTGCCGGTCGTCGCACTTCTCGATTCTGAAGACGCCGCAACCGCAGTCGCGTTGGTGCGCGCGGGAGCCTTCGACAGTTTGACGCCGACGCGATGGTCCTCGACGATCGTGGTGGACACGCTCGCGAGTGCCCTCGAAGCATCGACGATCCGGCGGTGCGACCGCCAACGAGCGCGCGATCTCGAGCAGCAGAATCTGACGCTCATCGCCGAGAAGCAGAAGCTCGAGGAGTTCTGTCACACACTCTCTCACGAGTTGAAGACTCCGCTGACGTCGGCGCGCGAGTTTATCTGCCTCATGGCCGAGGGGATTGCGGGCCCTTTGACCATCGATCAGATCGAGTACCTCACGATTTGTCGAAACAGCTGCGACCAACTGAACCGGATCACGGACGACCTGGTCGACCTGTCGCGCATCGATACTGGGAAGCTCTCCATTCGCCCCCGCGAGTTCACGACGGAGACTTTGGTCCGTGAACTCGTCCTGAGAGCGCGTCCCCGTGCGGAGCGCTCGGTGATCAGAATCGAGACAGACCTCGATGAGGCTTCTGCTCTGGTGTCGGTCTTCGCGGACCTCGACCGAGCGAAGCAAGTGCTCGGAAACCTGATCGACAACGCCCTGAAATTTACGCCCTCTGGGGGAACCATCAAGGTTTCGGCGCGCCCGGAGACGAACGGTACAGTCACGTTCTCGGTGCGCGACACGGGACCGGGGATCGCCCCCGCCGAGCGAGGGAAGATCTTCGACCGTCTCTACCAGACGAGCGGAGCCTCGGGCTCGAGCGAAGTGGGAATGGGTCTCGGATTGAATCTGTGCAAGGAGCTCATCGAGCTTCACGGAGGAAAGATATGGCTAGAGAATACCGCCGGGGAGGGCAGCGAATTCTGCTTCACCCTGCCCATCGCACACCCGGAGAGCAATCCGCAGGAGGCACCCAACCGCTCGCTGAGCCCGCCAAGGTCCTCGTCGTCGATGACGACATTGCGATCGCCAAAAGCATCTGCGTCCGCCTGAAAAGTTCCGGCTACGGGATCGATGTCGCCCACGATGGCGTGAGCGCGACCCAGAAGGCGATCCAAGGGAAGCCGAACCTCATCATCCTGGATCTGAGCATGCCCGCGGGGGATGGTTTCTCCGTGCTCGGGCGTCTCAGAGACAACCCTGACACGATGTCGATTCCGGTATTGGTGCTCACCGCGAGCAAGAAGCCGGGGCTCAGAGAGCAGGCACTCGCGGCCGGTGCCAACGGATACTTCGAGAAGCCGTTCGAGTCGTGGGATCTCCTGCGCACGATCGAGCGCGAGCTCGGCGGGGCGTAGTCACCCGATCCAAACAAGACTTCGCTCGCCCACTCCCTGCTCCTGGCAAGGGGGGTGGGCGATCTTGATTTTAGAACCAGATCACCGCACCAAATCACCGCACCACGTCACTGACCACGACCCCCTCGATCAACACGCCGACACAATGCGTTGTGTACTCGAACGGGTCACCGTCGTAGAGCGCGACGTCCGCGTCTTTGCCCACCGCGAGGGATCCGACCCGGTCCGCGATACCGAGGATCTCCGCCGCCGAAAGCGTGATCGTTCCGAGAGCATCTGCGAACGAGGTGCCGAACGAGCACGCGATCGCCGCTTCGTAGAGGACAACCCGGGTCTTCGGCACGTATCCCTCGTAGCCGGACTCGAGCGCACAGGGGATCCCCGCCGCGATCAACTTCGAGACAGTCGTCATGCTCGCATTTTCGAGCTCTCCACTCGCTCGATACATCGGCGGATGCGCGAGGACCGGAATCCCCGCCGCGCGTATCGCATCGAGGTGTTCGTACGCCTCCGCCGCTCCATCGAGGATCAGCTTCAGCTGGAATTCATCGGCGAGCCGCATCGCGTTCTGAATGTCGACGCTTCGCATGCAGGTAACCATCAGCGGTATCTCACCGGAGAGCACCCGTAGAAGAGTCTCCTTCCGGAGATCGCGATCGGTGGCTTTCTCGGGGTCATCCCCGGCGCGGGCAATCTTCTCGCCGTACTCCTTCGCGCCGATGAACGCCTGGCGGAGCATCGCGAGCTGTTTCGCGCGAGTGCCCGGGCTCTTCCCTTCGACCATCGCATCGTCGCCGAGCGTCGCCGCCACCGCGAAGAGCGGCTTCACGACGACGGCGTCCACCTCGCCGGTGCGGGTCTTCACGATCATCGTCTGGCCGGTGATCAGCTGACCCGGCGCGTGACCGGTGTGCACCGTGGTGACCCCGAACGAACGAATCCACTCGATCAGAGGCTCGCGTCCGTTGTAGGCGTCGATCGCGCGTAACTCCGACTGGATCGGTTCGGAGTTTTCGATCTGGTCCTGGTCATGCCGTGAGTTGAGCCACCCGGAGAGCCCGACCACCGAGCGCGCATCGATGAGCCCCGGCGTGACGATCGGCGCCTCGATGACCCGCGCGCCCGCGGGAATCGTGACCGCACTGCGCGCGCCGACCGCGGTGATCTTGCCGCCGGAGATGACGACGACACCGTTCTCGATCGGAGCGCGCCACTTGCCAGCAGAGGTCCGCTGTTGGGTGTGGAGCATCCCGGCGAGGATCACCGTCGCTTGGTTCGCGGTGACCGGAGTGTCGATTCCTTTGGCGGGGCTCCGATCGGGGAGACCCTCGAGGGGTCCGGTCGGGGTCTGCGCGCATGCCGTCGTCGCCCAGAGGAGCCCGACGGCGAGTAGTGTGAAGAGTCGCATTACTGATCTCCCGCTCGTTCGAGGCAACAGTCGGTGAATACTTGGTCGTCGCCGGCGCCGAAGCCTCCTTCGGCGAAGAGCAGGTCGGCGGGATCATCGCGATCAAACACGCGGGTCCCTTCGACCCAGGTCTCCTCCACTTTCGTGTAGACGCTGAACGGGTCGCCGCTGAGGAGCACGAAATCGGCATCTTTCCCCACGTCGAGGGATCCGACCCGCGCGTCGAGGTCGAGCATTTCGGCTCCCGAGAGGGTCAGTGCGCGGAGCGCCCCGTCCCGGGTCATGCCCGCGCGCACCGCCAGCGCTGCCATCCGCAGGAACAGGCGACTGTCGGTGATCCAATCGTCGGTGTGGAACGCGACTTTCACACCTTTCGCCTCGAGGATCGCTCCGTTTCGGTAGTCGATGTCGCGCGCCTCCAGTTTGCCCCCGGGGCTGTCGATGAGGATCAGCGAGCAGGCGGCGCCCGACGCGGCGATCTCGTCCGCGACCTTCCACGCTTCGCTGACGTGGTGCAGCACCACCCGGAACCCGAACTCGTCTGCGAGTCTGAGGACGGTCAAGATATCGTCGTGGCGGTGCGTGTGGTGGTGGACGACTCGGTCGCCGCGCATCGCTTCGATCAGGGGCTCGAGTGAGATGTCACGAGCTGGAGTCTTCTCGTCGTCTCCCGCCGTGCGCGCGAGTTTCGCAGCGTACTCTTGGGCGGCGATGTACTTCGCGCGCACGAGCGACGCGGACTTCGCTCGGGTGCCGGGAAATGGCGCCTTTCGGATCGAGTTCGTTCCGTTTGCCATCTTCAGGCCGCCGAGGCGCTTGCCGTCTGAGTTCCGAAAGACCAGCGCGTCGACCGTGTCGCCGTCGCGCAGCTTAAGGTAGACGGTCTGCCCTGAGATGAGGTGGCCGGAGCCTGGCATGACGTTGACCGAGGTGATGCCGCCGGCGACCGCGCGCCGGAATCCGGAGTTCCGCACATTGACCGCTTCGAAGACGTCGGCCTCCGGTTGGATCGGCCCCGTCGAATCACCTCCGCCGCCGCGCCCGAGGTGGCTGTGCGTGCAGATGAGACCGGGGATCAGCGTCTTCCCCGAGACGTCGACGACGGTTGCGCCTTCGGGGATCGCGACCGTGCTGCGAGACCCGACCGCCGTGATCTTCCCGCCCGAGATGACCAGGACCCCGTCGTCGATCGGTGCTCCCGAGACGGGGAGGACGCGAGCGCCGACGAACGCGTGGGCGGTCTCTTGGGCGTCGAGAGTGGCGGAGAAGAGGAGCGAGGTGACAAAGATGCCGAAAAACGCGCCGCTCAAGTGCGAGCGGAATGGACGCGGGGGTGAGCCGGTCTGCATGCAGGTCTCCTGTTCGGGGTGCCTCAAAAGGTGTGGAGGTCTCGCGAACCTAGAGGGACATGCCCGAGAGAGCAAGAGCGGAGTCGCTCGAGAGGTCGGATCGAAAAAAACCGACCTCGAGGGAGCTCCCCGAGGTCGGTTTCAGCTTCCGTGCCTCACCCGTGGGTGAGACACCGCTTAGATCTCAGTCCGCTTAGATCTCAGTCCGTTTAGATCTCAGTCCGTTTAGATCTCACAGTGCGAGTAGCTCACGCAACCCGGCACTCCATCTCCGTCGATTCCACACGAACCGAACGGCGGCGGAGGCGGTGTGCCACCCTGGAAGATGTATCCAAGGACGTAGACCGCGTCGGACACGTCCACGAATCCGTCGCCGTTGTGATCGCACGCGTCGAAGCACGAGCTCGGCGCGAAGCCTTGGAAGAGGAAGCGCATGATGTAGATACCGTCCGCGATGTTGACCAACCCGTCGACGTTGCAGTCGCCGCGCTGGAATGGCGTCTGGCACTCGACGGTGCAACAGACCGGGTCGGTCGTGTTGCCACACAGGGTGGTCGCGATCAGGCAGACCTCGGTACCACCGGTGAGGGTCACCGTTGCCGTAGTGTCGGTGCCCGCAAGATCGGCGAGGACGGTCGCGCCCGAGATCACCTGGATCGAAGCGTACGGCATCGAGTTGGTCCAGGTGAGATCGATCGTACAAGTCGCCGCGTCGCTGACCGTGCAGACCAAGGTGGCCGGCGCGATCGGCAGCGGCGGGCCCGCGCAATCCAGAGTGCAGCAAGCGTCACCCGAGGGCAGCGCGTTCTCGACTGCTTCGACGCAGACGAGCGAGGAGCCCGGCGACGGAAGGGTGACGTTCGCCATGGTCGCGTTGCCGGGGAGGGTTTCGACGACCACTCCGTCGACCTTGACGAGGATCGACTCATACGTGGCGCTCGCATTCACCCAGGTCACGGTGCCGGTGCAAAGACAGACATCGTCGAGGGTGCAGGTCGGGTTGAGCGGCGGGGGCGGCGGGAAGAAGCACTCGTCCGAGATACACACCGGCGGCAGCACGTCGTTGCAGACCGTGGTGGCGACGAGGCAGATCTCCATCAAGTCCGGCCCGGTCAGATTAATGGTCGCAGTGATTGCGGTACCCGGGAGGGTCAAGATCACGACGCCGTCGACCGTGACCACGATCTGGGAGTAGTCGCTGGTGTTGGTCCAGTTGAGCAGCGTCTCACAGTCGGGACGTCCGCCGACGACGGCGGTGAGCCCGGTCGGCGCGGTCAGGGGGGGCGGGCCGACGCAATCGAGCGTGCAGCAAGCCTCCGGAGACGAGAGCGCGTTCCGCACCGCAGTCACACAAACGCTCGACGAACCCGGTGCCGGCATGGTGACCGACGCCGAGGTCGCGGTGCCCGCGAGGGTCGCCACCAAGACGCCATCGACCCGCACTTCGATCGAGTCGTAGTCCAGGTTGGCGTTGGTCCAAGTGACCGTGCCGGTGCACAGACAGAAGTCGTCGAGAGTGCAGGTGACGTTCTGGGGCGCGTCCGGCGGGAAGATGCACTCAGCGGTGCAGCAAGCCGGCGGCAACACGTCGTTGCAGGTGGTGGTCGCGACGAGGCAGATCTCCATCGCTCCCGGCCCGGTCAAGTTGAGCGTGGTCGTGGTCGCAGTGCCCGGAAGGGTCGTGACCATGACGCCACCCAGGGTGACGACGATCTGCGAGTAGTCGCTCGTGTTGGTCCAGTTGACGATGGTTTCGCAGGTCGGCGAGGCGCCGACGGTGCAGGTGACGTTGGTCGGTCCGGTCAGAGGCGGCGGGCCGGCGCAGTCGAGCGTGCAGCACGCCGGCGGCGACGAGAGCGCGTTCCTGACCGCGGTGACGCAGACGTTCGACGAGCCCGGCGTCGGCAAAGTGACCGAAGCGGTCGTCGCGGTACCCGGGAGAGTCGCGACCAACACACCGTCGACCGTGACTAGGAGCGCGTCGTAGTCACCCTCGGCGTTCATCCAGCTGACGGTGCCGGTGCAGAGGCAGAAGTCGTCGAGCGTGCAGGTGACGTTCAGCGGCGCGTCCGGCGGCACCGGGCAGTCGACGGTGCAGCAGACCGCGGCCGAATTGAGGCCATTCCGCACCGCGGTGATGCAGAACTCGTGCGGGCCCGACGCGAGCGGCCCGTACGCCACCATCGTCGCGTCACCGGGGAGCGTCGCGAACAGCACCCCATCGAGAGTGACGACGAGCGAATCGTAATCAGGGTTGGTGTTGGTCCAGGTGATCGTTCCCGAGCAGGGGTCGGTATCGATCGGGCACAACAGGTTCATGATCGGGTCGGGGGGGAAGATGCACTCGACGTCGCAGCAAACCTGCGGGAGCAGGTCGGCGCAGATCGTGGTCGCCTCGAGGCAGACCGTGCTCAGTCCGGGGCCCGGGAGGTTGAGGGTCGCGGAGGTCGCGGTTCCCGGCAACGTCTCCACCGGCACGCCGTCGAGCAGGACGACGATCTGCGAGTAGGTCGAGTGATTGATCCAGCTCACAGAGGTCAGGCAATCCGGCGACGCACCCACGGTGCAGACCAAGCCGTTCGGGGCCAAGAGCGGCACGTCCGGGCAATCGATCATGCAGCACTCGGGGCCACCATTGACCAGGTTGACCACTGGGACGATGCACACTTCGTGTGTTCCCGACCCGCCCAACGAGTAGGTTACGGTCGTCGCGGTGCCGGGAAGGGTCTGCGTCTCCACTCCGTCGATGAAGAGGAGCAGAGCGTCGTACACGCCCCCGTTCACCCAGGTCGTCGTTGCAGTGCAGGTACAGATGTCGTCGAGGGTGCACACGAGGTTGGTGATCGGCGGCGGCACCAGAGAAGAGCAGGTCACCTTGCAGCTCACCGAGTCGGTGATCACACCGCATACGGTGGTCGCGGTGATCGCCAAGGTGTTCTGACCCGGCAGGGTCAGCTGCACCATCGCGGTCATGGCGTCACCCGGGGTGACGAACTGGACCACGCCGTTGAGCGAGACTTCCACTTGGGAGTAGAGCGCATTGTTCAGCCAGTTGATCGTCGCGGTGCACGTTCCCGAGTCGACCACGCACTCGAGCACGGTCGGCGGGATCGGGTCGGTGATCGGGCACGTCGCCTTACAGCAGACCGCCATGCCGGAGACGCCGTTGCGCGTCGGCACGACGCAGATCGCGTGGGAGCCCGCACCGGGCAGCGTGACCACCGCGTTCAGGGCAGAGCCCGGCAGGGTCGCGAAGAGTACGCCCTCGATCAGAATGTCGATCGTGTCGTAGGCCGGTCCTTGGTTGGTCCAGGCGATCAGCAGCGTGCAGGTGCACGGATCGACTGCGCCGCAGACCAGGTCGAGCACGGGGTCCGGCGGGGGAATGGTGCAGTCGACGCTGCAGCACGCGGCGGGGACGACTTCACTGCAGATTGTCGTGCCGGTGACGCAGAATTCGTGCAGGCCGGTCAGCGGGGTCGGGACCATGTAGCTGGTCGCGGTGCCGGCGAGCGTGGCGACCACGACTCCGTCGAGGGAGACCTCGATCCCGTTGTAGGCGACCGGGTTGGTCCACCCGAGCGTGAACTCACACGACAGCGGGTCGGGGGTGCAGGTCAGGTCTTCGATCATCGAAGCCGGCACTCCCTGGCAATCGACCGTGCAACAGACGGGCGGAGCAGAGAGCCCCGATCGCACGGGGACGAGACACACTTCCTGCGGAGCCGCGGACAAGAGGAAGAGCGTGATCCGGGTGACGTTGCCGGGAAGCTGCTCGTGCAGCACTCCGTCGATCAGCACTTGGATCTCGTCGTAGTCGCTGTTGGTGTTGGTCCAGGTGACGTTGAACTCACAAGCGCAGACGTCGACCAAAGAGCAAGTGAGGTTGCTCACCGGGTCGGGGGGCCCAATGCAAACCACGGTGCAACAGACGTCGGGGAGCACCTCACCGCAGATCGTCGTCGCGCGGATGCAGAGAGTGTGGGGGCCAGTGCCGGGGATCGAGACGCTCGCGTTGACCGCAGATCCCGACAGGGTCTCGACGAACACTCCATCGAGGTAGACGTCGATCGACGAGTATTCGCCGGCATTCAGCCACGACGCGCTTGCGACGCAGGCGGGGGCGGGGGGCGCGTTGCAGTTGAGAGCGATCGGCTTGCCGTTCGGCACGTCGTCGCAGGTGACACTGCAGCAGGTCTGATCGCCGGTGTACCCGTTCCGACTCGGGACCACGCACACCGAGTGTGCACCAGAGCCGCCGAGATTGACGCTCGTCATCGTCGTCGTGCCGGGGACGGTCAGGAATAGGACTCCGTCGAGGAGAATGTCGAGCGAGTCGTAGTTCGCCGCGCCATTGGTCCACGATACCGATGCGATGCAATCGCAGACGTCGGTGATCATGCAGAGGAGGTCGGTGACCGGCGGCGGGTTCGGATCGTCGCACGAGAAGTTGCAGCAGACCTCGGGGAAGTACGTGCCGCAGGTCGTCGTGCCGGTCAGGCAAACTTCGTGGTATCCGACGAGCGGACCGGGGAGCGAGATTCCGGTCGCGGTGCCGGGAAGCGCTTGGTACGGCACGCCATCGACCGAAACGATGATCTCGGTGTAGTCGCGGGTGTTGACCCAGCCGACCAGGACCGAGCAGTCGAGCGCATCGG
>CALEHF010000145.1 GCA_937876125.1 uncultured bacterium
GGGCGCGGGCGTGATCGGCGTCTAACTTCGTCGCCTCACGGAACGCTCGGATCGCGAGAGGTTCATCCTCCTGGGCATCCGCCCAATCACCGAGGTCACACCAGTCGTCGGGGGTCGTGCACTTCGCTGCTTTCTCCTCGAACTGTTCGAGAAGCGTGCGAAACTTCTCCCAACTGGTGATGTCCGCTTTGCGAATCGTTTGGATGCCGTACTTGGTCTTCAGCCGGATGGAGACGGCTGTGATCTCGAGCACCGTCCCTTCAAGCTCGCCCTTCGCGAGGACCACTTTCACGCGATCCCCCACCGTCATGGTAGAGAAGTCGGCCGCCTTCATCGCATACGATGCGGGGGACGTGCCCACCTCGCGCGCGGGCGGCGATTGACCAGAGAGGCTCTCGGGGGCGATGGTGAAGCCTAGGGTAAAAAGGATCGCAAGGCTCGACAGGAAGGGGATCAGTCGCATCGGACGAACTCCTCGGTTCGGGGAGGCGAGCCGGTCGGCGCGCATCTCTTCGCATGGGTCTCTAACTGGCGTAGGTCTCTACTGTGGATCGTACGTACTTCGAAACGCGCATGTGGGATCTCGGGTGCGCAGTCGAGAGGAGTCTAGTCACTCGACTGGAGCGGCGCAACCGGGTCAGAAACCACGGATTCCGACGTTCAGCCCCCTTTGGGGTCCTCCAGTGGGGTCATTGGGGCCGAGCCGGGTCAGAGCGCGAGGTCTTCTTCGACCCGCTCTTCGACCCAACGTTCCCACCATTGCTCGGAGATCCGCCCGCGAATCTTCGTGTCCCCCACCAGGATCTTCGCGTGGTAGCTGCGAAACTCGACCGTTCCCAGCCGACGGCGAGAACTTTCGGCGGGAAACGCCTTCTCGAGGACGTCTTTCCACCTGAGCTCCACGCTAGATGCCAGGCTAGCGAGTTCGAGATCCACTCGCATCCCCCGTGTGATCTTGGGGCGTGGCTCGGCCCATTGCAGCTCATCGCCCTTCCCCAGCTCTGCCGCCACCAGTGGCCCAATCACATTTGCGGGGAAAAAGACTGGAACAGCTCCCTCGATCCGGAGCGCGGTCGGGGGCCGGAATCCGAGCCCGAAGAGATCTCCGGCCCACCCCTGAGTGGAGAGATGGGCGAACAGGACCACATTCAGGTTCGGGGACGGCGCCTCCGTGGTGGCCAGCGTGGTCGAAACGCGGAGCTGGTCCTCGAAAAGGTCTGCGTGCCCACCGGGAGCGAGCCAAACCGAGCGCTTCGTGACCATCGAACCCTTGGCGTGGGTGACAGTCCCCAGGCCGGCGCGTGCAGGAACCCAGGCGCGGGTCGCTTCGGGGTTCGAGAAATCAAAGTCGATTTCGATCGAGCGGTCGGGTTTCCATGAAACGCTCGCCCCGGGGAACGCCTCGCCAGGGCCGACCTCGAGCCAATGGACGCTGCACCACTCGGCCAGTTCGCTGCGCTCCTCGGACCACAACTCCGGCGGGATCTCGGCAGCGATCGCGAGCGCGGCACGTCTCGCAGCCGTGCCGTTCCCTGCCGACAGAGCTGTCCGGCCCGCGGTGAGGAGCCGGTTGAGGTCGGCGTTCGCGGCACGTTCGAGTCGCCGCCTCGCATCGGCGGTCCAAGCGGGGACAGGATCGAGCTTCGAGGCGCGCTCGAGAGCGACGTCACTGCCAAGAAGTGTCTCGACGAGAAGCCTCTGCTCTTCGGCCAGGTTCTCCCCGGCGAGCTGCGACCACTGCTCGGGGGCGAGCTCCAGCCAATGAATCTCTCGCACCTTGCGGAGACCATCGAGCCTCAGTGTAAAGCGCCCAGGGGCCACGCTCTGGATTCGGCCCTGCAGCTTCTCGTCGCCGACGAGAACATACGCGTGCCGCTTGGACTCGCGGGCCTTCGACTCGAGCTCGGTGGCGATGGCGTGGGCAGTGGCGCGCGCGCGATCAAAGTGGCCCACCCACTCCCGCCTGCGTGAAACTAACTCGGGGAACTCAGCTTCGCCGTCGACGAAGGCGACTTCCCTCACCGCGGCATTGAAGTCCGCCTGTGCCGTGAGATCCGCCGCGCGAGCGATCCCCCTTTCCACCGCCCGCTTGACGCGCTCGTAGCGTCCTGCAGTCTCCAGCAAGCCGAGACGTTGCTCCTCAGCCCAAACCTGATCGGATGCCAGAAGTCCTGGAACTGCGCGATTCACTTCGATCGCACCGCGGCGGAACTCGCGCTCGCGTATGGCAGCCGCGATTCGGGCAGAGAGCTGATCGAGGCTCTGGGCCCCCATCGCTGCCACAGTGCTCGATAGGCGCTCGAACGGCGACTCGAGTTCCGGGAAGCTCCCGAAGGCTTTGGATTCATCGGCGTGGGCCCGAAGCGCAACCACGAGCCCCTCCGCCTCTGCGATCTGACCCTCGGCGAGCGTCTTTTCAACCCCGAGAGTCGTCGCCCACAGTTGCGAGGTGATGTCATCGAACGCAGCGATCCTATGAATCTCGAGCTCGGTCGCTGCGAGAGCCGCCGCGCGAGTTCCGGGGTGATCGATCACGAGCTGGCTCAACAGAGCCACCTGCGCATTATCGAGCACAGTGTTGGTCGGGAGCTCAGCTTCATCGGCACGATCGGGAACCAGTTCATCAAGTGCGATCCACGCCAGTTCTTCGAGGCGTTGCTTCTCGAGCAGCAGTGGGTCCACCGGCGGGGGTTCGATCGTTTCGACCCCGTTGCCGCGATCAGACGGGACATCGACGTCGCTCACGCCGACGACCTTGGGGGACGCGGCGCCCCGGGTCATGACGTGCACCGTGCCCCAGACGAGTCCCGCGACCAGAATCAGCCCCGCGACCGCCCAAACCAAGGTGCGCTGGGTCTTCGGCGGTTCAACCACTTCCTTCGCATCGATGAAGGCGCGCAGCACGTCTTCAAATTGGGCGTCTTCGGGAACCGACGCGAGGGCGTCGGAAGCGCGTCGCCATGATCCGGGGAGCGGTACCTCGAGCGCTTTGGCGAGCTCCTTGCCTGTCGCATCGAAGCATCCGATGGCGTCGTGCGGGCGGGAGTCTCGAGAGGAGAGGTTTGGGGCGAGCCACGGGTGGGACGGAATCTTGTCGCCGATCGGGACCAACCAACCGAGGTCCGCCGAAGAGAAGTCGCCGGCGGGCAGTCGACGCCAGGAGACGGCCGGGATCGGAAGGAGCACGCACTCCCTCTCGAGGACCCGTCGCCACAACTCGAGCGCAGTCCGCGTCAGCGCGCACCACCCCTCCTCTCCTCCCACCGACGATGCGGAGAGTTGGATGCCATCTGCCTCGTCGAGGACGAGGTAGCGGAATCCCTTCACGGTTCCCTCATCGATCGCGCGGAGCACTCCTTCACCATCGAGCCGCACCATGGTGCTGATCTCACGGGAAAAGAACTCGTGGGCGACGGGGACGCCGGGCTTCAGAACCTTGAGAAGAACGTGGCGGTCCATTCGAACCTGAACCGCCTTGACCCACTTCCCGAAACTCGGAGCATTCCCGAGAAATTCGACCGGTTGGTATCCGGGAATCGTCACTCCACCCCGGTCGGCGCCCGTGGGCCCCCCTCCCACGGATGCACCCTGGGGTGGCCCGCTTTCGGAAGACGGTTCAGCGGAGGGATCGGCGTTCATCGGCGCTCCATCGGGTCGATCGGGAGAAACACCGGGTCCACGCGGGCGGTGCCACGGTGTCAATTGGCAAGCGCCAGGTCTCGCCCGACGGCAGACCCGCCCGGCCAAACGAGGCTGAGATCCCCTCAGGCTACCGGTTTCGCGGGATCACCTGCAACCTCCATCGAAGAACCTAGAGCATTCGGCGGCTCTCGCTCCGCTCGCTCGCGACCCCGCACCCCGCGGTTGCTCAGGTCGCAGGCTTCTTCTGGAGGCGTTCGACGGCGTCGCGCAACTCGGCGGCTCGCTCGAACTCGAGAGCGGAGGCGGCTTCGAGCATCTCCTTCTCGAGCTCCTGAATCTTCTCGTGGCGATCGAAATCCTCGGGAGATTCCCGCACGACTTCCCGCTCGACCTCTTTTGCCTTCACTTCTTCGTCGATGGTCGTCCCGAAGCCCCGGACGATGCTTTCCGGTGTGATCCCGTGCTCGGCGTTGTACGCAGTCTGGAGCTTGCGCCTGCGGATCGTCTCGGAGATCGCGCGCTCCATCGATTTGGTCATCTTATCCGCGTAGAGGATGACTCGCGCGCGCACGTTTCTCGCCGCGCGACCGATCGTCTGGACCAGCGAAGTCTCCGAGCGGAGGAAGCCCTCCTTGTCCGCGTCCATCACCGCGACCAACGACACCTCAGGAAGATCGAGCCCTTCTCGCAACAGGTTGACCCCCACGCAGACGTCGTACTTCCCCCTGCGGAGGTCCTGCAAGATCTCCACTCGCTCGAGGGTTTGAATCTCGGAGTGGAGGTAGCGCGCGCGGATCGACGCCTCGGTGAAGTACTCGCTGAGATCTTCCGCCATCCGCTTCGTCAATGTGGTCACGAGGATACGATCCCCCATGGCGACGACGGAACTGATTTGTTCAAGGAGATCGGCCACCTGCCCGGTCGCAGGGCGCACCTCGACCACCGGATCGAGAAGGCCCGTCGGACGATTGATCACTTCGACCACCTCACCCTGGGTTCGCTCGAGTTCGTACTTGCCCGGGGTGGCCGAAATGTAGAGCAGCTCGTCGACCTCCGCTTCCCACTCCTCGAACCGCATCGGACGGTTATCGAGCGCCGACGGAAGCCGGAATCCGTGGTCGACCAGGGTTTGCTTGCGGGATCGATCCCCTTGGTACATTCCGCCGATCTGTGGCAGAGACACGTGGGATTCGTCGACGAGACAGAGGAAGTCGTCGGGGAAGTAGTCGAACAAGCAGGACGGGCGTTCCCCCGGCTTCTGACCCGACATATGTCGAGAATAGTTTTCGATTCCGGGGCAGTAGCCGACTTCTCTGAGCAACTCCATGTCGTATCTGGTGCGGGTCGAAAGGCGGTGCGCCTCGAGCTCTCGGCCCTTCGCCTTCAGGTCCGCGAGTTGGGCGGCGAGTTCGGTCTGAATGCCATCAACCGCACGATCGATCAGGTCTTCGCTGACGATGAAGTGCTTCGCCGGATAGATCACCACCTCGGAGAGCTCGCGGAGCACTTCCCCGGTGATCCGATGAAACTCATCAATGCGTTCGACCTCGTCCCCAAACATTTCGACGCGGTAACCCACCTCCTCGTAGGCGGGATGCACCTCGACCACATCGCCCCGCGCGCGGAACGAGCCTCGCTCCGGCTCGATGTCATCCCGCTTGTATTGAATCTCGACGAGTCGTCGAAGCAGGTCATCGCGGTCGATCTCGCCCCCGACTTTGATCGCGACCGTTTTCTTTCGATACTCTTCAGGGGACCCAAGACCGTAGATGCATGAAACGCTGGCGACGATCACAACATCGGGGCGAGTCATCAGACTCGAGGTCGCGCTCAGACGCAGTCGATCGATGTCCGCGTTGATCGACGCGTCTTTCTCGATGTAGATGTCGCGCTGCGGTATGTACGCCTCGGGCTGGTAGTAGTCGTAATAGCTCACGAAGTACTCCACAGAGTTCTCGGGGAGAAATCGTTTGAGCTCGCTATAGACCTGAGCGGCAAGGGTCTTGTTGTGGCTGATCAAGAGGGCTGGCTTGGCGCGGCGCGCGATCGTGTGCGCCATCATGTAGGTCTTCCCCGAGCCGGTCACCCCGAGCAGGATCTGCTCTTTCTTCCCCGACTCGTAACCGGCGGCAAGCTCGTCGATTGCACGAGGTTGGTCACCGGCGGGAACGTAGTCGGATACGACGACGAAGGGGGAACCCTCGTAGGTGAAGCGTGGCATATCACTCGCCGTTCGGGGTGCTGCCGAGAACCAGCCAAGGCAGCGCGCGATCGATGGCACCGTCGGGGATCCCGGGAATGGCTTTCACCTCATCGAAAGTCCGGAAGCCTCCCGAGGCCTCACGGGCCCTGACGATGCGTTGGGCGAGCGCTTCGCCGATCCCCTCGATGAGAAGCAGGCGCGGCCACGGGTCTCGGTTGAGATCGATGGTCAGAGGGGCCAGCGGCCGATCGGGGAGATCGCGGAGCGCTTGGGGGTCGGGACGGCGCGCGGCGATGGTCAGGGCCAAGATCCCCCAGACGGCGCAGAGCGCCAACGCAACTCGCCTCTGGGCGAACCACCGGAGCATCAGCGGACGCGAACGTTCAACGGTCCCTTGAATCCCTCGACCGAGTCTCCCGCGTTCACGCCGTGATCCTTGAACCATCCCGCCGCCATTTCGAGGACATAGCGGACCTCTTTGGTGGATGGATAGTGGGTGAGAGTAGTGGATCCCTTCGCGGGTGCCTTCATCGGTTGATGCATGTTGACGATCTTGCCTTCGTCATCGATGTAGGCGATGTCGATGTCCATCTCGCAGTTCTTCATCCAAAATGACTGCATCTTCGGCTCAGGGAAGATGAAGAGCATGCCTCGGTCCTTCTCGAGCGATGGGCGATACATCAACCCCACCTCGCGTCGATCCGGATCCGCGGCGATCTCGACCGCAAACTCGTGGGTGCCAATCTTCATCGGGTGCAGGTTGAGAGAAATCGGGCGTCCCTTGTTCGCCGTGCAGCCGGGCGAGCCGACCGCGAACGCACAGAGCCCGACGGCAACCGCGATCAAGAAGAGTTTGCGTCGCTCGACTCGAATCATCGTATCGATTCCTCTCTCTGAATTTCAGGAGGTTCGGCAGACGAGGACGACGCCCCTTGGATCTCTGCGGTACCGTGGATCTCTGCAGTACCGTGGACCTCTCTCGTTCCGTGTGGAGCACGGAGCGGATCCACGGGCGCTTGGGACCGAAGCTCGCGCAAGCGCTCGTACGCGAGTCGCGCCTCTCGACGCCGCCGGTGTGAGAGCACCGCACGATAAGTGATCGGATAGAGCGGCGCGCCCAAGAGCGCGCCTAAGATCACTCCACCGACCATCATCGGCAAGCCGATTTCGCCGAGAAGAGCTTTCACGCCCTCCTGGATCCCGCCAATCATGCCCGCATCGAGAATCCTTTGCCAGGTGGCATCGAAGGCGGCGTGAGTCATCCGTTTCCCCCCGGTGAGCAAGCTCCCGAGGCGGTAATCGATCCAATAGATCGGAAGCATCGTCAGGGGATTTGAGATGAAGACCAGGACGACCGCGGCGATCCGGTTGGCGCCGATCATCGTGCAGATCGCAATGGCGAGGATGACCTGCAGTCCGACCGTCGGGGTCATCGCGATAAACATCCCGATCGCGGTGCCGAGGGCAATTGCGTGAGGTGTGTCGTTGATGTGGAGAATGCGAGCGATCAGCTTCTCGTGGATGAATCCGCGAATGCCGTCCGCCATGGTCCGAGTCCGCCCGATCTGTATCGCTGTCCGACCGGACCCCTCCCCCCACCGCGGTGAGCCGGGTCATAAGAGTGCTTCCGCCGCGATTGGTTTTCGGTCGATGCTGACCGAGGAGGCCGTCTCGACGGAATTCTAACTCCCCATGCCTGAAGCCACCACCTCGAGGCTCCAGGGCTCTCCAGAGTCTTCGGCCGATGGTGCCCTCGGAATCGAGGGGCACTTCGAATCGCCGCTCCGGGGGTGGTTTACCGCCACTTTACGTGAAGAGAGACGTCGAACGCACGCACGGTGTGAGTGAGGGCTCCGATCGAGACCCGGCCGACCCCAGATGCGGCATACTCCGCCACCGTCTCGCCCGTGATCCCTCCCGAGGCCTCGAGACCGGCCCGGTCGACGTCGAAGCCGGAAGCCTCGGCCGACGCAATCCAGCGGGCGATCTCTGCTGGGGATTGGTTGTCGATGAGGATTCGATCGGCGCCCGCCTCGACTGCCATCCGAAAGGAAGCCTCGTCTTCGACCTCGATCTCGATCGGGGCACCTCGAGCCTCTGCGCGCAGCCTGTCAATAATCTCTGGAACCTCCTCAGCTCCGCCGCTCCCGAACAGGAACCGGTGGTTCTCTTTCACCAGAGGGAACTCGGCGAGATCGAATCGGTGGTTCACTCCTCCTCCCGCGGCGACCGCGCGCCTCTGGAACACTCGCACGCCAGGGAATGTCTTTCGGGTGTCGAGGACTTGCGTCGAGCCCGCAAGGTCAACCCAGCGTCGAGTGGTGGTTGCGATCCCGGAGAGGTGACCGAGGATATTGAGTGCGGTGCGCTCGGCCGCGAGGAGGGGCACCGCGCTGCCGATCAGCTCGAGCACGATCTCGCCCTTACTGACACGCGCACCATCGCCGTGAGTGACCGAGACCTCGACGGCCGGGTCGAGCCGCCGAAACACCTCGATCGCGGGATCCGCCCCGCAGAGCACCCCGTCCTCCCCCGCGGTGACGGTAGCCGTGGCCAGGCGTGAGTCGCTTCCCAACAGCACCCGGGAGGTGATGTCGTCCTTCGCGCGATCCTCCAAGAGTGCGGCGTCGATCCAAGAATGAGTCGCTCGAAGGATTTCAGGGCGGATCCAGAAGTCAGGGTCAATCGTGGGCACGGCTCCTCCTCTACCGCCATTGTGGCGAAACCGCGCGGTAGAATCGACAAGAGATCGTCGTAGAACCACATGCCGCCCCCCACCGATCTCACAGTTCTCTGACATCTCCCTCGACGCACCGGAATCGGGCACGATAAGATCACCCGTGTCCTGGAAGGAGGACTCTGCCCAAATGATTCGTGTCGAGAGCGCCCATGACCAGGTCAACGTGGCCAAAGTCTACGAGGCCAATCAGGAGCAGGTTTTCCAGTACTGGGATGAGCTCGGTGTCGAAGAAAGACGCCGACTCCTCGCCCAGATCGCGACGATCGACTTCCAAGAATTTCGTCGACTCGCCGGCCACATCACCCAAACCGAATCGGATGACGAGGAAGGCAGCTCCCTCCTGCGTCCGGCGGAGATGATTCCCCTCGCCACGACTCCTCTACAACTGCAAGAACGCGCGCGGGCACGAGCCGCCGGTGTCGAGTCGCTTCGGAATGGTGAAGTGGGGATCTTCCTGGTCGCTGGCGGCCAGGGAACTCGCCTCGGATTCGAGGGACCGAAGGGGTGTTTTCCGCTCCTCCCGATCTCTGGTGCGACGCTCTTCCAGCACTTCGCCGAAAAGATTCTCGCCCTCAAGCGGCTCTACAAGAAGTCGATGCCCTGGTTCATCATGACGAGTCAAGCGAACGACGAAGAGACCCGATCCTTCTTCCGTTCGAATCGAAACTTTGGGCTCCCCACCTCCGACATCTACTTCCAGCCCCAGGCCATGCTCCCCGTGATCGATCCGCGCTACGGCAAGATCCTCATGGCGTCCAAGTCTGAATTGCTCTTGAGCCCCAATGGCCACGGCGGATCGATCCGGGTGATGCAGGAATCCCGCGACACCCTCGAAAAGTACGGAACGAAATTCCTGTTCTACCACCAAGTCGACAACCCGCTCGTCGAGATGGCCGACCCGGTGTTCCTTGGCTACCACATCTTGCGTGACTCCCAGTTTTCATCGAAGGCAGTCGCCAAGCAGGTCCCCGAAGAGAAGGTCGGGCTGTTCTGCCTCGACGGCGAAACCACCCGGGTGGTCGAGTACTCCGAGATCGGTGAGGTAGAGCAGAACGAGCGGGAGGAGGACGGGCGGTTGACGTTCCGCGCTGGCAACATCGCGTGCCACGTGGTCTCTACAGAGTTTGTCGCCCCAGACGACTCTGCCGAGCCGTTCGTCATGCCGTACCACATCGCGCGAAAAGCGGTCACCTTCCTACGCGACGGGGAAGAGGTGACGGGAACCGATCCGAACTCGGTCCGGTTCGAGTCCTTCATCTTCGACGTCCTCCCGCGCACGCGAAACCCGGTCGTGCTCGAAGCGGACCGTGCTCGCGAGTTCGCCCCGGTGAAGAACGCCGAGGGTGCAGATTCCCCCGCATCCTCGCGCCAAGCCCTCATCTCTCTCTGGGCCGAGTGGCTCGAAGCCGCGGGAATCGAAGTTCCGCGGGATGAGAACGGGCAGCCGAAAAATCGGATCGAGATCTCTCCTCTTGTCGCGGACTCCCAGGAACAGCTGACCGCCGCGCTCGAAGAGTGGGACCTGGACCCCTCAAAGACGATCCACCTCCGATGAAGAACCACCCTCCAACGCGGTCCCATAGGGGAAGCCGATCGGTGAATGCGCCGGGCGATCGCCAGCGAGGGTCCCGCTTCATCGCCCTGCTCACCTTCGGGCTGCTCGCCATCGGCTCAGGGTTCGCCCCTCTCACCGCGACTGCTGCGGACGATACCCGAGGCGATCTCCAGCGCATTGAACGCTGGCTCGCCGCGGA
This sequence comes from uncultured bacterium, assembly GCA_937876125.1. Taxonomy (GTDB): domain Bacteria; phylum Planctomycetota; class UBA8108; order UBA1146; family UBA1146; genus JAFMMO01. The sequence goes on from CALEHF010000145.1 coordinate 10,340, forward strand.
CGACCTCGACCGCCGCGCCGCCGCCCGCCGTGAACTCTCGGATCGAATCGGCATCGAAGAAATCACCGAACTTCACGGGTACCTCGCAAAACCGCTCGCTGCGGAGGTGAGGCGCCCGCTGCTCGAGCACCTGCACGAGCTCGCTCGCGCCCAGATCCTCGAAATCGAGAACGCGATCACCAATTTCGAAGCCGCCCGACGTCTCGCTCAGCAACTTGTGGCAGAGGTCGAGCGGGCTGAATTCGAGCGGGCTGGCGATCCCGCGGCAGGAGACTCTGGCGATGAGGAGCCTGGCGGTGGGGACGCACGAGAGACGAGACTCTCTCTCGAGGAGCTTCATGAAGAGCTCGAGGGCCGGCGGAGAACGCGCAGGCAAGCGCGTCGTCGCGTCGACGAGGGGCACGCCCAACTCCGCTCTCTCGGACTCTCCCTCGCCCCGGTCCTCTTTCACCGCCGCGCCGCGGGGGGGGTCAACTCTCCTCTGGTCGAGCGTTTCCACCGACGCCTCTGGGATGAGCTGGTCGAGGAGGCTTCGCGCCTCTACCCCCACGCCCCCGGCGAGGACGCCATCGGCCCGCACGAATCTCGATCTCTGGTCCCCTTGATCTCCGCTCTCGAAGACGCAGATGCCGCCGGGTGGCTGCGGCGGCTGCGCACCACGGTCGACGGGGCAATTCGAGCCATCGAGTCGCTGCGTCCGGAAGCGATCAACGAGGGGCGCGCGCTGCTCTTGGAAACTGGGGATGCGGCCGAGCCACTGCTCCTCGCGTGGATCGAGCGAGAGTCCGCTCTTCCTTCTGACCTCAAAGGGTGCTTCTTCGAGTGGAACCGCCTGCGGGTTCCGCCAGGGTTCGAGCGCCGCACCGCCCTCGACCTCGGTCACTACAGCAAACTTCGTCGGACCGCTCGGCTCGATCTCATTCATCGCCTCGAGTTCGTCGGACGAGCGAGTGCGCCCGCGGTTCTCGACGGCATCGTGCGCAGCGAGAACGAAGTGGCGCTGAAGGTCGAGGCGGCCGCCGTTCTCGCTCGTCTGGGCGACCCGAGGGGCGCTGGTTTTCTCCGCCAGCTCGGTCTCGAGCAGGCCATCGAGCTCGAAGCGATCTCCCGCAGGGTTCTCCTCATCGAAGCTCTTCAACTGCGTGAGTCGGGAGACGAAGAAGGAGCGCTCGAGGCGCTTCTCGAAATCCTACGGCGGTTCACTGGTGACTTCAGACTGCACTACGAAATCGCCTTCTCGGCCCTCAGGCTCCGTCGATTCGAACTCTCGATCGAGCACTTTGAGAACGCGATCGAGCTCGATCCCCGTGACCCGATCACTCACTACAACTTTGCCTGCACGCTCTCTCTCGCGGGGAAACTCGATCGCGCCCTGGTCGAGCTCGCCATCGCCGCCGAGGGAGGATTCAGAGACAAAGAGCACTACCTCGAAGATGAGGATCTGATCCCCCTGCGCGATCTACCTCAGTTCCAGGCACTCATCGACTCGCTCTGAGCTTCTGGGTGAAGAGCCCCGCACCTCATTGTCTGCCCCCGAAAAGCACTCGGAAGCCCCCGTTACCTCCCCTGAGCGGCAGCTGCCCTATCCCTCAGCCAAGGCAAACCCACCCTCGGTTCGACGGTATTGGGCTCATGCGCTACTCTTTGGAGGAGAGAGGGTCTCCTCGCGCCGAATGGCGAGTGTCGATCGATGGGCGAAGCAAAAAGCACAACCCGGGTCCCCTATGCAGCTCTCTCGCAAATCTTGCGCGCGGGACGCCTGGCGACCGACGGGATTTTGGAGATCCAGCCCCAGAACGGGGATGGGCCCACTCTGCGTCTGCGACTCGTCGGGGGCCTCCTCGTCGACTTGGAGACCCACGGGGAACCCTCTTTGCTCGGTCGCTCTCTCTTGTCGAGCCCGTCTCTCCGAGACCGCGATCTCAAGCGCGTTCGACGCGACGTCGCCGCGACCGACGCCGACATCGGCCAGAACATCATCGAGGCTGGTCTGCTCGATGACGGTGAGATTGCTCGGTGCATCATTGCGGGGCTCGACACCGAGTTCGCACCGCTGTTCGGGCACGATGATCTGGTCGTGCTCGAGCGCACCGATTCCCAACTGCACTCTGGTCTTCTGGGGTGCATCGACCTCAGCCTCCCGATCGAAGAGGCCATCCTCCGGGCATCGATCTCAGCGGACCGTTGGGACGTCGCCCGTGAGTTGCCACTCCTTCATGAAGTTTTTGGGGCAACCTCGATGGCGATGGAAGTCTTCCGGGAGCCGGAACGGTTTCCCGAGGACGCCGCACTCCTCGAGCGCTTCGATGGCCGACTCGACCTCGCCGAGGCGATCGAGTCGGGCGAATTCGACAACTGGGAAGCTCTTGCCCGCGCACGCGATCTGCTCGACGGGGGGTATCTCGAGAGCACGAACCCAGTGCAACTGTTCCAGATGGGCTGCGAAGAGGAGCGCCTGGGGGCCTTCGCCAAAGCGCTTCGACTCTTCCAACATTCCGATTCGCTCGGGCTCGATGACTTCGATCTCGGGCACCGACTCGCCGAGGTTCTGCAGAAAGTGGGTCGAACCGAAGAGGCGCTCCACTACTTCAAGGGGTTCTCGGAGAAGTGCGTCAGCCAGTTTCGGATCGAGGACACGATCGGGGTCTACGCCCAGATTCTCGAGATCGACACGGAGAACCTCGAGATCCAGGAGAAGTACCTCAGCCTGTTGGCACGCTACGGCCGTGGAGACGAAGCCCTCGCGAGCGGGGTCGAACTCGCGCGGCGACTGCAGGACTCCGGCGACGACACGCGAGCGCGCGCGCTCCTCGAGCAACTCGTCGAACAAGCGGAAGGCAACGAGGAGATCCTACGCCTCTATCGGGACATCTGCCTCAGTACGGCTGACCCCGATGGGGCCGCTTCCGCAGCGCGGAAGTTGGGCGCCCTCTACCTCGAGCGTGGCGAGTTCGAGACCGCTCTGGAAGTCTTCCAAGAGCTGTTCTTCCAAATCGGGGACGACGCGGGAGTCCGCGCGAAGTTGATCGAGATTCACTTCCGTCTCGGAAACCACGACAAGGCAAGCGAGCACCTCAAGGCTCTTCACGAGCGCTCCGGGTGGAATGCGCGCCAACCGAGCGAGGATGCGATCACGTTCCACCGGCGCCTCCTCGACCTTGAAATCGAAGACTCGAGCATAACCGCTTGGCTCTCCGAGGCTGCGAAGGGGCAAGAGAGTCGTGAGGACTCCGCCCACTACCTTTTGCGCCACCGCGATCTGCTCCGTGAGGCGGGTGATCTTGAAGGTGCCCGACTCGCCGCCGCAGAGCTGGTGCGCATGCGCCCCGAAGATCTCGAGGCGACCCGCACCCTCAGTGAAATCGAGCGTCGTTCCGGGAACACCGGGCGGGCCGGCGTTGTGCTCGAAGAACTGCTCGTGAGACTCGCCGAGGGGGAGGCTCCCCCCGCCAGAGATGAGTGGCGTGCGCTCCTCGAAGAGACACTCTCGGTCTATCCGTTTTCCCTGATCGCCCGGCGATATCTCCTCGAGACGGTGGAGGACGGGGTGGAGACCGAACTTCGCGACCGCATAGGAGTCGAGCTCGCGCTTCTCTCGGTCGTCGCTGGGGACATTGAGAAGGCGCGCGCGGAGCTCGCGACGATCGCAGTACCGCCTCCGATTTCCTCCGTCCTGGAAATGTGCGGCGGCGTCCTCGCCCGTGGCGGTCGTGTCCTCGGAGAGCCGCCTGAAGACTTCTTCCGACGTGGTGCGCACCACGCGACGGAGACCGGCGACCGCGGAGTGCTCCTCGATTTGGTCGAGCGCCTCGTGCAGGTCGCTCCTTCAGACCCCGAGATCGGCAAGCTGCGCAATGGCGCGGACCGACTTCGTCACTCCGACGGCCAGACGATGGGACGTGCTCCCGCGGTGGTGAAGAGCTCGATCTCTGGCATCACCGAGAAGCTCCGCGGGCTGAAAGACGGCCCGGCGGGCGTGAGCTCGAAGAAATCGAGCGGCGGCGTGAATGCCGCGCTCGCTCGGTTGAAAGGTCTGCAAGGCACCGGCGGCGCGGGGGGATCCGTTGTTTCCCCCGCCCCGGGGATCGCCCCCTCGCCGTCGAGCTCCGCCGGGGACGACACTCTGCCCCCGCCTCCTCCTCCCCCCGCCCCCGCGGCGGCCGGGGGTGGAGTCAACGCAGCGCTGGCGCGTCTGAAGGGTCTCAAAGGGCTCGGCGGCGGCGGCACCGCGGTCGCAACCGAGCCTCCGACCCCAGTGCTTACCCCCGAGCGCGAGGCGCCCTTCGCGCAGGGTGAGGGCGAAGATCCGGCTCCGTTGCCGCCCCCGCCATCTCCGCAGGCGGCCGGAGGGGGCGTAAACGCGGCTCTCGCGCGCTTGAAGGGACTTCAAGGGCTCGGCGGCGCGACCCCCGTGGCCGTCGTTGAGACTCCGAAAGACCCTGAGGCTCCAGTCCTCGAGGCGAATGGTCCGGTCACTCTCGAGGACACTCCATCGGTCGCAAGCGCTCCCCAGGGAGAAGAATCGGCCGACGACGCAGAACCCGATTCTCTTGCCTCAAGCTCTGACACTGCGTCCGGCGAGTCGAAGTCAGAAGCGCCGGAAGAGACTCCCTCCGCTTCAAACTCCACCGCGGAGCTCAAGCCCACGCCGAAGGGGACCGCAGGCAAATCCGCCGAAAAGGGAGGCTCAGAATCTAAGAGCCCGCCCGTGAAATCGACGAAAAAGAAGACGGCGAAGACCGCGACTTCCGAACTCGTGGATTCTCAACCGGAGCGCAAGCGACGCCGTCGCCGCAAGAAGACCTAGCGCGAGTGGTCCCGATCTCGACTTCGCGCATGCCACCGTTCCCTGTGGATCGTAGAGAGCGGTGATCAGGGATGGTTGACGCCTTCGGTCCCCTTCTCTAGGATCCGCCCGCTCCGGAACTTGG
>CALEHF010000146.1 GCA_937876125.1 uncultured bacterium
TCAGTATGATCTCTCATTGTCATCTCACTCTTGGATCTCCCCCACAGAAAACGGACGGGGGGCCCCGGCTGCGACCGAGGCGACCACTGAGAGGAAAAAGACGGGCAGATTTCTCGGATTTCGCGAAGTTGCGGCCGCCGCGGGGCTCACCCGACCGCAGCGGTCAGGTGAGGACCCCCCCGCAACCATCCTGGGAGTGAAGTCGACCGGGGCAGCCCTGATCGATTTCGACCAAGATGGTGACCTTGATCTCTTTCTGACCTCAGGATCGACACCGAAGCGGTGGACCGATGGCGAGCCCGGCTTCCCCTGCCAGCTCTACCGCAACCAGGGCCAACTCCGATTCGAAGCCGTTTCGGATCGCGCCGGGTTGCCACTCTTTCGTTGGGCGACCGGTGCCGCAGCTGCCGATGTGGACGGCGATGGCGACGACGATCTCCTGGTGACTGCGTTCGGGCAAGACCGCGTGTTCCTCGGCGGTGCCGGTCGGTTCACCGAGGTCGAGAACGCGGGGCTCGACGCAAACGGTTGGAGCACGAGCGCAGCATTTGCCGACCTCGATGGTGACGGCACTCTCGATCTCTACATCGCCCGGAACCTCGACCTCGACCTAGCCGCTCCCCCGGTCCACGGCTCGGACTGGTCGTGCCTCTGGGAAAACCGGATCGTCGTCTGCGGCCCTCGCGGACTCCCCGCGCTCTCCGATCAGGTGTACCGCGGTCGAGGGGACGGGACTTTCGTCGCGACCACCGAGGCCTGGGGCTTCGATCAGCCGCGCCCTGGCTACGGCTTGGCGGTGGTCATCGAGGACCTGGTCGGAGATGCGACTCCAGAGATTTTCGTCGCGAACGACTCTTCCCCCAACTTTCTCTGGTCGCGCCACGAAGGGAAGTGGCAGGAGATCGGATTCCTTTCTGGCGTCAGTGTCGATGCAAACGGGGAAGAGCAAGCGGGCATGGGAGCGGACGTCGGCGATGTCGATGGCGATGGACGCAGTGACCTGGTCGTCACCAACTTCGAAAGAGAATCGGAGAACCTCTACATCGCGGGATCACGCAGCAGCTTCTTCGATCGCAGCGAGTCGTGGGGCATCGCCGGCCCGAGTCGCCCGACTCTCTCTTGGGGAGTCGGACTCGAGGACTTCGATCTCGACGGCGATCTCGATCTCTTCGTCGCGAACGGTCACGTGTATCCCCAGGCGGATGAGGTCACGACGTCCGCTGGATACTCCCAACTGAACCAACTCTACATCCACCGAACCGACGAGCGGGGGAACCCGCGCTTCGAAGAGCGCGGGAAGGAGTTCGGGATCACCGGCGAGGGGGTCGGACGCGGCGCAGTCTTCGGTGATCTCGACAACGATGGCGATCTCGACATCGTGGTGAGTCGAAGGGGTGCCCCCCCCGCCCTCTACGAAAACCTCGGAAGCGAGGGCGCGACCGCAATCGTGATCTCGCTCGAGCAACCGGGGACGAAGAACCGGGAGGCGCTGGGAGCGCGGGTGACGGTCGAGGTCGCGGGCACGACCTGGGTCGACTCGGTGCGTCGCCAATCGAGCTTCCAGTCGAGCGGAGACCCGCGGATCCTTCGTGGACATCCGAAGGGAGTCTCAGGGACTGCGATGGTGCGCTGGCCCGATGGAACCGAAGAGCGGTTCGAAATCGCGCCGAACCCCGGCTCAGTGATCTTTCGGAGAGGTCAGGGAACGCCGGTGACCGAGCCCGGGGCGAACGGACGCTGAGGCGGAGCCCACCACTTTAGAACCAAAGTGAGAGACGACTCAACTCCCGTTGCGGAGCTCCGCTCGAAGCGTCTCCACGACCGACGCGAACCGCTGGCGATTCTCTTCGCTCAGCTCCGAGAGGATTTCGTGGGCGCGGAGAAGTCGCATTTGGCTCGCGCGCGCCGGGGGCTCATGGACGACGAGCGCCGGTTCGCACGGCGGCTCGGAGGGCCCATCGCAAATCGTCTTGAGGACATCCGTGAGACCCAACTCACCGAACAGCTCGAGAACCGCACTCGATGGGCGAAGGATGGAAATGTTCGCCTTTGTGTCGGTCGCGACGAGCTCGTGGAGAGTCCCCAGAAACGCGCTATCGAGATAGGTGCAATTCTCGAGGTCGATCGTCAATCGCCGCTGTCCGTCGAGAGCCGCGTGTCCCAGCCGACTGAAGATCTCGGAGTGGATCCACGATCCCGGTCCCCGGATCGCGAGATGCGTTTCCGCCCCGGTCTCCGCTATCCAGAGTGCCCAGGCGGGGGTATCCGTCTCGGCCGCAACCTCGGACTCGGCCCGCGAACTCGACTGGGCGTCGGCAGCGGGGCAGTTATCGAAGTGACACGGTCCGACCGTCGCTTCCAACATGAGCAGGGTGACATCGTCGCGCCCCGCCTCGTTGGCGTTCCCCTTGGAGCGCTGATCGACCTTCCGGAACAGGTCTCGAAGCCGCTCGGGTCCCTCCGAAGAGTCACCGGTCAGCGCGGGCGCGAGAAACTCGAGGAGCTCGCCATTGCTCGTCCCTTCGAGCCCGTCGATCAGGCCGTCGGTGTAGAGAATCAGCCGGTCGCCGGGCTCGACCGTGAGCTGATGCTCCGTGTACTCGGCTTCCTTCACGAGACCGAGCGCAGGTCCTGTGCGTTTGAGAAGGATGCTTTCCCCGTTGGCGCGCCGGAGAAGCATGGGGGTATGACCCGCCGACGCAGCACGCATCTCCCCCGTCTTCGTATCGAGGTGCACATACCCCACCGTGAGGAACAGGCCTCGTGCAGAAACGTCGGTGGAAAGCTTCTCGTTGACGAGCCGGAGCACCTCGAGAGGAGCCAAGGCCTGGCCTCCTTCGTCGCACGTCCGGAGTCTTTGCTTGAACAAAACCGAGAGCATGGCGGCGGCGACGCCGTGCCCTGCCGCATCCGCGACATAGATGACGAGACTCCCATCGTCGAGAGTCCTGACGTCGTACAGATCACCCCCGACATTCATCCCCGGTCGATAGAGCACGTTCACGTGAACTCCGTCGAGGAGAGGAGGCTCAGCGGGGAGCAGCGCGGTTTGGATGACTTGCGCTCTCTCGAGGTCATTTTGAATGGTCTCTGACTTGTGCTCTAACTCGAACAGTCTGTCGACCAGCTCGACACTACTCGCTTGCAGCTCATCGAGTAACCGCTCCTTTTCCTCGACAGCGGCCCTCAACTGAGACGTGCGCTCTTCGACCCGCTCCTCGAGTTCAGCATTGAGCTGTTGGACCTCGAGTTCGGCGCGCACCCGGTCGGTGATGTCCCGAACGAAGGCGCTGAACGCTATGGAATCACCGATGCGCACGGGGGAAATCGTCAGCTCAGCCGCAAACTCCCGCCCCCCTTTGTCTCGGGCGGTGATCTCGATTCGCTTATTGAGGATGGGACCTTCGCCCGTCTCGAGGAATCGTTGCATTCCCTTGCGATGATCCTCGTGATAGCGAGGTGGAATCACCGAGTCATACAGGGTCATCCCGAGGGCCTCTGCGTGGGTCCAGCCAAACACTGTCTCGGCCCGCGGATTCCAATCGGTGATGATGCCACCCTCGTTCACGATCACGATCGCGTCGAGCGCATGAGCGATGATCTCCCGCGTCAGCTCTTCACTCTGACGCAGAGCGCCCTGAGCCTGGATGCGCTCCCATGAAGCGATCGCCAGAGAGGCGACGTCGGCGAGAGATCCTGCGAATCGCTGCTCCTCGCTCGTCCATACTCGCGGGAGCCCCACGTGCTCGAGGCAGATGATCCCGATCACATCACCGCCAGAGTGGAGTGGTGCGTCGAGCATTGAAGTGATGCCGTGCACGTCGAGATAGCCCACCGCGAATTCTCGGGTCCGTGGATCCCCCTGCGCGTCGTGAGCGACGATCGTGCGCTGGTCGTCGAGCGCCTTGAAGTAGATGGGGTAGTCAGAGGCCGCGAGCTCCACTCCACCGGGGGAGTGTTCGCGGGAGATGCGATCGTAGTGCTCGATACAGCGCATCCGGGGCGGGGATTTCTCGAAGAGCCACACGTTCACGCGATCGATGGCCATCGTGTGTGCTGCTGCTTCGGTAACTTCTTGCAAGATCGACTCGAGGCTCCCGCGAACCCACGAACCACTCTTGGCGAGCCGGCCGAGTACGTCTTCACGTTGCCCGAACGGGCTGTTTTCTTCGGACACTTCGTCCTCCGTCCCGCGTGGATTGGCGGGATCGCCCTCAATCATAGCTCTCACGCGGCGGGACGGCAAACAGGAAGCGTGCGATCCCGAGCCAGCCCGCCGCTGGGGTCCGCGGAGCGCCCCACTCTCAAGAGCCGGAGCTCTCAATCTGGGCGAGGACGTCGAGCACGCTCTTCGCTTTCCGCTCTCGCTTCTTTTTCCAGTCCGTACCCGCTTCGTTTCGGGCTCGATCCGTGAGCCAGGCGGCCTCGGGGTGGAATCCGAGACCCTTGGCGTTCGCGAGCAACCACGCTTTCGCAAACTCGTTGAACGTGGGCGCTTTCCCGACAGTCCAGAACTCACGAGCGAGTATCCGCGCGATCGCCCCGCTTCGAAACTCGCCGTCGGTCAGTCGCTCGAGAAGCCCGATCATGTCGCGATTGGTTTTGTCGTACCAGCCGTAGTACAGGCGATTGCTCGCCCGCAATCGCGATGGGGGTGGGTGGGAGTTGACGACTCTGGCGGAAAAACAGGTCGCTTCGAGCCTCCGCCCCGTCTTCAGGTAGTGGCGAATTCGACCGAGCACGACCGATTTTCGGTCGGTATCTCGGGTCTGCCTCCGTGCGCCCGCACCCGTTTCGACCCAGATCTTGAAGGGAATCGAGTGCTCGCGGCAGAAGGAACGGAACTCAAGCGTGTTCAAGTAGTTGAGGTCCAGGAACAACTCGCGCTGCTGCTCTTTGCTCAGGTGCTGAATCAGGGACGGCACGGTTCCTGCCTTCGGTTTGTGTTCTAGGCTAGTCTAGGATGCTGTCTCAACCCCCAGGGTTCTCGAGGGTCACGCCCAAACCGTCCGCGATTCGATTCACGTATGCATAGTATGCGGCGACTTCGACGATCGAGAGGATGTCCTCATCGCTGAACCCGATCTCTCGAAGACCGGCGACATCTTCTCGGCACAGCTGGCTCGGGGTCAACGTCAGCTTCTTCACGTATTGGACCATTCCCCGACGACGCGCATCGAGAGGAGCACTCTCAATATCTCGTTCGATCGCGGCTGCGAGTGCGTCGTCGCGAAGAGCTCGGCGCAGACCGCGCCGATGGTGCGTCACTCAGTAGTGGCAACCATTCAGCTGACTCACGACCACGGCGATCAGCTCGCGATCAGCCTTTCGCAAGGTCGGCGTTCCCCGCATTGCTGAGCTGTACACTCCGAGGTGTGCCTCGAGCCCGCCCGGCGCGATCGAGTGCACCTTGAGGATGTTGTCGACAGCCCCGGTATCGGGAGCGGCGTGCTCGGCATAGAGCTCAGAGAGCCGCCCGGTCGCATCCTCTTCGTCAATCACTCGGATCCAGGCCATGGGGAAACCTCTCTCACGTGTTCGAGTCGCGGGGTGCGAGTGTGGCCCGCCCCATCACAGCACAAAAAGACCCTTCGAACCGCGATCGGTTCGAAGGGTTGAGTTTTTGATCGGGGTGAGAGGATTTGAACCTCCGACTTCTAGCTCCCAAAGCTAGCGCTCTACCAAGCTGAGCTACACCCCGTGATTTCGTGAATCAGCACTCTCAGAGCTGCGGAAGCCCAGACCTGCGGAAGCCCAGACCTGCAGAAGCCCAGACCTGCAGAAGCCCTCAGCCACGGCGACTCCGAGCTGCCGGGCACTCGCCTCGAGGTGAGCGGGAGGAGGCTCGAGTGCGGAGGATGCGCACTCGCGCGCGGCTCCGGGCGTGAGTAGGCCTCAACCGCCGGCAGCCTGAGCCAGAAGACACATCTGAAACGAAAAAGCGCGAACCGGTCCGTCCACCGAAATAGAGTCCGTTAGGACTCCGATGACAGCGACGACGACAGCGTACGAAGCCTGGTCCTCCTCAGACCTCGACGATTTCGTGTGGTTGATGACCCTGTAGCACAGAAGACGTGATGAAGATCAGCTCGTTGTTCCGATCACGGAACAGCCAGCCATCGATCCCATCTTTCTTCCAGCTCTCAACCGGAACGATTTCATGGAGCCGTGCGTAACGGTTCAGGAGTTCCGCCATGGGCGTCTTCCCCCCAGTCCCGAGCCTTGGCGACGGTGCCGGTTCGCGAAGCGGAATTCTGCGCCGGTCGCAGTCTCCCGTCAAGGAGATCGAGTCCCCGGGAGTCGTGGCGCCACCGAGGCTTGCGCACTATTCTGGAGGGCGACGGCAGAGGGTAAACTCGATTCCGATGCCCGCCGACCCGCGCGCCCCCGCTCCCTGCCGAGGTGTTCACCCGATGCAGGCGAGGTCAATCCCGATTCGAGGCCAATTCTGTCTCTCCGCAACCAGCTGCCGAAGGAGGTCCGAGTGTCCGCGGATCGAAGAGTTTCGTCGGCTCGACCGCTGACTTCGATCGCCCGCGAGCACTTTCGGCGCGCCCGTCGCCGGATCTTGGCCCGGCAGATCCGCCGCGGGGCGCGGGGGGGGGCTCTCATCGGAGCCGGTCTCGCCGCGCTCCTTTCTCCACGAGTTCTGACCAGCCAGTTCGGGATGGATCCGGCGCTCGCCCGCACCTGGGCGATGTTCGTGTTTGCAGCCGCTATCGGGATCGGCGCACTCCTCGCACACTTCCGCAGCCGGCCTGCGGCGCGACTCGATGCCATCTGGGCCCGGGTATCGGCAGGGGCAGACCCTGCCAGAGACCCGACCGTCGGCCTTTTCCCGGCCGCACGGGCAATTCTGAGAGACTCGACGGCCTGCAGCGGCTTCGAGACGCTCGTTCTCGCGCAATTCACTGCGCTCCCCCTCCCCGACCCTTCCTCGCTGGCCCGCGCCATCCCCACCTTCCACCCTGGCCGCGCGGGGGTGATGCTACTTCTGGTGCTGATCGCTGCGTTCATCGGCCGGGAGCTCCCGGCCGGGGTTTCAAGCGAAAGGGCTAGGATCGAAGGAGGGGAGCCCGCGCGGTTCTCGGAATCGAGTCAGCCGAAGCTCGCGGTGGATCGCGCGGTCGAGATCGCGGCACTGCGGGGTGAGATCGCCCTTCGCGAAGAGCTCGCGCGACTGCTTTCCGGATCTGCCGCACTCTCTCCACTGGTCGACACCTTGCGCACTGGTGGCGATCACCCTCGACTCCCGGCGCTCAGCGCGAATGACCGAGAGCGCCTGGCCCGCGTCGCAGCGCGGGCGACAGCGCTCGGGGCACCGCGGGAGTGGGCCGAAGCGCTCCTCGCGAGCGCCAGTACCGATCCCAACTCAGCCGCTCCACTCGTCTGGGATGATGCCGGCAAGCGCCTTGCGGCGGCGGCGAGCGATTGGGTGCGCGGCGCCTCGATCGACGGCACCGCGAGCGTCTCCATCCCCGAGTGGAGCGAGGGCGGCTCGGCTGCCGGCGCCCTTGGGACGTCAACGCCCTCCGGAGCCTCCGGCCTCAGCCCCCCCGACCTCGGCTCGACGGAACCGATCGAGTGGCCCGAAGGTCTTCCCATCGCGGAAGGTGATCAGCGCACGGACACACCGGTCCACCGCCGAGACCCTTCCGAATTCGATCCCTCAGAAGGGTACCTGCGTCATCCCGATTTGGAACCGAGATGGTTCCCGGTGATCGACGCGTACCGCCGACTGGAGCCGCCCCGATGACCGAAGCCGATCTCGCCGCGGCCGCAGAGACTGAAGCGGCCGCGTTCCGACGAGACGAAGAAGCGCTCCGAGAAGCAGTCGGCGCCCTGCTCATCGGACAGCGCGCCGCCTTGGATGACTTGCTCACCGCCTTTCTCGCGGGGGGTCACGCTCTCCTGGTCGGCGTACCGGGGACCGGGAAAACGATGCTCGTTCAAGCGATCGCTCGAGCGGCGGGTCTCGGTTTCGGCCGCGTTCAGTTCACGCCGGACTTGCTTCCCGCCGACATTCTCGGAGGCGAGACGATTGTTGCGGGACCGTCGGGGGAAGAGCGGATCGAATTCCGCCCGGGACCGATCTTCACCCCATTTTTGCTCGCAGATGAAATCAACCGCGGCACTCCGCGGACGCAATCCGCGCTGCTCGAGGCGATGCAAGAGCGCGCGGTCACTCTGGCTGGGGAGCGCCGGGCGCTCGATCCCTTGTTCACCGTGTTCGCCACTCGCAACCCGATCGAGATGGAGGGGACCTATCCGCTCCCTGAGGCCCAGCGCGATCGGTTCATCTTCGAAATCGAGATCCCCCACCCCGATCTCGCCGACCTTGTGGAAATCGTCGCGCGGACCACGGGTGAGACGGTGGACAGCGTCGAGACGGTGCTCTCCCCCGCCCGGGTCGCAGATCTCCGCCGCACGGTGCGCAAGGTCATCGCGCCGCGCTCGGTGCTCGAACGCGCCGGGTCGATCGTCCAGGCGACACACCCCGAGCAGCCGAGCGCACCCGCACTGATCCGCGACGAATTGCGTCATGGTGGCGGAGTCCGTGCGTTGCAAGCCATCATCCTCGGGGCGAAGGTGCGCGCGCTCCGCGCGGGGCGAGTACACATTGCGGACATCGACGTGGACGCGTCCCTCTTGCCCGCCCTGCGCCACCGACTCATCCCCTCCCTCGCTGGAGAGGCGCGCGGGCGGCGACCGGAGGAGTGGATCGAAGCGGCACGTCAGGCGGCACATGCCGCGCAGTAAAGGAGCGGGCATGCAATTCTCTTTTGCCCGGGAGCGGTGGCTCAACCGCCTCGCGCTGGTTCTTCTGGCACTCGTGGTCTCGGGCGGCGCGCGGATTCACGGTGCGGACCTCCCGGACAAGAACTCGCTCCACCGCGGGGCGGAAGCGGTGATCGATCTCCTTCGGAGTGCCCCCACCGATCGCACCCGGCTCGAGCGCGTCGCGCGGTGGGCTGAGGAGCACGGAGGGATCGCACCTTTGGCGGTCGCACTCGAAGCGCGCGGCGTGTCAAAGAAGGACCCTCTCGATCTGTTCCTCGCCGGGCTCTTGCAAGAAGAAGCGGGGCAAGCCTCGGACGCAGTCGATCCCTATGAACGGGCCCTCGCCATCGATTCTCAATCTCCCGCGCGCGACCGTTTGATCGAGCTTTGGCTCCGCTCGGGGTGGGGCGATCGCGCGGCGGCTCTCGCGAAGGAGGCTTCGTCGCTGCCCCTCGAGACCCGAGTTCGAGTCCTCGCGGCGGGCGTCGCGATGGAGCGGGAGACCGCCCGGGCGATGATCCGAACCAGTGAACTCTCCCTCGACGACAAGATCGCCCTCGCTTCCCGGTGCAGGTTTCTGGGCCTCGTGGCAGAGCTCGCCGAGGGCGCAGGCCGCTGGGATCTCGCGTGCGAGGCGAACGTAGAGGCGGGGAACAGAGACGCCGCGATCGCGCTACTCGAACGTGGATCCGATCCGTCGGCGGAGACTCGTCTCGCTCTCGCACGCCTCTCGGGCGATCCGAAGTACCTCGGGCCCGAGCCCCCCGAACAGAGTCGATGGCTCCTCGGACAGTCTTTGGGGGAGATACAACTGGTCCGCCCGAGGAGCGCGGAGGACTTCGATCCGCCCGAGCGCGAGGAAATCAGAGGAACCACGGTTCGAAATCCTCGCAGAGATGCGGCCATCGCCGTGATTGCGGGAGAAGCGCCGGCGGATGTGGTCGCGGAGCTCTCGGAGGGAGGAGCGCCCTCGCTCGCCGTCGCCACCGCGTGGCTCGCCCTCGGCGACACCGACGCCGCGCGCCGTGAGGTGGCACGCTGGCGGTTGAATCCTCGCCCGGGAGAAACGCAGTGGCGCACTGCGCTGGAGCGGAAGCGGCCCCAGTGGTGGGGTCTCGAGCCGCCGCCCACGGAGGTCTTGAAGACACTCGAAGGGACTCGCACCGGAGATGACGAGCTGCGTCGACAGGTCGACCACGCCCTCCTGGCGTGCATCCCCGGAACGGGAACCGAGGCTGAGATCCTGTTCCATCGTGCGCGCCTCTTTTCGACCGACGACGCAGCGCGGGCGTTCGCGATCGCTCCCGGGCGACTGGTGCGCTTTCCGATCGAAAAAGGCTACCACCTCGTGGCGCCCCTCACGCGCGAGGGGGTGACGACTCCGAGCCCATTCGTTCTCTCAGCAGAGTTTGATGCGGCGATCCCCGGCGCGCCGGCTGGACAGACGAACACTCGCAATCTTTCCCTTTGGCCACCCTCTCGGCCCCCCCAGCCGATCGAAAGAACGAGCCATATCCACTATTGGAACATCCAGTCTCGGTGCGGCGCCTATTCGTGGAACGAGTTCGGATTTGCTCCCCCCAGGGTTTATGCCCTCAACGAGCATCCCCTCGCGCCGGTCACCGCGTGGGTACGGGTCCAAGATCGGATCTGCCTCGTCGGTCGGGGTCTCGCGATTCACGATGCCTCGGGGGCACTCGAAGTGGCGATCGCGACAGAAGAGCCAGTGAATGTCACCGATGTTCCCGGTGAACTCCTCCAGTTCCTCACACCCTCACTCTCTGCCTTCTTTGAAAGCATGAAGTCTCCCCGCCAGGTGCAACTCTCCGAGATTCCCGGAGCGGAGGATGCGTGGCACCGCGCGCTCCTGCGCGAAGAGCTTCCTCCGGAGACGGTTCCAGAGGCGATCTACGGTTGCACCGGCGATGATCCCCGGGAGCCTTATCTAATCATCGTGGGAAACGGAATCACCCTGCACCTCGAGGCGGGTCCCGCCCGCCGGCGAGGCGAGGCTTTCGAGGGTCTCACGCGAGAAGGGAAGCTCTGGAAGACGAGGACTCCCCAGGGACTCGCCGACGCTCCGGCCACGACTCAAGTTCCCCGAGCTCCGCTTCGCATTGTGAAGCGCGAGTTCGTGGAGCCCAGCTCCCGTGGCGCGGAGCAGATCCGCCCGTTCTTCGAAGAGTCTCCTTTCGATATCACGGTCACGCCAACGATGAAAACGCGCCGAGGAAGGTCGGGGGAACGCATCCCCCACGACCGCTTCGACCTCAATGTGAAACAGAGTGGCTGGGTGACCTGTGAAGTCGAAGGGCTTTTGCAATGGAAGGGCATTATCCCGCCGCTGCTTCCTGGACCCCAGGGATGGCGGTTCCGGCGCCCGGAGCCCCCGCCCGACTCTCGCCGGGGTCCTGACCTGACGGGTCCCACCTCGACCGCAGGCACGATGTCCTCTCGCCGATTGCCGAACGACACCATGGCGATCCTGACCGATCGCGTGCACCTCTTCGATCCTCGAGGAGTCGTTGCGATCCCCGAAGGCCCGCTCACCGAGGCTTTTTCGGTTATCCGCGACGTCTCCATCGACGGAAGCGACCTCGTCGTTCTCCCTGCGCCCGGCGACCACCTTGTCACCGCCGACGGCCCACTCGCGCTCGGCCGTGAGGGTGGGTTCGACATCGAACAGATCGAGGGCGCGACTTGGGTCCTTTCCTACGATCCGTTGGCGGTCGCATTGGTGCTTTCGAAAGTCACTCGGGAAGACATCTCTGAGATTCCACTCCCACCCGAGATCGTGATCGAAGAGGACAGAGAAAATCAGCGGCCGGTCGCCCTCGGGCGCTGGGGATCATCGATCCTCATCGCCTACCGCGGTCGTCTCTGGAGTCGGGTCGACGATGAGTGGATCTCGCTCCTCCCCGAGCGGGACAGCTGGCCCATGCTCCCCGCCCACGCTTGGCAAAGTCCTCCGCGGATCTTCGGCGACGGCGGCATGGTGGCGTGGCCGTGGGGCGAGATCGAGGAGTTCCGCGCGCTATGAACGCCGCCTCTCGGTCCACTCCCGACTCGCTCCCCTCCGGCTCCGATCCCTCGTCGGTGGTGCCGCTGGAGAGTCGCAGTCAGCTCGAACGACTCGCATCGTTGCTGCAGTGGGGACCGAGCGGCAGAGGACAGGCGGCGGGACGTGATCGCGGCGGTCGGCTCGGCCGCGCCGGTGAGTTCGAAGAGTACCGTCCGTGGCGGCCGGGTGATGATCTGCGCTCCCTCGATGTACGCGTCTATCACCGTCTTCGAAAGCGCGTCACGCGCATCGATCGCGAAGACTCTTCCCTGCCTCTCACTTTGTTGATCGATCGCAGTGCTTCGATGGCCGAACCCGCACGCGATCGTTGCGTGCGCGAACTCGCGCTCTTCTTCCTCGCTCTGGCTCGCTATCGGGGCGAAGCGCGTAGGGTTTTGTTTTTCTCAGAAGACGTTCCCTTCCCCGTCTCCGAGGTCGACCCCGCCACCATCGATCGGGCTTTCGACCGCGTGCCACCGAGCGGATCCGCCGACTTCGGCCGCGCCGTCCCCGCGCTTCCTCTCGACCCCCGCGGTCCGGGGAGGCTGATCTTACTCAGCGACGCGTTCGGGCTCCCCGACGTCACTCCCCTGACTCGTTCTTCCGCGCACGGTCGGGTTCTGCTCCTCGCTCCCTGGACTCGTCAGGAACTCACTCCCTCCCCTGTCGGTGCCGTGACCTTGCGATCACGCGAGAACGAGCCCCCATGGAGCGGGGTGATCGACAAGACGATGGTGAATGCGTACGTCGCCCAGAACGACCGCCGCTGGGCAGGTCTCACCTCGTGGTTCCGGGAGCGGGGTGGCGACGCGCATCGCGTGATCGCCGAAGCTGGAGCCCTCGGAGCGATCGAGTCGTGCCTCGAACGAGGACGGTGGCTCCGCCGATGAGCCCACTCGCGGCCTCGTTCCTCAGCGACTCCTTCTACCTTTGGGGAGATGCGCGCTTCCTTTGGCTGCTCCCCCTCGCGCTGCTGCCCCTTCTCAGGCGACGGAGTATCGAGCAAACCGTGTCGAGCACCTCTCCGTGGATCGGCCTGCGCGGCACCGGGCGGGCGCGCCGCGCATGGATCCGGTCCCTTCTCGTCACATTTCTGATCTTGGGCGCAGCCGAACCCTTGCGCGTCAAAGACGCGCCGGCCACCGATGCAAAGGTCGCAGTCCGCGTGATCGAGGGTCGTGCGTGTCTCGATCGGATTCCGACTCCCGAGCAATCGAACCATCCAGAGCTCACTTGGCGGGCAGTCTCGAAGGACGGCACCGTGTGGATCGAGGAACAACCGCTGCGTCTCGGAAGCGTCCCGCTTCCCTTCTCTGCTCACGGACAAAAGGGGTGGGCGATCGATTCGGATGGCACACGGACTGCCATTCACGTTCCGGCCACCCCGCCACTCCCGCAAGTGCGCGATAACAGTGGCAGTCCCGCCGTCGCCCGTGCGATCACCGCGCTTCGGATCGCGGGCCGGATCGCGCCTGAAGATGACGGTGCCGCCGTGACTCTCGAGTTCACCACCGTCTCCGGCGGCACGACTCACGGGGAGCGACTCCGCCGGGTCGTCTTCCCGACCGTCGACGCACAAGAGACTCGAGTGCTCCCCGCGATCGATTCCGAGCCACTCTCCTCGCTCGTCCGCGGGCTCGCGCCAGAACGCTTCACGATCTATTCGGCCACGGATCTTCCCCGCGATGGCGAGGCGATCCTTGCCGACCGCGAAGGGAACCCCCTCATCGCCCGATCCAGGGATGGTTTCCGGTTCGCGTTTCGACCGGAGCAAAGCGACCTCCCCGATCGGCCGGAGTGGCCCGTCTTGATCGGTCGTCTCATCGAAGGGCTCGCAACCTCGCCGATCCCGACCTCCCCCGCCTCGTCTGTCCCCACTCTCCTGGCCTTCTTGTGCGCGCTCGGTTGTGTGCCGTGGGCGATGGGGAGTGCGCGGGGGCGCATGGGGGCGGCATTCGCCATCGTCGTCGTCTTGTTCACGCCGGAGTTCTCTGGCCCCCCCGGCCCCGACGACGACGCTGACTGCGCCCCGAACGCGCTTCGACCCAGCCGGGCCCGGCCGTGAATTGACCCTCCCGTTCGCACGGAGGTCACCCTCACCCGCAGATGCGATCCTCTCCGCCGCTCGACGCCTCCCTGGAGGAGGAACCGTGGTCATCCCTCCCAATCTTCCCCTCCCACTCGAAGTCGATCGCCTCGCTCGCACCCTGCGCGCGCGACGGGTCGGACTCACCCTCGAAGAGTTTGCTCCCCCGGAGCTGTCGATCGATCGCAGTTCCATCTCTCTCGGTGCGACGGTGCACTTGTCCATTGGTGATGCTGCGAGCGAGGGGATCACTGCGATCTCCCCGCTGAACCTCACCACCGCCCTCGTCGGATCTCCCGGAGACCAAGAGATTCAACATACACCCGATGCGCCCGGGGTCTGGCTCTACCGAACCGCTTCTGGAAGCGCCGTCGCTCTCGTCGTCGAAAGTCAGATTTCGGTCTCCTCGATCGGGAAGGACGAGACCGGAGTCCGCGCTCTGTTCGGGGATTCGCGCACCTTCCGACTCCTGCCACCGCTCGCAGCCACCGCCGAACTTCCCGAGGGCCCCGAGGGTGCACTCCTACTTTGGGATGGCGCGCAGGCGAGCACAGTCACGGGGGCAGAGGCGCAGGCTCTCGGAGATTGGCTCCACGCCGGCGGCACTCTGTTCGCCAGCGGCGCCCCGCCCTTTCGAGGATCGGAGGAGCCGACTCCACTCGATCGGTGGCTCCCTTCTCCCCTCCCGGCTCCCCCGCGCCCCCCGGCCCGCGACCACGGAGTTCTGCTGCTCGATCTTTCCGGAAGCATCGAAGGATCGGCTCTCGAGACGCTGTGGGGTGGAGTCGAGACTCTGCTCGCCGGCACTCCCGCCGCGGATCGTTGGGCCGTGGCAGGCTTTCGGGAGAACCCTGGCTGGATTCTGGCGCCTGGAGCCACTCTCGATCGCAACGCGATCGAGCGAGTCCGCTCCGCCGCGCGAACGGGGGGTGGCACCCGCCTCGACCGAGCCCTCGCGTTCAGCCAGGAAGCGATCGTGACATCGGAAGACGTTTCCCGTTCGATCGTCGTCCTCACCGATGGTCGGAGTAGCGGCGCCGACTGGACAACGATCGGCGCAGGGCTCAGAGAGCAGGACATCGAGCTGACCGTGCTCGCCCTCGGTCCGGCACCAAACCTCGAGCTCCTCGCCGCGCTCTCCACCGCCGCCGGGGGATCGGTCCGCACCCTTCCCGATGTTGCGTCAGCCATCGCGACTCTCGGCGATG
>CALEHF010000147.1 GCA_937876125.1 uncultured bacterium
CATCGTCCGCGATCTCGATCCTTCCGGCATCGGAGCCCGGGATCTCGCCGATTGTCTGATCTTGCAGCTCGAACGCGACCCGGGGGAGTACCCGCTGGAGATCGCCCTCGTCTCGAACCATCTCCCCGACATCGCAAAGAACCGTCTCCCTCAAATCGCCAAAGCAACGGGCGCGTCGATAGAGGATGTGAAGGATGCGATCGAGATCATTCGCTCGCTCAATCCCACTCCTGGCGCTGGTTTTTCGACGGAGCCAACTCAGGTGGTGCGACCAGATGTCCTTATCGAGGAGGACGAGGGCGAGCTGAAGGTCAACGTCACCAACGGATACCTGCCGAAGCTTCGTATCTCGCCCCACTATCGTGAGCTGCTGCAGGAGTCGCGCAAGAACCCTGAGATCCGCGACTACCTTCGCAAGAAGATCGAAAATGCAGAGTGGCTCCTGAGCGCGATCCACCAGCGGAAGTCGACGCTGCAGCGCGTCGCAGAGGAAGTAGTGAAGTATCAGGCGGAGTTCTTCCGAGAGGGGGAGCGTGCACTGCGTCCCCTCAAGATGCAGGACATTGCCGACACGATCGGCGTCAACGTTTCGACCGTGAGCCGGGCAATCTCTGGCAAGTACTTCCAGGCGCCGGGGATGGTACGCGAGCTCAAGTCGCTGTTCACCGGTGGAACGGTCAAAGACGATGGGTCTTCGGAATCGCGGGGAAGCGTGATCCTGCGGATCAAAGATCTCATCGCTCTAGAGAGCCAAAAGAAACCGCTCTCCGATTCGAAGATCGTTTCTCTCCTCGCCGCGGACGGCATCCACATTTCTCGCCGCACGGTGACGAAGTACCGCGAAGCAGAGGGAATCCCCTCCTCCCGGGAACGCCGCGCTTACTAAAGGGGCAGTACTCCCAAGGGGCGGTACTCCCAAGGGGCGGTACTCCCAAGGGGCAGCACCCTTCCGGGCAACGCGACTCCTCATTCCTCGTCACAGACCGGATGACAATCGGGTGGCCTCCGTGGTAGAGGATGCGCGGTCGGAGTGGACCGCGGTCTGGCTCCTCAGCCTCGAGCAGCGAGATCGGTTAAGTGAAGCGAGTTGTGGGGGGGACGCGATGATCGAAGTCGAAGGGCTCACCCGCAGCTTTGGCCGTCAGCGGGTGTTGGATGCGATCTCATTCACCGTTCCTGCTCGGCAGATCGCTGGATTTCTCGGCCAAAACGGTGCCGGCAAAACGACCACAATGCGAATCCTCACCACATTTCTCCCGCCAGATCCCATCAGCGGGGCCGTGCGCGTGGCCGGGCTCGATGTGACTTCCCACGCTCGGGAAGTGTGCCGTCGGGTCGGATACCTCCCAGAGTCGGTGCCGATCTTCCCTGAGCTGAGAGTGGCAGAGTACTTGCGCTTTCGCGCCCGTCTGAAGGGCTTGGGCACGCGGAGAGTCAAAGAGCGAGTCGGAGCGGTCCTCGACCTCTGCGACCTCACCCGGGTGGCGCGACGATCGCTCGGTGTGCTTTCCAAGGGTTTCCGTCAGCGAGTGGGGCTTGCCGATGCGTTGCTCGCCGAGCCGGAAGTGCTGATCCTCGATGAGCCGACCAGCGGTCTCGATCCCCAGCAAGTGGCGGAGGTTCGACGGATTATCGGTCGATTGAGCGAAGTTTCGACCGTCTTTCTTTCGAGTCACGTCCTCGGCGAAGTCGAGCAGGTGTGTGACCAGATCGTCATTCTCGGCGGCGGCACGATTCGGGCTCGCGAGACTCGCGAAGGTTGGACGCAGCGGCTCGAGCGCTCCGGGAGACTCGAACTCCTCCTCAAGGATCCTTCTGCTGGCGCAGAAAAGCGGCTGCGATCGCTCTCCGGGGTGACCGAAGTCGCGAAGGAGGGGGGGCGTTTCGTGATCGCATCCTCTTGCGATGTGAGGGAGCAGGTGTTCGCGCTTGCTGTCGAGCGTCGTTGGACCGTTCTCGAACTCACTCCTCGCCCCGCGACTCTAGAGTCCCTCTTCCTCGAGCTGGTTTCCGACGAGGGGGTGGCGTGATCGGATCCGTATCCACCATCGTGAGGAGAGAGCTCCTTTCGCTCTTTGTCTCTCCGATCGCCTACATCGTGCTGTTCTGTTTCATGCTCGTGAACGGGGCGACCTTTCGGTTTTATGTCGGCCTGTACGGTGGAGAAATGGAACCAGTCTTGGTCAGCACGTTCGGCGGGCCCGCGTTCTGGTTCCTCTGGCTGCTGATTCCACCCCTGATCACCATGCGAACGTTCTCCGAAGAGCGGCGCTCGGGCACTTTTGAGTTGTTGGTGACGAGTGGCGTGAGCGATGCCGCGCTGGTCGCAGGGAAGTTCCTCGCAGCTTGGGTCTTTCTCGGATTGCTCTGGGCCGGGGTGCTGCCACTCCTCCTCCTTGCGGAAGCCTACGGCCAACTCGACTGGGGCGTCGTGGCCAGTACCTACTGCGGGCTGGCACTCTCGAGTGCGCTCCTCGCTGCGATCGGAGTGCTCGCGTCCTCGCTCACTCAAAATCAGTTGATCGCCGCGGTGTTAGCGACGGTGGTGAACTTGGGAATCGTTCTCTCGAACCAACTTCGCGCGTTGTTTCCCCCGAGCGCGATCGAGCTGCGATTCTTCGAGTACGTCAGTCCTCCGTATCACTTCGCGCGTGATTTCTCTCAGGGAATCGTCGATCTCTCCACCATCGTCCTGTACGCCTCTGTCACGGTGTTGGCGCTGTTCGCCACAGTCAAAGTGCTCGAGCGGAGGCGGTGGGCATGACAGCAAGGCTTCGCCGGAGTCGACGAATGATTCGAATTCATGTCGCGCTGCAGTTGTTGCTCGCGTTTTGGATTGTCTGGGTCGGGAATGCCTGGGCGTTCCGCCACTCATGGCGAATCGATTTGACACGCGATCAGCGATACGCGATCGCTCCCGAAACCACTGAGTTCCTCCGAGCGCTCCCCAAGCGGGTTGAGATCATCGTTCCGTATAGCTTTGGAAGCTCCGCGGCCGACCGAATTCGAGCGCGAGTCTTTGCGCGCGCGATCCGAACCATCGAAGAGTTCGAGTTGGTGAACCCCTACTGTCGGCTCGAGGAGAACCTGAATATCGCGCGCGATCCGCTGCGTTGGGAGAGCTTGCGGAACGAAAAGAGTCTCGGATCTCCGAACCGAATCTATCTCTTCGCGGGGGACCGCCGCGAGACCATTACCTTTGAGGATCTCGCCGAGATGCGAGAAACGCCGAACGGGCCAGTGCTGGAACGGGAACGAGTTCCGGAGGCTCTCGCCGCCGCACTCGAGCGCGTGGTCCACGACGATGCGCCGCGCTGGCTCTTTTCCCAGGGACACGGTGAGATTTCTCCGACCGATGCGGAGCCGCGTCTCGGGGTGGCAAGCTGGGTTCGGGATCTCGCCGAGCGGGGGGTCTCGCTCGAGTCGAGCGACCTGCGCCAAGGGGGAGCGATCCCCGACGGAATCGATGTGCTCGTGGTGATTGCAGGAGGCAATGGAGAGGCTCCCTTCGATCCATTCTCCTCGGAGGTGCGCGGCGACGTCGAGCGCTTCCTGGACCGTGGCGGTGATCTTCTGCTGATGCTCCCCTTCTACGGAGAGTGCGGACTCGAACCTCTGCTCGCCCCCATGGGGATCGAGTTCAGAAACGGATTAGTGCACTCGGGGGGCGGAGACGCGGCGAGCGGAATCGGGAGCATTCAGGTCTGGGACTACGATGAGCAGCACCCGATCACGAAGCGCTTTCGTTTCGAAGAAGACAAGATCGAACTCAACAGCTTCCGTTCCCTCGTCGTCACGCCCCCGGCGATTCCGCTCGTGACGACGTCCCCCGACACTTGGCTCGAATTCGATCTCGATGGGGTGCACGACGCTTCTGAGCCGGCCGGACCCTTTCCAGTGGTCGCGTGTCTCGAGGGTTCCCCCGATTCGGGAAGGGGCCGGGTCGTCGTGTTCGGATCGTGGACCCCGGTTCTCGATGTCTTTCACCGGAGCCAGTCCAGACGTCTCCTTCTCTCCGCCTGTGACTGGTTGGCCGAACGGGAAGGACCCACGGTTGGAGTCGGCCGTGTCGATGCATCCGATCGAGTGAATCTGACCGCCGATGAGGGTCGATTCTGGTTCTGGCTCACCATCTTCGCATTTCCAGGGAGCGCCCTCGCGGTCGGCCTCGGCGTGTGGGGTTTGCGGAGGCGCGCATGAATCCGCGGACCACCCTCGTGATGACGATCGTCGCGATTCTCATCACCGGTTTCGGATGGTGGGATGCCGGGCGCTCTGAGTTCCACTTCCAGCGCGATCTCGATCAACCGTTTCGGTTTCCTGAATCGTCGATCGAAGGTCTCACTATCCGGACTCCGTCACTCTTCGCGAACGTCGTGGGTCGCGGTGGTCAGTGGGCACTGCTCGAGCCGCTCGAATACCCGGCAGAGCATGCCACGGTCGAGGCCATCAGCCATCTCGCCCACGAACTTCGCGTCCGAGGGGCGGGGGAAGGAACGCGCGGAACCGGTCTTGACGATGCAAAACTGGTTCTCGGCCTGGCGGTTTCCGGGCGCTCGAACACCGAGATTCGTTTCGGCGATCCACATCCGACCCTGCCGTACGTGTACGCCCAGATCGACGGAGAGGTGGTTCTCGTCGACCCGCTGCTCGCGGAAGCGCTCTCGGTGTTGACTCTCGCCGATCTTCGTCGGACTGCAATTTTCGACATCACCGCTCTGCGCAGCGAGAGATTGTCGATCGAGCGGGGTGCCGAGCGGTTCACTGCAAAGAGGCGCGACGATGACTGGGGCACGACGGAACCTTCGGTGGGGGACGCGGATGTGCCCGCCGTTGTGGACGCTCTACACGCTCTGAACTCGTGGGGTGTTCATAGTTTCGTCGAAGACGCGGTGAGTGACCCTTCCGCGCTCGCGCAGTATGGGCTCTCTCCGCCGCGGGGGAGGATTGAGGTCGAGGAGCGTAACACGGGGCGCACAGTCGCAGTGCGTCTCGGGAACCCGGTCGAACTCCCCGAGGGGGGTGGCGCGGGCGTGTATCTCTATCTCGAAAATACGCAGAACGTGGTTCGCGCGACCGCCGCACTCCTTGCACGACTTCCCGCGAGTCCGGATGAGTGGGAGAGCCGCAGGATCGTTCGTCTCCCGGAGCGCGACATCGTCGAAGTCACAATTCTCGGTGACTATCGGCGCGTGACGATTGGCAATGATGGTCGCGGGGGGTGGCGGGTCATCTGGTCGGCGGATGCGGTACCGCACCCTGCGGAGTCGTCCATCGTGGTGACGATGATCGAGTCGCTCCGCGGCGCGACGGTCGAGTCGTTCCTCCCGCTCGATGATCGAAATCTCCAACGGTACGGTTTCGATCGCCCGGTGCTCGATCTCGAACTCAGACGGGAGGGAGGGGAGAGTGAGCGGGTCATCGTGGGCCAAGAGGTCGAGGGGCTACCAGGGACCTTCTACATCTGGAACTACCGGTGGGCGCGCTATGCGACGGCGGCATTCCCCGATCTTGCTCGTTGGCGCGGTGCCCCCTTCTCCCTGCGCGCTCTCAGTTTCGTGGAAATCCCTTCCGATGTGATCCGGCGGGTGAGAGTGGCTGACGCGCTGGGAAGTGGCACTTGGGTGAAGGGAGCGGGCGGTTGGGAGCCGATTGGCCCAGGGGTTACTCAAGAGAC
Source organism: uncultured bacterium (assembly GCA_937876125.1). Classification (GTDB taxonomy): domain Bacteria; phylum Planctomycetota; class UBA8108; order UBA1146; family UBA1146; genus JAFMMO01. The sequence goes on from CALEHF010000147.1 coordinate 5,678, forward strand.
TTCCACCCCTGTTCGCGCGGCCCTCGAGTCTCTTTCGGAATTGCGGGCCGAGCGCTGGGTCGCGAACCCAAACTCCCCTCCCGGTCCCCGTTCCTACTCTCTCGAGCTCGAGTTTCTCCCCCTGGAGCCGTTCGACGCTGATCCGTGGGTGAGACTGTGGATCGGGCCTCGAATTGGGGAAGAGCGCATGATTCGTGTGGGGGATGACGGCGGGATCGTGCTCCTGTCCCTACTCGAGGCCGAAGACCCATTTCTTGTGCTCGAGGCCGCCCTCTCCCGAAGGCGCTGATCATCCGCTACTTCTGAGCCCCCGCCCAAGTCCTCCTTCTCGCTGTCCGATATCGGAAAGGGGTACATGAAGCCCGCTTCCAGGTGGAGTGTGGTTACTGGGTGCAAGGAGCGGGAGGATTGATGGCGATGGATGGGGCGAAATCCGGATCCGGGAACGAGTCGGGGCAGCCTCGGCGGATGAGTGCTGGTTCAGCGAGCACCGAGACCGGTTTCGGCGATGGCGTGATCGCGCGTAGGATTGCATATGGAGATCCGGCACTCCCGCCGCAAGTCTCGATCATTGTGCCCACGCGAGACGGCGAGCGTCGCGGGCTGCTGGGAGAGCTTCTCGAGCAACTCTCTTCTCAGACCCTGAGCAGTTTCGAGTTGATTCTCGTCATCGGAGATCGTCGCCAGGGGCGTGCGATCAATCGCGGAGTCTCCCTCGCGCGGTCGGAGTTTATCGCCACGATGGACGACGACACGGTGCTCGGCCCGACCGATCTTCTCGAGAAGCTGATCGCAACTCTCGAAGCCGATCCCACGATCGGGATGGCCGGGGCGAGCACGATCGTTCCTGCGGGATCGACCCGATTCCAACGCCGTGCCTGTCACCAAATTCCCCGACGCTTCTTTCCAGTCGTCGAGTCGATCACCGACTCCGATATGGTTCAGCATCCGTGCCTCGCGATGCGCCGCGATCGGTTCCTGCAGATTGGTGGCGAGGATGAAGAACTGATCCGCGGGCTCGATCCCCTCCTCCGCTGGAAAGTGCGTGCAGAGGGGTGGCGCGTCGTCATCGTTCCCCACTGCTGGGTCGGTCATCCGCTCCCTGAAGGGCTCGGGCCCGTGCTTCGAATGTACTTCCGTAACGGTCGAGGCAGCGCATTCGCCCAACGGCACTATCCAGAGCGGATCTTCCAGCTCGATGCAGGGCGAGCCGGCGACCATTTCGCACCGCAACGGACGCTCGCAAGGCGCGTCTTACGGGCGCCCCTGCGCCTCGCCAGTGGGTTTCTGCTCGGGCGATGGATCGCCGTGGGCACTCAGATCGCCTACCTCGCCGGCTATGCCCGTGAGTGGATCGCAGGGGAGCGTCCCGAGCGCCCGAGACAGAGCGTGGGTGCCGGGCACTAGCCCTGGAATCAGCGGATGATTGCGAGCGAGGCGCCGGCGATTCGTCGCAAG
>CALEHF010000148.1 GCA_937876125.1 uncultured bacterium
CCCCACGATCATCCCAATCGCGCTGACCGGCTCTTTAGCTCTTCCGCGATTCTCTTCCGCGGCGCGACGTTCCTCTTCGAAGGTCGGATCATTCTGAATGGCTTCGAGCAAGGTCGGGATGCTCGTCCCCACGATGGCCATGTAGGTGATCCCCACCGCAAGGAACTGGTATGCGAAGCCACCGCGTCCAAAGCTTCCCCAACGAACCGCGCCCCCGACCATGAAGCCGACCACCACCGCGACGAGGCCGATCTCGTATCCGGTCACTTTGGCCACGGCGTAGTAGAGGAGGCATCCGGCGATCCCGGCGAAGAATCCCGCAGTCACTGCGCGGATCACCCGCGCCCCGCGCATGCTCGGGCCGTGCTGCGCGAGGAAGGCATCGCGGCAACGCACGCAAAACGCGGCGTCGGCTCCTGGAAGTGAGTAGTACTCGCTGGCGATCGCCTGTTGGCAAACCCGGCACGTCGCGCCGACTGTAGGATCCGCGTCGCCGGTCTGCGCTGCATTTTCCGCGCCCGCGCCTGTCCCAGCGGTGGGCTCGAACTCGGCTCGATCAAAGTTCAGGTCGTCATCCCGAGAGTCCGACACTGCATCTCCCTTCGATAGGTTTCCCCCGGTTCCACCCTAGAGCGCAGCATCCTACGAATCGAACCGATACGCCTCCGGCTGCGGCCGCAAGGGGCGCGGCAACCACTCGGGACGGCGCAGATCACCCGTCGGAGGACGCGCCTTCGCGAGCCACTTCTGGTGCATCTCCCGCGACTTGCCGAGATCGACGACGACGTCGCCGTACTGATCGCCCGGCCCCGCCTTCGTGAGCTTCACCACATGGTGCCAGCAATTCATCCCGCTGACCGGATCGCTCTGGGGGGGGAAGGTGAGGTTTTGGTGCACCCCCGCTTCCTTCCACCAGCCACGCTTCGAGTCGGGGTCCTTCGATTCGAACGGCTCGTTCGGCTTAACGATGCGCAGACGCATCTTGCCCCCCTCGAGCGGCTCGAGGCGCACGGTCGCGCTCGACCATCGCGACCCCGCCCCCCCTTCGACCCGCCAACGCCCCATGTGGTGCGAGCAAGCGAGAACGCCGGGGCGCACTCCATCGGTGACGCGCGCGCGGTTGATCGAATAGCCGATCGTGGTCTCGATCTTCACCAAGTCGCCATCTTCGATGCTGTGGCGATCCGCGACCCCCGGGTGCATCCAGATCGGATTTGCGTGAGAGATCTCGTTGAGGTGTTTGGAGTTCCCCGAGCGCGAGTGGATCATCGTCGGCAGACGGAAGGTGGGCACCAGCGTGTAGATTCCCTTCTCGGGATCGATCTCATGGGGCCCCACGTGACTCGGCGCGTACCGAGGCATCGCTTCATCCTCGAAACCCCAGGCGGCAAGGGTTTTCGAGTGCACTTCGATGCGGCGACTCTCCGTCGGGAAGCCCTGACGAATCGCTCCGTCGACCGCGACGCCGACGACCTCATCGTTGACCGACGCGAGCCCGCTGGTCGCCTCGACGCGCACGCGAGAGCCCTCGGGGAGATCGATCTTCGTCTCGTAGACGCGGTACTTCCCTCTTTCCATCTCGAACGCGCCGACGCGTCGCATGTACTCGAGCGGCTCGAGTCCCGCTTCCTTCGCCTTCTCCGGCAAGCCAGGAATCGCGTTCTCGAAGAGCCAGCGGTAGTACTCGTCGACGGTCACTTTCTCGCCCGGGCGATACGGAGACTCGTAGTGCTTCCGAATGCCGCGCGTGCCGTCGGGATCGATGCGCCAGGTGAGCTCGATCCAGAACTCGTCCTCCTCCCACACCTCGCCCGGGTTGAAGTCGCGCGTGTCGGTCGTCTCTTCGCCTGCGAGTGCCGCGCGGGCGCGACGCACCGGTTGACGAAAACTCACCCAACGCCCCGCGTGCGTCTCTTGGCTCTGAATGTCGTGACGCTCGGCGGAGTGTCCCATGGGGAGCACGTAGTCGGCGAAGTACGCGGTCTCGTTCCAGGTCGGCGTCAGCGCGATGTAACAGCCGACTTTTTCTTCGTCGCGCAACATCTCCATCCACGAGAAGCCATCGGGGTAAGTCCACACCGGATTGAAGACGCGCGTGAAGTACGTGTCGATTTTGCCGCGGCCATCGAGAACGAGATGCGGAAGGATGTGGCTCATCTCGTAGAAGCTGAGCGGGTACTCCTTCGGCCAGATCAGTTCGTTCCAATTCTTCGGACCGTCGGTGTGAGTCCAGAACTTCGGCTTGAACTTGTGCCAGGCGCTCGGAGAGGTGCCGCCGGGCACGCCCACAGCGCCGACCAAGGCGGTGAGCAAGCAGAGGGCGCGCGCGATCTGCCAGCCGCCTTCGTTCCCCGCGGCGGCCGCGCGCCAGATGTGCGCCGCGACTCGGTTGCCCGCGCGGAGGATCTCTTGGGCGAGCTGGTGGACCTGCTCCGTTTCGATCCCGGCGAGTGCGGCCGCCATTTCGGGCGTGTACTCAGCGAGATCCTCGGCGAGCTTCTCGAGGAAGATCTCCACCTCGAGCGTGCTCTCCGGGTGCATCGCCTTCAGGTAGCCGCGCCAGTCGACCCAATCGTCGATGAAGGCGACGTCGACGCCATCGTCTTCGAGGAGCAGCAGACGCATGGTGGCGAGCAGCACGGCCGCTTCGGTCCCCGGTCGCGTCGACAGCCACAGGTCCGCGCGGCTCGCAGTGTTCGAAAGGCGTGGGTCGAGGACCACGATCCGAGCGCCGCGGCTCTTCGCGTCGATGATTCGCTGCGCGTGTGGATTGAAGTAGTGCCCCGATTCGAGGTGAGCAGAGATCAGCAAGATCAGCTGCGCGTTCTCGTAGTCGGGAGAGGGGCGGTCGTACCCCCAGGTCAGTTGGTAGCCCGCACGCGCGGCGGCGGAGCAGACGGTGGTGTGCGAATTGTGTCCGTCGATCCCCCACGCGGCGAGAAGGCGCTCCATGAACGCCTCATGCCCCGGACGCCCGACGTGGTACATGATCTCTTCGCCGCGCCCCTCGTCGAGTGCGGTGCGGATGCGCGATGCGATGGCGTCGAGCGCTTCGTCCCAACCGCACGGCTCGAACTTCGCGGAACCGCGCACGCCGACGCGCTTCATCGGAGTCAGGATCCGCTCGGGGTCCTGGAGCTGGTTGAGGGTCGCCGGCCCCTTCGCGCAGTTCCGGCCGCGCGAGCCCGGGTGGAGCGGGTTTCCCTCGATCCGTTCAATCTCCCCCGAATCACGATCGACCCAAGCCAAGAGGCCACACCCCGCCTCGCAGTTGAAGCACGTGGTCGGAATCAGGCTGTAGCGATGGGGAATGCGCTGCGCGTCGCACTCCTCCCAGTTTTCCCACTTCTCGAATGGTGGGTACTTGGAGAGTGTGCCATCGGGGAGGCGCTCAGGCGCGGGAAGCTCTTCGCGCTTCGGCACCAACCCGAGAGATGCTGCGAGCTCTTCGATCTTGCTCACTCGACGGGGCATCGCACCCCTCCGTTCAGGCCAGGGGCAGTCGTTGCGGGGCGTCGACCCAGAGGTGTTCATAAATGGCCACGCCCGCCATCGCGAGCAGTGCTGCGACCGCCGAAGAGGTCGTGTCCCCCGCGGTGAGGAGCAAGATCGGCAGCAAGTGGCCGAGAAGCAGCGAGCCTCCGTAGAGCCACAGGCGCCGCGTGCCGGTGGTGAGAAGCTTCCGCGCACGCGAGGCGGCCTCGCTGGAGTGGCGGCCGTGCAGCTCGACCAGGATCATCGAGGCGTCGATCGCCACCGCGATCGCGAGCGGCATCGCGAGATCGGCGAGCGCCGCGACATCGCAAATGAGGAGCATGGCAGAGCCCGCAACCATCGCTTGAACCAACAAGTGCAGCGGCACCAACGGGGACTGCCAGAGATCGCGTCCCTTCGCCTGACCAAACAGCCAACCGGAATAGGCGGCGGTCGCGGCGGCGAGAATGCCCCCGATGGTGCTCCAGAACCCGCCCGGCGTCCCACCGAGGAGGAACCAACCGAACAAGAGCGCGCCGTAGGCTGTGATGATGTACGCGCCTCGCACCAACCAAGAGCTCCAATTGGGGCGGAGCAGCACCCAGTGAAAGCGCGACGGTTTCTTCAGGTCGACGACGAGCAGCGCGCCGGTGATCGCGAGGAAGATCAGAGCGAGCGGCGTCGCTAGAGAGAACATCCGCTCGACGAACGGGTTCGAGTCACCGGTGAGAGCGAGGAGAGCCGGAACGAGGAACACCCCGGCGGCGATCGACTTGGTGAAGAGGTACGCGCTCACCTTCCACCCCCAGCTCGCCGCATGGCGGCTGGCGATGTCGTAAGTGCGCACCGTGCCGGAGCGTGAGGTCGGCCCCGGGTCCATGGACGTGCGGACGCCGGAGATCTTGGGAGCGGTCTGGACGCCCATAGAGCTGTGGCCGTTCGCCTGGCCCGGGGTGCCGTTCGATCGCGAACGAGATTCTTCTTTCGACAAAATCCCCTCGACGATGCGAGCGAGGCTCCCCGCGCCGAGTCCCGCCACGAGCTCGTCCTTGCGGTCGATGGCATCGACCTCGCGCTCCCCCCACATCGTGCGAATCGCACGGCGGGCGGCGAACGGGTCGAGCGCCTCGGCATCCCCCTCGATGTACGCGAGCTTCGGGTGGGTACCCTTTTCGGGGCGCCGCACCATCGTCTGTTCTGTCGCCATCAAGCGAGCGATTTTTGAATGGGGATCGGAGAGATCGCCGGTGATGATCGCTTCGGCAGGGCAAACGACTGCACAGGCCGGCTCTCGCCCGACGTCCACGCGGTGCGCGCAGTAGTTGCACTTGGTCGCAGTCCCGAGATCGGGGTTGATTGTGATCGCATCGTAGGGGCACGCCTGCATGCACGCCTTGCAGCCGATGCAGCGACTGGAATCGAAGTCGACAATGCCGTCGGCGCGCGTTTCGAGGCTCGCGGTCGGGCAGATTTCCACGCACGGCGCATTCGCGCAGTGGTTGCACCGCATGACGTGGAATCCGCGGGTCACATCGGGCCACGTCCCCTTCTCGATGTACGACACCCAGGTCTTGTTGATGCCCACGGGATCGCCGTGCTCGATCTTGCAAGCCACGGTGCACGCGTGACACCCGATACAGCGTCGATTGTCGATGATGAACCCATAAGTGGGGGTGCGGTGCCTCGTCATGAAGGGAGAGTACCCGAAGGGGGTCTCGCGTGGCAACGCGACGGAGGGAGTGCATCGAAACTCAAGGAGAAGGGGATGCGCGGACGGGCGGGGAAGACTGGTGCGCTTCCTTGACCCGCCCCAGGTGGCGTGAGAACGTTGCGCGCCCGAACAGCCGGACCGGGGCACCCTTTCGACAGCCACCTGGGGGAGAAACCGTGATTGATCGAAGTGAGCCAGACTCGGGTTCCCTCCGGAATCGAGAGCCTCGGCGCCAGTTTCTGGGGAGAAGTGCGGAGCGAGGGGCGCGCTCGGTGCTCCTGCAGGCGGCCGAGAGGCTCCTCGATCTCGAGAACGAGCGTCCTCGGGTTTCCCACGGAATGAGCCCGCCGGAGCGGCAGGATTCCCAGAATGGCCCCTTGGGATCGGAGCGAAACTCCGGCCCCATCGATCTCCGCACTCTCACCATTCTCCTGCCCGGCGCGCGCGCGGGTCGCCTGCTCAGAGACGAACTCACTCGCGCCGCCGCCCGACTCGGCGGGGGTGTTCTCCTCCCAAGGATCCTCACCCCAAGGCTCCTCCGGGAGCAAGTTCACGCAAGCGTTGAGCGCCCCCCGACGGTCCTCGAAAGTCGCCTCGCGTGGATCGCGGCGATCAGTGCCACCCCGGCGAGCGAGCGCGGAGACCTTCTGCCCGGCCCGGCGGCCGACTCCGAAGCAGGGATCGCGCGGCTCGCCCGGCGCCTCGACCGCCTCGCACGTGAGCTCGCGGAAGAGGGATGCACCCTGAACCGGGTGGTCGACGTCGCGCGACAGAGCGGAGCCGAAGAGGAGCGGAAGCGCTTCGAAGCGCTGGAACGGATCGGATTCCGCGCGGCCGAACGATTGCGGCGCGCGGGGCGGAACGCTCCGTTCCTCGATGACCCCGCGCACCTGGATGGCGACCAGCCGCTGCCCCCTCACGATTCGGCATTTCACGATCCGGGTCCGGTGATCGCGATCGGTCTCGCGGACTTGGGGCCGCGGGTCCGGGCGGTTCTCGAACACGTTTCTGACCTCGAGGTGTGGATCCACGCCGACCCCGAAGACGCACCTCGTTTCGATCCGTTCGGCGCCTTGGATCTCACCCGCGATGATCGCTCTCCCCTTGCGTTCCCCGCGCAGTCGTTCCAGATTGCGGATACCTCGATGGGCGCCGCAGAGCTCGCACGCCAAGCGGTGGCAAACGAGCAAGCCGCGGGACGCACTCCGACCGTGTGCGTCCTCGACCCGGCAGCACAGCCGTTGGTCATCGATCGGCTGACCCGGTCTGGAGCGACAGTCCACAGCGCCCAAGGACGCTCCGCGCTTCTCGGTTCACCCGGGCGGCTCATCTCGGCGCTCCTCGGTTGGCTCGACGAAGCGGACTACTCTTCGCTCGCGGAACTGGTCCGTCATCCACAACTCGAGCAACACCTCGATGCCTCCGCGTCCGGCGTCCCGTTCCTCGAGCGTCTCGACCGCGCTCAAGGAATGAGCCTCCCTACCGCTCTCGAGCGATTTCCCAGGGAGCACGCGGGTCTCAAGGGTGAGATCGAAGGAGTCCTCCGGCCGTTCCTCGGGAAACCGCGCCGCGTCGCTCAGTGGGCAACACCGATCGGAGAGCTGATCGATCGACTGTTCTCCGACCCCGAGCTCGCGAGCCTCGCTCCGCTCCACGATGCCCTCGCCCTGCTGGAGACGGTGCCCGACGCGATTGCGGAAGTTGTCCCCGCCTCCGTAGCTCTCAGGCTCCTCGAGACTCAGCTCGCTCAAACGACGATTCCAGCTCCCGGAGACCGAAATGCGATCGAGCTGGTAGGCTGGCTCGAGGTGGAGCTCGACCCTGCGAACGCCCTCGTCGTCGTCGGAGCGAACGAGGGGCTGCTCCCCAGTCGGGGGGGAGGCGCGGATCCGCTCCTTCCCCCTCGCATGCGGGAAGCGCTCGGGTTGCCCCTCGATCCTCATCGCGCCACGCGCGATGCGTGGGTCGTCG
>CALEHF010000149.1 GCA_937876125.1 uncultured bacterium
CGATCGCTCCAACGAGAGGAGTGAAGAGCGCGATGGCGGGGAGTGTGGAGTTCATCAGTGCCCTCCGAGCAGGTGGTCAGCGGCTTGGTGGGCCAGGGCGACAGGGCCGCTCGAGTTCACACCGAACCAGACACTCAATCCGATGAGCACCCAGACCGGAGCGACCATCGACCACGGTCCCTCTTTGGCGTGTGCGGTGTATTCGTTGGTCGGGCGGAAGTAGATGATTTCGACCACGCGCCAGACGTAGATTGCGGCGAACACCGAACCACACAACACCGCGACCCCGAGCAACCAATTCCCCGATCCGAACAGCCCCGACAAGAGGTACCACTTCGAGATGAAGCCAGCGGTCCCGGGGACGCCGATCATGCCGAGACCGCCGACGACGAAGGCGGCCATGGTGAGTGGCATCTTCTTGCCGAGCCCTTCGAATCTGCGGAGGTCACTGTTCCCGAGACGCCAGGCGACGACGCCGACGACGAGGAACAGGCCACCCTTCATCAGGGCGTGGTTGATGATGTGGAGGATCGATCCGGTGACCGCTTCTCGTTCGAGGACCGCGAGCCCGAGAACGATGTAGCCGATCTGCGCGACACTAGAGTAGGCGAGAAGTCGCGCGAGGCTGGTCTGGCGAATCGCGGCAAGCGATCCGAAGAAGATCGCCCCACTCGCGCAAACGAACAACACTGTCGAGTTGGGCCCTTCCAAGAAGCCGAAGTCGGCCCCGAACACGGTGAAAGTGAATCGGAACGCCATGTAGATGCCGACCTTCGTCGCGGTGGCGGCCAACAGCGCAGACACCGCCGACGGAGCGTAGGTGTAGGCATTCGGCATCCACATGTGCAACGGGAACAGCGCCATCTTCAGGCCCAAGCCGACCATGATGAATGCGAAGGCGGTGAGGACGGTGCGGTTGAAGCCACCGTCCGCCGCTTTCATCACCGCGAGCCGGTCGTGGAGGTCCGCCATGTTCAGGGTACCGGTTGCCATGTAGAGGTAACCGATCCCGATGAGGAGGAAGCTCGCGCCGATACTCCCCATAATGAGGTAGTTGATCGCGGCGGGGAGCGCCCGGCGATCATTCTCTTTCCCCATAGCGACCAACGCGTAGATCGTCAGCGAGGAGATCTCGAGGAGCACGTACAAGTTGAAGGCGTCGCCGGTCGCGGTGATGCCGAGGAGCCCCGTGATTGCGAGCAACCAAACCGTGAAGAAGAAGTTCACTCGGTCGCCGGGGATGTCCTTCTCGACGTTGCGCCGCGAGAAGAAGGTGACCACAAAGGCGATCCCTGCGACGAGGCACATGACAATCCCGCTCAGGATGTCGATCCGCAACTCGATGCCCCACGGGGCAGGCCAGTCTCCGAGCGGATAACTGATCGACCCCACGCTCGAGACCCGCGCCAACAGCCAGGCCGCGGACCCAAAAGTCATGAGAGTGATCATGCACGCCCACGCCCAGGGGGTGCGACCGCGGCCGGTGAAGACCGACAGGATCCCGCCGACGAGGGGGATCAAGAGGGTGACGACCGGTAGGTGTTCCGCAATGATCAACTGACCGTCTCCTCTACCGCGAGTTGAGGCTGCGGTGGCTCGAACGAACTTGTCGATTCCTCGACCTCGTTGTCCATGAGGTAGATCTCGTCCGCCTCGATCGTTCCGTAGCTGTGGTGGATGTTGATGATGATCGCGAGGGCGACCGCCATGGTCGCGAGCGACACGACGATGGCGGTGAGGATCAGAACGTGGGGGATCGGATTGGTGAAGATCTCACCTTCCATCCCTGCGCCCTTGATCGGAGCGATGCCGCCCTTGTTCACCCCCATCGAGATGTAGAGGAGGAAGATGCCGGTCTGGAAGATCCCGAGTCCGATCACTTTCTTGACCAGATTATGACGCGATATGACCGCGTAGAACCCGATCATCATGATCACGACGTAGATCCAATAGTTCGCGACGCCGAGAGATTCCATCTGTTACTTCCCCCCCGCAGTCGCGAACTTGTCGAACAAGGTCACCATCACCGCCGCGACGGTAATGCCAACTCCGGTCTCGACCAGGGTCATGCCCAACGCTTCTGCGGCGTGGGGTTCCGACCCGAGCGCGGAGTAATCGAGAAATGCATTCCCCGAAAGGAGCCCGACCACTCCGACCGACACGTACAAAAGTACTCCGAACGCCATCATTCGGTCGACCCAGACGCGGGGGAGGGCCCGACGGGTCTCTTCGATCCCATGGACGAGTGCATGGAGGATCACACCGACGGCGAGAATCACACCGCCCTGGAATCCGCCTCCGGGCCCGATTTCACCGTGAGTGATCACGTAGAATCCGAACACGATCACGAACGGAATGAGCATGCGCGCGATGACGCGGGGGACGACTTGAGACTTCATGCGGCGTCTCCCTCCTCATCTTCTTCGTCTTTGCGTTTGGGATCTCGCAACAAGAGGATCAGGCAGACCCCGGCGGTGAAGATCACTGCGGTTTCGAACATCGTGTCGTAGCCGCGATAGTCGGCGAGCACCGCGGTGACGAGGTTCGGAACGTGGGTTCCGAAATCGCCCGCGTGCTCGGGGTCGAGGTCGCCTGGTGGTTCGTGGCTGCCGGACGGTTCGTGACTGCCGGACGGTTCGTGACTGCCGGACGGTTCGTGACTGCCGGACGGTTCGTGACTG
>CALEHF010000150.1 GCA_937876125.1 uncultured bacterium
ACCGTGAAGCAGGTTGAAGGTGCGACCAGTCAGAATCGTGGTCTCTGATTTAGCGCGGGAATCCCTCAGACTGGCAACGTCCACTGGGACTTCACCGGCTGCTACGCCTACAGCCACTCCAGCAACTTCGCCGAGTTCTTCCCCACCGTCCTCGAAACCTGCACGGGACTCGAAGTGACGGCGAGCATCGTCAGCAAGCCGAACAGTTCCCACTCCTGTACTTCAGACGCCATCACCGGCGACGGTGGAGGAGCGTTTTGCACCCGCGCCGACAGCGACACCTTCTACGACGAGAATGACGTCAACGATCGGATGTTCTTCGAGGTGACGCTGAGTGAGACCGCCGGGAGCCTATCGTCTCTCAAGGAATTCAGCTTCTATCACTCCGCCCCTGAAACCGCGGTGCAGCACCAGACCGATGGCACCTGGGACTCGTACTCGAACAACCCTCCGGCGCTCTATGGCCTCAAGGTCTACCGCAACGGAGTGCAGATTCTCTTCCTCGAAGACCTGCCGACTTCGGAGACCTGGACTCAGAACATTCACGCGTTCGCGGGTGATCCCAACTTCCAAGTCACTTCAGAAACAGCGGTCTTTCTCTTCGAGCTCCAAGGGTACGCGCCCGAGTCCCTCGGCGGGGACTTGCAGATCTGGGACCTCGACGAGTTCGATGTCGCCATCACCTGCGCCGAGCCCCCGGCTCCGACCGGCGGCTGCTGTCTCCCGATCGGCTGCCAAGAACTCACCGCCGCGGACTGCAACCTGCTCGGTGGCACCTTCGCAGGTGTCGGTGAGGCATGTAGTGCGAACTGCGCGACGCCCGCGTGCACGGAGAGCGGAAACATCCACTGGGACTTCACCGGTTGTCTCGCCTACTCCCACAACACAGACTTTTCAGAGTTCACTCCTTCGATCAACGCAGGTGTCCTTGGACTCGACCTCGCCGCGTCGATCGTCGAGCAGACCAATGGCAGCCACTCGTGTACTTCGGACGCCTTGACCGGCGCCGGAGGAAACGCGTTCTGCGTCAAGGGATCGAACAAGACCTACTACAATCACGCAGACACTTCGAAGACGATCCGCTTCGACGTCACCGTGACCGAGTCCGCCGGCAAGATCGCGGTTCCTTCCGAGTTCAGCTTCTACCACTCGGCCCCCTGGAACGCGATTCAGCATCAGACCAACGGTGACTGGGCTTCGATCGTGAACTCTCCCCCCGCGCACTACGGTCTGAAAGTGCTGCGCGACGGCGTCCAGATCCACTTTGTGGATGACCTGCCGACCTCCGAGTCGTGGACCCAGAACACCTTCTCCTTCGAAGGGAACCCGCTGTTCGAAGTCTCGAACTCAAGTGCGATCTTCACTTTCGAACTGCTCGCATACGATTCGCCGGACCCGTCGTCGAGCGCGCGAATTTGGGATGTCGACGAGTTCGACGTCACCATCTGCTGTAGTTCCCCGGTGCCCGATTGTCCCGCAACCGTGGTTCTCGACACGCTGAACATGCCGACCGCGGCGACCGCGTCGCCGGCGCTCCCCGCCAACTCTGCGCCGGCGCCGAGTGTCACCAGCACGATCTGTTGGACCCCGACCGCCGCAGACGTCGGAACGCACACCTTTGAATTCGAAGTGACCGATTGCCGCGGAGAGAAGTCGAACTGCTCCGTCGTGGTGATTGTCGAGTGCGAGCTCGACATTCCCGCAGCCGGCCAGCCCGCGGGCATCGACGTGTGCGAGGGCGAGTCCGCTAGCTTCTTGGTGACTGCAAACGCGATCCCTGCCGCCACCTACCAGTGGTTCCGCGACGGTGCGGTCATCCCCGGTGCGACCGACGCGCTGCTCGCGCTCGGCGCCGTGACGGAAAGTGACGCGGGCAGCTACACGGTCAAGTTGACCAGCCCTTGCGGCATCGTGATGAGCGAGGCCGCGCTGCTCGTGGTACGGACCGCCCCCGAAGTCGATCTCTCCGCCCAGACCGTGACGCGTTGCCTCGGTGAGGACGCGACCTTCACCGCGACGGTGAACGGCACCGAGCCACTCACTCTCGTTTGGACGAAAAATGGAGTCACGATCCCCGGCGAGACCGCAGCGGCTCTGACTCTCACCACCCTCGAGTCCGCTGATTCCGGAACCTACGTTCTGACCGCGACGAACGACTGCGGGACCGCGTCGAGCGACGCTGTGGTCCTTGTGGTGAAGAGCCCAGCCGAGATCACGGCGGCTCCCACGTCGACCGTCGTTTGTGAAGGAGAAGGCGCGACCTTCGCGGTGACCGCCACCGGCACCTCTCCTCTCAGCTACCAGTGGCACAAGGACGGGACGGACCTCCCCGGAGCGACCCGGCCGATGCTGCACATCACGAGCGTGACCCTCGGGGACGCGGGGGCTTACTCGGTCACCGTCTCGAACGCTTGCGGAGCAGTGACGAGCCCCGCTGCCGAACTGGTCGTGCGCACCGCTCCTCTCATCACCGCCGAGCCGGAGAGCACCACCCAGTGCGCGGGCACCACGATCACTCTGACTCTGACCGCAACCGGCAGCTCGCCGCTCACCATCGAGTGGAAGAAGGATGGTGCGGTGATCCCCGGTGCGACCGGAACGATCTTCACCGTGACCGCCGCGACTCTCGCCGATTCCGGAGACTACACCGCGACCGTGACGAACGACTGTGACACGGCGACGAGCGCGACCGCCGTCGTGGTCGTTCGTGAAGCACCCGCGATCACCGCGGAGCTCGCCGATCAAACCCTCTGCGCCGGAGAGAGCCTCACCTTGTCGGTCACCGCGACCGGCAGCGAGATTCTCACCTACACCTGGACGAAGAACGGCGCGACGATCACCGGCGCCGACCTCTCCACTCTGACGATCGACCCGGTCGCCAGCGGAGACGCCGGACTGTACGCAGTGACGGTCGAGAACGAGTGTGGCTCCGCGACCAGCGAAGCGACCGTCGTGGTCCGCACCGCGCCCGAACTGGTCACCCCACCGGCAGACCTCGAGCTTTGCGAGGGTGAGAGTGCGACCTTCTCGGTCACAGCGACCGGAAGCGACCCCTTGAGCTACCAGTGGCATCGGAACGGCCAGGTGATCCCCGGTGCGACCCTCGCCAGCTACTCGATTGCGGCGGTCACCCCGGCCGACTCCGGAACCTACTCTGTGACGGTTTCGAATGACTGCGGGACTCTCGATTGCGACGCGGCGGAGCTTGTGGTTCGTACTCCTGCTGCGCTGACCCTGCTTCCCACCGACAAGACCCTTTGCACCGAAGACGCTCTCTACCTGGTCGCGAGTGCGACCGGGTCCGCTCCTCTCACGATTCAGTGGTCGAAGGACGGCACCGCACTCACCGGAGAGACCGCCTTGACCCTGACGATCAACCCGGTCGATCCGACCGACGCGGGTTCCTATACCGTGACGGTCTCGAACGACTGCGGGAGTGAGACCAGCCCCGCCGCCATCGTGGTCGTGCGCGAGCCGCCGACGATCGTCACGCACCCCATCGGTGCGACTCTCTGTCACAGTGATACGGCGAGTTTCTCGGTCACGGCGACGGGGAGTGCGCCCCTCGTGTTCCAATGGCGGAAGAACGGCATCGAGATTCCTGGCGCGACCGACGCGACCTTCGAGATCGCTTCCGCGACCGCCGCGGATTCCGGTACCTACTCGGTAACCGTCTCCAACGCCTGCGGAACTCGCACGAGCGACGCCGCGGTCTTGATCGTCGAGACCCCGGTCGAGATCACCGTCGAGCCCCTCGGCGATACCCTCTGTACCGGAGCAGCGATCGAACTCATGATCGCGGTGACCGGGACCCTTCCGATCACATTCCAGTGGGCCAAGGATGGCGCGCCGATTGCCGGAGCGACTTCCGAGACCCTGAGCATCAATCCGGCGACGATCTCCGACTCGGGAACCTACTCGGTCCTCGCGACCAACAGCTGCGGGGACGCGAGCGCCAGCGCGGAGATCATCGTCCGTGAAGGCCCGGAAATCGTCACGTCCCCGAGCGATCTGATCGTTTGCGTTGGGGAGCCTGCGCTCTTCTCCGCCACCGCGACCGGAAGCGCTCCGTTGACTTATCAGTGGTTCAAGAACAATGTGCCGCTCCCGGGCGAGACCAGTTCGACCTTGTTGATCCTCTCGGCCACGCTCGCCGATGCAGCGACCTACTCGGTCACCGTCCAGAACGATTGTGGCACTCGCTCGTGCAACCCCGCGACCCTCGAGGTTCGGACCGGGCCGGCGATCACCGCCGACCCGATCGGTAGGACCGAGTGCACCGGAGCCTCCGTCACGCTCACCGCAGTGGCCACGGGGAGCGCACCGCTCACCGTTCAGTGGTCGAAGGACGGCACCGCGATCACGGGAGCGACTTCGCTCACCCTGCTCATCGTGCCCGCCTTAGTGACCGACGCCGGCAGCTACACGGTGACGGTGACGAATGACTGTGGAACTGCGACCAGCACCGCCGCGATCGTCACGATCGAAGAGCCGCCGCTGATCACGACCCCACCCGCGCCGCAAGTTCTTTGCGAGGGGGAGGACGCGCTCTTCGCCGTCGTCGCAACCGGCTCCGCGCCGCTCACCTACCAGTGGTTCGCAAACGGGATCGCGATTCCGGGGAAGACTCAGGCGACTCTGACGATCCTTGCCCCCGCCCCAGCGGACGCCGGCTCCTACACTGTGACCGTCTCGAACTCCTGTGGATCGAAGACCAGTGCGTCCGCCAGCTTGCTGGTGAAAGTATCACCGGAAGTGATCCTCCCGCCGATCGACCGCAGTCTCTGCTCTGGTGGTGCGATCCAGTTGTCGGTCACCGTGATCGGCACGCCGATTCTCACGTATCAATGGGACAAGAACGGGACTCCGATCGCCGGAGCCGACGCCGCCACGCTCACGATCGCCCCGGCGACCGCGGGTGACTCCGGTCTCTACACGGTGACCGTCAGCAATGACTGCGGGTCGGTCACGGCTTCCGCGACCGTCGAGATCCGCGAGCCGATCGAAATCACCGCCTCTCCAGAAGACCTGCTGCTCTGCGCGGGGGACCAGGGATCGCTGACCGTCACCGCGACCGGCGACGCGCCGATCACCTACTCGTGGCGACGCAATGGCGCGCTGATCCCCGGTGCAAAC
>CALEHF010000151.1 GCA_937876125.1 uncultured bacterium
CGAGCAGCTCGACCAGCGTAAATCCGGACCGAGGCTCGCGAGCGCGATGCACCGGGTTTTTTTCCAGCATGGGATCTCCTTCCAAGAGACTTCATTCTTTCCTCGGCACGTTGCGTTCTCCAGCTCTGGCGCCGCGGACGGTGGCGGACCGCGGCACAGGAGCACGCAAGTTCGAACGGTTAGTGGCCCCACTGAGGATACCCTCGACAGGGGGGCAGATTTCGGAGAGTGGCCTGGCAGGCTGTGGACGCTCGCCAAGAGGAGCGATCTTGACCCTCTCCCCCGACCGCTCGGAGACTGGGAGCCAACCGTCCGGAGCATGGGGAGCCAACCGTCCGAAGCATTAGGAGGACGTATTCTAGACGCGCGCTGTGGAATGTCCAACTTGCCCACGCCGAATGCGCTGGACCCAAATGGCCTCCGCACCTGGAGTTCGCACTGATGACGGGGGTGAAATGGACCCGTTGCAGCGGTGCGAGGGAGCTCGACCGGCGACCGCTTCAGTTCCCGCCTCCTGCCGTAGGGGGGGCTGGGGCACCGATTCGGAGGGTCATGGGGGGCCCCGCGACGTTGACAGTTCGTCGCTCCCGCACCTATAATCCGCCCCCTTCGGAGGTTGGGACGCTTTCTCACGGCTCGTGAGTCACGGACGAATCCCTTCGAATCGGCAAATTTGAAGGCTCTGCCGCTTGCCGATTCGGAAGCACTTTCGCCCCAGACTGACTAGAGTTCGGGGGGGAACTCGACGGGGAATCATTCGAGTCCATCCTCCGGTCTCTCGCTTGGAAAGAATGAACGCAGGTTCCGGTCGTTCGCACACCTCGCGGTGGCACGTCTGCCGCAAGTGTGGGTCGTCCGGCTTCCCCCGGCTGAGGCGACTCGACAGGTTCTGTTCGGTACTTTGGGTCAGTCTAGTTTTTGCCTCTCTCCGGCCCCAATGGGCTGGATCGGATTTTTCCCACGCGCGAGAGCCCCCTTGGATCAGTTCGTTCAACGTCCACGAGGATGCGTTTGCCCCCAGAATGCGGTCTGGCCGCTCCTTCGAGTCGGTCGGTCCACTGGAGTCGCCGCGCTCTCGGGTAGTCGCGAGCTCTATCGTTCGATGGCGGGCATGTGCCCGTTGGGGGGTGGAGGCGACGCTTTGCGATCGCCCCGCTGCTTCTGCTCTCGAGATCTGCATGCCGGAGCCCACGGTGCTCCTGCCGGCCCTGAAGGAGGTCACCCGTGATGCGTTTCGGACGCTCGCTGCTCACCGGACTCGCGCTCTTGCCCCTCGTCGCTCTGACTCCCGAACCGAGTGCGGTCGACGGCCGGATGCAGGTCGCGCCCGACATCGCGCGCCTCGAGTTCACGCCCGGAAAACCGAAGTCGGTTACGATCTATCCCACCGGCGAGGGCGACGGCGCTCGCGGGGATACGATCCAAGAGGGGCGCCTCTACTGGTACTTGCCGTACACGCTGGAGAACAAGGGCGAGAAGGAGGCGAAGTTCTTCGTCACCGTTCGCGCGAAGTCCGAGAAGGGACGTCGCTACAGCGATCTTGCTCTTCCCGCCGTCGAGAAGAAGGTGGAGAAACTCGAGAAGAAGAAACTCTTTTCCAAGACGGACCTTCTCGAGAACAAGGAGCGTCTCGGCGCTTATCAAGTCTTCCCCTCGGGGAAGAAAGAGGAGTGCGTCGCAATCTTCAACCCGATCGACCCCGAGGCGGACATCATCACGATCGAGGTTCATGGTCTCGTCGATGATCTGGAGATCAAAGAACTCCCGGGTGGAGGTTACAACGTAACTGAACGGGTCCTGGTTCTGACCTACGCTCGTCCCGGGGACGAGTTCTACACTTCGCTCGACGCGTTTGAGTTCAAGAGTCGAGAGTGGACAAAGCGCGAGACCCAGACTCCCGGCCGCTGAGTGGTGGGAGCCAGGGACAATCGTGGAGACCCTTTGGAGAGACCCCGCGACGCGCGTGATGCGCAGCTCCCTTCGCGTGGGGGGCCCCTCGGAGAACGGGGTCCTTTCGAACGGTTGCAGCGCTCCCCGGAAGAGTCGCAGCAGGGAAGCTCGACGCACGTGAACGACAGGTCCAATGAATCGGCTCGCGAGTACGTTGCTTCGCTGGGGGCGGAGGAGCTTACGCTCCTGATCCTTCGGGACGAACTGTACGACGGTTCCTGGGAAGAAATGCGTTCCGACCTGGTCGGCCGACGCGATGGCAAGCCGTTCATTTTTCAGCTTGCCACGCGCATCGACGAAGATCTGGAGCGGATCGCTCGCCTCGCTGCTTTCGAAGAAGAGCACAACCTCGACCTCGGGGATTATCTCGACGAGGAATGATCCTCGCGACGCCCCTCGGTCGCTTCGGTCGCCAGTGGCGGCTCCGGAAGGAAAGAATCCAGTGCAGTACCCCATTGGTGTGCGCAGCGCGATCTGCTTCGGCTGTACGCTTATGCTCATCGCCTCGTTCGGCTGCAGCGGAGGGACCCCGCAGGGGCAGTCCTCTCGGCGTTCAGGCAGTCAACTCATTGAGCGCGGTGGAGCAGGAACAGAGATCACCGAGGCTCGCCTCGAGGAGATCGGCTTCCGAACGCTATGGAAGAACCCGACTGGCGGACCGATTGTCCAATCGTGGGCCGAGGGACAAAACCTCTACGTCGTGCGCCCCGGGTCGGACCACCCCTACATGCTTGAGAAGCTCGACGGTGAGTCTGGTCTCAGCGTTTGGGTCTACCCTCTCCAGGACAAGCTCGACTACCCGCCGACAACGTACAGCTACCCTCCCGAGCTGCGCGCGGCGAACCCCGATGAACTCTACTTCATCACGAAAAACGACGAGTTGGTCGGGCTCGACGATCGCTACGGAGCGAAGAACTTCAGTGTTCAGCTCGACTTCCCGGTCTCGACTGCAGCCGTTGCCGATCAAGAAAACGTCTTCGTCGGATCGTGGAACCGTCGTTTCTACGCCATCAACAAGAAGACACGCCTCGAGCAGTGGAGCTACATCACCGATGACTCGCTCACCGCCGCGGCGGCCGTCGGCTCTGCCAACGTCTACTTTGGCAGCGAAGACAACAACGTCTACAGCATGACTCGTGGCTCAGGCTACATACCGGGGCGTT
Source organism: uncultured bacterium (assembly GCA_937876125.1). Taxonomy (GTDB): domain Bacteria; phylum Planctomycetota; class UBA8108; order UBA1146; family UBA1146; genus JAFMMO01. Next base: position 3,114 of record CALEHF010000151.1, read on the forward strand.
CTTGGCGCCAAAAGACCGGAAGCCGCATCACAACGTCGCCCCTGCTCTACGGCGATCGTATTTTCATCGGTTCATGGGACTACAAACTGTACTGCCTCGAGGACTCCGGGGCCGAGGCATACATCCGCTGGACGTATCCCGCGGGTGCTCCGGTGGTCTCGCGCCCCTTCGCCAATCGTGAGTGGGTGTTCGTCATCACGCAGGAGTCGCGACCGGAGGGGTCGATCATCTGGACGCTTCACAGTGTGGGGATCTCCCAAGGAGTCTTGGCCTGGGAGGCGAAGGGGATCTCCGAGGTTCTCGCTGCCGATGCCTTGCACTGCTACGCGCTCGATATCGACGGCAACGTGGGGGCTTTCCGCCTCGACTCCGGCCAGCTCGACTGGACCCTCGATATCGGTGGCTTCGACAAAGTTCTCGGTCAGGATGCTCGCCTCGGATCGGACAAGTCTTGGTGGGGGCGCATGTTCCTCGTCGATGCCTCCGGACTCGTGCAAGCAATTCGCCCTCGTCGCTGAGCGCTCTTTCTGCGGTCTTTGGGCTGACAACACGATCGCAATCTGCCGGAGTGGTGACACCACCTCTCCGGCAGTTCGCATCTCGGGCAGTCCGCGGAGGAGCGAGGGAAACTCATCCCTCCATCAACGAAGACTCGATCGGCGGGCTGCCTGCGCCGAGGCGCAAGAAGTGCGCGATCGCGTCATTGCCATCCCCTGTCTCCGGAACAATCGTCACCCAAGCATGGGGGCCGATTGTCGGAACGACCCGTGCCCCAGGCACCCATTGAACGAGGGGCGGTGGGCGTAGCCGAGCGGTGTCGCGAGAAAGCGCCGCCACCCTTGCTGCCGCCTCGATCGCGATGACCGGGAACTCCGGGCGCCAGCGCGCGGGGATTCCAGCTTTTCGCAGCAACTCTCCGACGCGCTGGGTTCCGCCGGGCAGGGCCATTCGATCGCCGGGGCGAGCCCCGCGCAAACAGATTGGGACATCGGTCGGCACACAGGCCACGAGCGCCCCGGGCAAGTGCGAACGCTCGGGCCCGAGTTCGACGCGTGCTCCCCGCCAGCGGAGTTCCGTTCTCATTGATCCGGTTCCTATGGTTTGCGGGAGTGGGAGCGATTGGGGTGCCGCGCCTGGTCGTTCGAGGAGTCCGATGAGATGAACCCAGCCGCCGCTCCGCTCGAGGGAGACCCCACCGGGAAGGTCGATCGACGTCCCCCGGCCTGAGCCTTCCAAAAAGCGCAACCATTCGCGGTGGTGGGCACTCCGCAGTTCGCCGGGCAGGCGACGCATCGGGCCTGAGATCGATCGAGAGAGCTGGGGGAGGCATCGTTCGATCTCCCCATTCCAGATCGCCTGCAAGAGCGTCGAGGCGGCCCCGGGATGCCGCGCGAGCGCCCGGCACCAGGCGGGGGGGATCGAGAAGTGCGCCCCACCCCCGACAATACGGGGGTGGAATTCTTCTGGCGTGATCTTCGACCGCAGCACCCATCTCTCTTCGAGGTCCCGGAGGGCCTCTCGCCGCTCCTCCTCCACCCGGGCGGCTCCCCGACCGAGTTTCAGGATCCACGAATCGAGGTCGGGGTGGAGTGCGGTCCGCAGGCGCGGCAGGAGTTCGTGTCGAAGGCGATTGCGTTCGACATCGAGCAGAAGATTCGTTTCGTCTTCTCGGCATGCCAGTCCGCGCTCGGATCTGAAGAGGGCGAGTTCTTCTCGCTCGATCTCGAGGCATGGACGAAGGAGATCGACATCGGAACCGCAGGTGAGTGGGCGCCGATGCGGGATCCCCGCCTTCCCCCTCGGTCCGCTGCCTCTGAGGACTCGAGCTAGAATCGTTTCAACTTGATCGTCGCGGTGGTGGGCGGTCAGAACGGTGTCGTAGGAGTGTTTTGTGGCGAGCTGCGAGAGGAATTCGAGGCGCGCTTGGCGTGCCGCGGTCTCGATCGAGATCCGATCCCGCGCCGCGATTTTCCTCACGTCGATCACCGAGTGGTGAAAGGGGATGTTTTCCAGGAGCGTCAGC
>CALEHF010000152.1 GCA_937876125.1 uncultured bacterium
CTCGATGCGCCCACGGCTCGTCTGCACCAGCGCCTCGGTGAGGGCAGAGATGTCCTCGAGCCCGAAACGACGGTCGAGTAACGCGCCTTGGTGACTCGGGCGGATGACGCGCTCCGAAGAGGTCGGACCACTGTGGTGAACGCCAAGGGGGCGCAGGGCATCCGAGGAATCGTGGGCAGTGGGTTCAGACGACAACACTGGTCTCCCCTCCACGTCCCTGGATCACGACATCGCCCGCCTCTTCGAGTCGGCGGACCACCTCGACGATCTGGGTCTGATTCGCTTCGACGTCGGCGATCCGGACCGGGCCCATGTACTGAATCTCCTCCTGAACCATCTCCGCTGCGCGCGTCGACATGTTCTTGAAGATCTTTTCCTTGAGTTCCTCGCTCGCCATCTTGAGAGCGAGGGCGAGGGTCTTGTTCTCGACCTCTTTGAGGACGTTCTGCATGCCACGGTCGTCGACCAGAATCAGGTCTTCGAAGACGAACATCAGCTTCTTGATTTCTTCCGCGAGTTCGACGTTGTCCTCTTCGATCGTCTCGAGGATTGCGCGCTCGGTCGAGCGATCGAGGACGTTCAAGATTTCGGAGACGGTCTTCACCCCGCCGACTTCTTGAGTCTCTTCGAAGGCGAGGGACGCGAGGTATTTGCGCAACCCTGCCTCGACTTTCTTGATCGCTTCGGGGCTGGTGTGTCCAAGGGTCGCGATCCGGCGCACGATGTCGACCTGACGCTCCTGCGGGAGGCCGGTGAGGACGTCGGCGGCTTGTTGCGGCGGCATGTAGGAGAGAACGAGCGCGATCGTCTGGGGGTGCTCCTCCTGCAGGAAGGTCACCATGACGTCCGCTTCGGTGTGCTCGAGGAAGTGGAACGGCATCGACTGGCGCTGCGCTTCGAGAAGGCGGATCAGACGATCTGCTTTCTCCGCGGGGAGGGAGTTGCGGATCAGTTCGATCGCGCTGTCGTACCCTCCTTCGCGCAGCATCTGCTGCACCATTGCGACGTCCTTGAACTCCTCGAGGACCTCGAGCATCTCATTTTTCTCGACCAACCCGAGGCCCGCAATCTCCTGGGAGAGACGCTCCATGTCCTCCTCGGGGAGAGCTTGGAAGATCTTTCCACTCGTGTCAGCGTCGAGCGTGATCAACATGATGGCCGCCTTACGCATGCCGCGCGGCTCTTCGGGCTTCGACGTGTCGCCGGGGTTCTTCTTCAATGCGAACTCCTCTTCGTTCGGTCACTCTTGATCCACTGGCGCACGACCAAGGCCGCGATGTCAGTGTTCTCCTGAGCAAAGCGTGTGACCTCTTCGAGGAGCTCCATCGTCCCTTGGTCCGTTTCGCTCCCTTGCCAGGGATCGATCGCGGGACGCTCAGCGAGCGAGTCCTCCGCGCGGACTGCAATCTCTTCGGCGATCCGATCTTCGCGCTTCTTCAAGAACTCCTCGATCTCGGCGACTGGGTCGGGGAAGTCCGCGACCTGCGGAATTCCGGTGCGCGCAGCGCGCAAGAGGAAAAAGCCTCCGAAGAGGGTCAGCCCGAGGAGGATCAGACTGATCACATTTTCGCCCGCCCATGCGAGAGCACCCGTCTTCTGACCATCCAGGAACGCAGTGGAATCCAGGGAAGGGCGGGGGCCGATGTTGACGTTCGCCCGGACGCGCTTTGAGTCGATACTCGTCAAGGAGACGAGGCTCTCCTCCCACTTCTTGCGGAAGCGTTCGATCTCGGCCTTGAGTTCTTCACCCTTGAGCTTGTCGACCGATTCGGATTCCGATGCATCACTGTCGCCGAGAATTTCTTGCTCCAGCCGAATCGCATCGACCACCGACTGCATGTCGAGATTCAGGGAGATAGAAATTTCTTCGATCTCCCCCGCGGGGACGGCGGTGCGGACTTCCTTCTTGCCGTAGTCGACGACGTTCTCGCGATTGCTTCGTTCGTACTCATCCGAGGTCGAAGCGGTCTGGATGTCTCCCTCGCCGAGCTTCGCGATGTTCGGCTTCACCCCGGGGGCTTGGGAACCGAGGTGGTTCTTCGCTTTTTCCTTCTCCTCGCGCTCGGTCAGAGTGACGGTGTTGTCCGGGTCGACACTCGTCTCGAGTTCTTCACTCGAGCGCATGCTCTGCCTGACGAACACCAGGACGCTGAAGGAGTCGATCGAAAAGTACTGCTCGAGGAAGTCTGTGATTTTTGCGGTGTAACGACCCTCGTGGTCGTCGTCGCCGCCCGTGAGCACAGAGGTCGCGGAGAGATCGTACTGATTGAGTTCGTTGTCGGTGACGGAGACGTTCTTCAAGTTCAGACCGAGCGCCCCCGCCACAAAGCTCCCCGCTGCCCGTGCGCGCCGCCCCGGGAACTTCTTGATCCCGGGATCGAGATTCAGTTGCACGGACGCCTGAGCGCCGAGATCGCGGTTCATCAACGAGTTGCGACGAGGGCTCGGAGTGAAATTGACCGACGCGCTCTGGATCCCCTCGCTGCGTGCGAGCGCATTCTCGAGGGACCGCTTCAGAGAAACGCTCCACCGGTCGGCGCGAGCGCGATGGGATTCTTGGAAGGAGGCGGCTTTGTCGACCCACATGAAGAAGTCCTGATCCTTCCCCTCCTCTTTGAGCATGCGCGCTTCAAGGTTCACGAATTCGATCTCCGAACGAGGAATGCGCACCCCGTTCGAGCGCGGCTCGTAGGGGATCCGCTGGGTATCGAGCCAGCTCGTGAAGGTGATCTGCTCTTCGGCACTCGCCGTCGGGTACAAAATCACGTCCTCCGTCGGCGCCCCGTTCAGGATCAACATCCCGAGCGCGACGAGGAGGGAAGCCCCGAGCAGCCCGAGACTCAGTCGCTGTGGGCGGCTGAGCTTTTCGAGCGTCTCACGGACTGGACCGATCCATCGGTCGAGCCACTTCTTCCCGTCCATGTTTCCCTCTCTTCACCGCGCCATCCTTGGCGCAGCAGCAATCCAGGTCGCGGCTGCCACTCATGAGTGGCACATCACCTATCGGCGTTCGGCTCCATCGGCAGGTTGCAGCTCCTCAGGAGTCACTTGCGTGCGAGCGGACTCCTCGAACGGACCCGCGTTGTCGACCCACGCGAAGTGGTCCCGATCCTTCCCCTCCTCTTTGAGCATGCGCGCTTTGAGGTTCACAAATTCGATCGCCGAACGAGGTATGCACACCCCGTTCGAGCGCGCCTCGTAGGGGATCTGTTGGGTGTCGAGCCAGCTGATGAAGTTGATCTGCTCCTCGGCACTCGCCGTTGGATACAGAACCATTTCGCCACCCGGGGCGGGGATCGTCCCGAGTTTCGGGGCCATGATCCCGACGGCGACGAGGAGAGAAGCTCCAACCAATCCAAGACTGACTTTCTCTTTCTTGTTCACGCTTTCCTCTCCTCACTACCCGCAACGGGGTTCACACCCGGAGTCGGTTGATCTCTTCGTAGGCGTCGATCAGCTTGTTGCGCACCGCCAAGAGAGCGCGGAACGCGAGGTCTGCCT
>CALEHF010000153.1 GCA_937876125.1 uncultured bacterium
CGAACTTCGCGACGTCCGCCTTCTCCGATCGTTTTCCCATTTCATCAATCACTGCCATCGCGATCGGCAGCATCACCAGCGTCGTCGCGGTATTCGAGATCCACATCGACAGGAGGGCGGACGAAATCAGGAACCCGAAGACCAACGCCCGCCGGCTCTCCCCCACCCAGCCGAGAACCCGGAGCGCAAAGCGCCGGTGCAATCCGCTCGCTTCGATCCCCCGCGCGATGATGAAGCCGCCGAGGAGGAGGAGAATCAACCAGTGCGCGTAGTACTTCGCCGCCTGATCCGCGTTACAGACGCCAAGGGTCGGGAGCAAGAACGCGGGAAGCAGCGAGGTCGCCGGGATCGGAATCGCCTCCGTGACCCACCACGCCGCGGTCCAGACCGTGACCACCAGGACCTTCACTGCGGGCAGGGGTAGGCTTCCCCGCGCGACGAGGTAGACCAAAAGTCCCAGGAGAGGGCCCGACGCGAGCTTCAATCCCCGCCAACGCGACGCGGTCGGTTCCGTCATCGATCCCCTCGCCTCTCCAGGCTCCCCACTTACCTCGAAACTCGCCGCCTCGGACTCTGAAGCAGTCTCCGGCCCCGAGCCAAAGCCCCAAGAAGCGGGGACTGGCGAGCTGTGGTACCATCGACGCGTCCTGGCCCCAAGGCCGGATCTCGATGGAGAGGGGTCATTGCCACCCGGGTGGAGATTTCTCCGAGTCGTGGTTTCTGATTTTGCCGCGGTGTTTGAGAGGCGGCGGTGCAGGGAATTGCAGCGCCCGAACCGGGAAGAAGCCGTCAGGATGTCCCCAGGGCACTCACCCGAGCTGGCGATTCTCAACCCAACGTCCTTCTTCTCTCGACGTCCCCGCCTCGGTCTCGCGCACCTCCTCGTCTTCTGGCTCTGCGTCTTCGGGCTCTCATTCGCGGCACTCGGGTGTCATACGATCGCGCCGATGCGCCCCGTCGGGATCGACCAGTTCAGCCCCGAAAAGGACGTCCTCGTGTTTCATATCAGCATTGAGGAGCCGAGTACGCCGCGCAGCTATCGAGATTGGGCCCAAGCACAGCTCGACCTTGTGGGGGGCGAACCGCGGAACAGGCGCTATCCCGAGATTCCCATTTACGAAGTGACGTATCGCTTTCGCGTCTCTCGGGAGATGGTCGCGGAGGTCACATTTCGACGAGGGGATGATGGCGAAGGGGCACTCGAGCACGCTCAAACGGTGGTGCGCGCGGTCCCTGAGTGGCTGATCAAAGAGGAGTCACCGTGAGGCAGCACGCTTTGTCCCAGGGAGTACGGGTCACCCAGGGCGTCCGCCTTCTCGGTTTGGGGGGACTCGTGCTGCTCCTCTCAGGGTGCGGCCTCTTCTACAATCACACCCTGTCCTATGAAGACTTTTCACTTTACGGCAACCAGCCCAAGACGACGTTGCGGCGGACCGGCGATACGATCCAAGACGTCTTCGACGCCTACCGGCTCCTGTTCCCGAACTTCGAGGAGAAGGTGCACGGCGCGAGAATCCTGTACGAGGAAGATTCGCTCTCCCAAGAAAACATCTTCACGGGCGATCTACGACAGGAGGGTTTCTACCTTCCGGTCCTCGATCTGATCCACCTCTCTCCCCGTCGCCCTCGTGGTGACGCCGACGATCTCTCCGTCATCTTGCACGAAATGGCGCACCATTTCTTGATCTCCGCCCACTCCAAGACCTCTTCTCAGTACTGGTTGAACGAAGGGCTCGCTTGCTGCCTCGAAGTCTCCTTCTTCGATGAAGAGGGCACGCTCTGCACCCCGCTGTTTCACCAATCCCTCTTCTCCCAGGCTCGGCGAATCTTGCGCCGGGATGGGGAGGAGAAGTTCCGCTCCGAACTCTCTGCTCTGATCGGTGCCAGTTGGTTTCACTTCCACCGGTCGGATGGCCGCAACCACAATTATGCCTACTCGTGGAGTCTCTACTGGCATTTGCTCAATCAGCAAGAGGGGAGTCTCGAAGAGCGGGTCCACGCGATCATTGAAATGTCTCCACCGGAAGTGCTCGCCTCGATCGACGGCGTGATCTCCGACCTCCGGACCTCGGCAGACGATCACCTCGCCGCTCTCAGCAAGGATCCAGACTTGCGCGGGTGGTGCCTCGAGCGGTGGGCCGAGCTTCCCGCTGCGAATGGCCGTCGGTTTCGCGCGGCGCTTCTCGAAGAACTCGATCCGGAACGCGACCCAGGCCCGAAAAGCTGGGCTCGGGCAACGCTCTTGATCAACGGTCGGATTCGCGGCATCTCACGCCAAGAGCGCAACCTCCTGCACCGGCGGGTCGCAAAAACTCTCGGGTCCCCAGATACCGATCTCAATATTCGAATCGCGATCGCAGCGGCGCTCGCTGACGAGGGGTCGCTCTCGTGGGCGTACATCGTCCCCTTGATCAACGGGCTCGAGGAAGCTTCTGGGGAGCTCCGAGCCGCCTCTGCCCGGGCTCTCGCCCGACTCTCGAAGCAGAAGCCGACCGTAGTGAATCCTGGATTCTGGCGGAATGCTCCGCCCGAGATCCGTGCCGTCGAAGTCGCGGAGTGGCGCAACTGGTACGAACTCCGCCACTGACCGCGCTCAGGTGGCGGCACGGATTCCGACGATCGCTTGCTGCCCTCTCTGCCTCCCCCGATACTCCTCGCACTGGTTCTGACCGAGGAGGCGCAAACCGTGAAGATTGAAGTTCTCTTGTTCGCATCCCTGCGCGATCGTGCGGGCTCGTTATCCGTGGCCGTCGATCTCTCGTCTCCCCAGACGGTCGCCGCTCTCAGAGAAACGATCGCCTCCGATCATCCCGCCCTCGCCCCCGGCCTCGCTGCGAGCCGCATTGCCGTCGACAGCGAGTTTCGTGACGACGACTACACGATCCCCGCGGGCGCAGAAGTCGCGGTCATTCCCCCGGTGAGCGGAGGCTAGATGACAGCTGACAACGCGATCCAGATCGAACTGACGAAGACTCCGATCACGTCGGACCCACTGGCCGCGCGAGTCGCGGATTCCGGCGCCGGCGCGACAGTCTCCTTCCTCGGCACCGTCAGAGACGAACACCACGGTCGCGCTGTCGATCGACTCGAGTACGACGCCTACGGTTCGATGGCACAGTCGGAGATGCGAAAGATCGCGGAGACGATTCGAGAACGGTGGTCGGTGAAGCGGGTGGTGATGGTGCACCGACTCGGAATGCTCGAGATCGGCGAGGTGAGCATTGGCATCGCCCTGTCCCTTCCGCACCGCGTCGAAGCGTTCGATGCGCTGCGCTACGCGATCGATACGTTCAAGGAGACGGTTCCGATCTGGAAACGGGAGTACTTCCGGGACGGCGAGTCGATCTGGGTCGAGGGGTCGTGACCCGCATCTTGAGATGCACGAGGGGCGCGCCCGGTTGCCGGGCGCGCCCCTCGTGATTGCAGAGATCGGACGGTCTAGCAGTCTGTTGAAGAAGTGCTTTCGAATCGAGAGGGTGAGATTTCGAGTCCAGTGCCCCCGGCCAAACGACGTCGTACCGGTCGTACTTCGAGTTTGGCCGGGGGTGCTGGGCGAAGGAAGCTCGGCCTCTCGGTCGAAATGACTTATTCAACAGGCTGCTAGGCGGGGTAGTGACGCAACTTCTCACCCGTGTAGATCTGCCGCGGGCGGTGGATCCGGTTGTCCGGGCTGTCGCGCATCTCGAGCCAGTGGGCGATCCAGCCGGGGAGGCGACCGAGCGCGAACATGACGGTGAACATGTTCGTCGGGATTCCCATCGCGCGGTACATGATCCCCGAATAGAAGTCGACGTTCGGATAGAGCTTGCGCTCGATGAAGTACTCGTCGCTCAGCGCAACCTCTTCGAGGCGCAAGGCGATATCGAGGTACTGGTCCGAAACGCCGAGATGGTTCAGGAGGTTGTGGCACGCCTCTTTGATGATCTTCGCACGCGGATCGTGGTTCCGGTACACCCGGTGACCGAAGCCCATGAGACGCTGTCCTTCGGACTTGTCCTTCACGCCGGCGACGAATTTCTCGACGTTCCCGCCGCTCTCATGAATGTACTCTAGCTGTTCGAGTACCCGTTGGTTCGCACCTCCGTGGAGAGCGCCCCAGAGCGCGCAGATCCCAGCCGAGATGCATGCGAACAAGTTGGTCTGGGAGCTCCCGACCATTCGCACTGTCGACGTGCTGCAGTTCTGTTCGTGGTCTGCGTGCAAGATGAGCAGCAGATTCAGAGCCTTCTCGACCTCAGGGTCGGGTTGGTACTGCTCCGTCGGCATGCCGAACATCATGTACAGGAAGTTTGCGCAGTAGCTCATCGAATTGTTCGGATAGATGAACGGCTGACCGACCGACTTCTTGAAACTGTACGCGGCAATTGTGCGCACCTTCGAGAGCAAGCGGCAGACGGTGAGATCCGTGTCTTCCTCGGACTCCACCGCCTCGGGGTAGTAAGTGGAGAGGCTGCAAACCATCGCGCTCAGGATTGCCATCGGGTGCGCCGAGGATGGAAAGCCGTCGTAGAAATGCTTCAGGTCTTCGTGGATCATCGAGTGCACCCGCAGCTTCTGGCGGAACTTCTCGTATTCCTCCGAATTGGGAAGCTCCCCTTTGATGAGCAAGTACGACGTCTCGACGAAGTTCGAACGCTCAGCGAGCTCTTCGATCGGGTAGCCCCGATAGCGAAGAATCCCATTCTCCCCATCGATGTACGTGATGGAGCTCAAGGTCGATCCGGTGTTCACATACCCTGGATCGAGCGTGACCATCCCGGTTTCCTTGCGGAGGGAAGTGATGTCGACTGCGAGCTCGTTTTCTGTACCGGTGATCACCGGGAGCTCAATGGATCGGTCGCCGACGGTCAGCGTGGCCTTGTCGGTTAGCGTGGCCTTTTCGGTCATCGCGCGCCTCATTCCTGTCCGGGAAGCCCGGACTTACGACTGCATTTCGCCACCCGAGTGGGCCGTTCCCATCGAGGCACGTTCCCTGAACAAGAACTGGGAGCGAACGATACCCAACGGGGGACACGGCACGGCGCTGCCCCAACGTCGATGCACCTCTGGAGAGGGATCGGAGGGCACGCCCGAGCCGGGCTCGAGACAAGAATCAGAATTGTGAGAGTACTGATTCGAGATACCGGAACGCTTCGGCAGATCGACTCGAACCCTAGGAGGCTGTCGAAAAAGTAGTTTCGAGAGCCAGTCACTCGGAGACGAACTCCATGTGGCTGCGGCATCGAGATTCAGCAGCAAGATCATCGCAGAATCGGGTCGAGGGGCAAGTGAACTGAACTAGATTCTCCTGTCAGCTGAGCCCGAAGTCCATTTCACGGGGGACTGCGCGTCTCAGCGGCCCCGGGCGAGGGGGACCCTGCGGCCGATCCCGAACGCGCACGGGCTCACTCGGAGGATCGGAGCAGCTTGGGCGCGCTTGTACTCGTGGAAGAGGATTCTTCCCACCACGGGCTCGACCACCGCTCTGGCGTGCCCCTCGGCCACGAGCTCCTCGACTCCCTTTCGCTCTTCGATGAACCCGGTCAGGACCGGGTCGAGCACTTCGTAATCGGGGAGAGAGTCCGTGTCGAGCTGGTCGGGGCGCAATTCCGCACTCGGAGGCTTCACCATTGTGCTCTCGGGGATCCTCGACGCGTACCGCTCTCCGCGTGCGAGCCGGTACACCCCGCCCTTGGTGACATCTCCGATCGGCGCGAGCGCCCCGCACATGTCTCCATACAGAGTGCAGTATCCCACTCCGATCTCAGACTTGTTCCCAGTCGCGAGAACCGCCCCACCATGTTGGTTGGAGAGGGTCATCAAGAGGGTGCCGCGAATTCTCGCTTGCAGGTTCTCGTCCGCGAGGCCACTCGGGGGAGCTCCGTGCCCCACCTCGATCGCAGAACGCAAGCCGGCATGCGCCGGCTCCATCGGGATGACGGAGTAATGGATCCCCAGGGTCTCCGCAAGCAGTTGAGCATCATCGAGGCTCCCTTGGGACGAGTACCGACTCGGCATCGCGACGCCGTGCACGTTCTCCGGTCCGAGAGCATCGGCGGCGAGAGCCGCAACCAGAGCGGAGTCGATTCCCCCCGACAGCCCAACCCACGCTGAAGGAATCCCGCACTTCCCGAAGTAACCGCGGATCCCCAGGACCAGCGCGGCCGCCACTTCGTCGGCCTCCGCAGCCTCGCTCGATTCCACAGTTGTCGCACCCCAAGCCAACAGGGGGTCGATGAGTTCCAGCGCCTCCTCGAACATGGGGAGTTCGCGCACGACACCCTTCGTCGTCACCACCTGGCTCCCCCCGTCGAAGATGAGCTCGGTGTTCGCACCCACTTGGTTCACTACGACTATGGGGGCCCCGAGTCGCTCAGCTTGACGAGTGAACAACCCGCGACGAAAGGCCTGCTTGCCCGCGTGGTATGGAGAGGCGGAAGGACAGACGACCAAGTCGACTCCCAGGGCTCGCAGGTCCACGACCGGGTCGATCGTGTAGAGGCGGTGGTCTGGGTCCCAAAGTTCTTCGCAAATCGCCACCCCGACACGCACGCCTCCGATCTCCCATACGGTGCTCTCTGAACCGGGCGCGAAGTAGCGCCCTTCATCGAAGACGTCGTACGTCGGAAGAAGTCGCTTGTCGTGATGCGCGACAATGGTAGACCCCTGGAGGAGAAATGCGGTGTTCCGCAAGGGCGGCGCGCTCGAGCGGTCGCAGCGGATTCCACCGACGATAAGGGGCGGCCCATCGATCGAGGAGGCGAGCACCCTGAGGGAAGCTTCGGAGGCTAGGACGAAATCGGTGCGCTCGAGCAGATCGAGAGGAGGGTAGCCGCAGAGAACCAGCTCGGGAGTCACGACGAGGTCGGCTCCCTCGATCGACGCACGACGATACGCTTCGAGGACCCGCGCGCGGTTCCCATCGAAGTCAGCGACCGTGGAGTCGATCTGGGCGAGGGCGATGCGCATCGGTCAGTCCCTCTTCTCGTCTGGAACGCTTCGACCGGCTCTCGAACCGGTCACCCCGACCCAGCGACGCTCACTACCCAGGACTCTCATAACCCAGAACTCTCATAACCCTGAACTCTCATAACCCAGTGTTGCGATAGCCAGCATCGACGTAGATCACCTCACCGGTGATCCCCGAAGAGAGGGGAGAGAGAAGGAAACACGCGGTGTTGCCCACCTCTTCGAGAGTGACGCCTCGATGCAAGGGGGCACGCTCGGTGACGACTTCCATGATTTTCGAGAATCCGCCGATCCCGCGCGCGGCAAGAGTCTGGATCGGTCCCGCCGAGATGGCGTTCACCCGAATCGCTCGCGGTCCAAAATCTTGGGCGAGGTAACGCACGCTCGATTCGAGGCTCGCCTTCGCCACTCCCATGACGTTGTAGCCCTTCACTGCCCGCTCGCCACCGAGGTAACTCAGAGTGACGACGGCGGCCCCATCGCTCATACGCGGTGCGGCTTCGTGACAGATCCGCGTCAGAGAGTAGGAGCTGATCTCGTGAGCGAGGAGGAAACCCTCACGGCTAGTGTCGAGGAACGAGCCCTCGAGATCTTCCTTCTTCGCGTATGCGATGCAGTGGACGATGAAGTCGAGCCCACCCCATTTCTCATCGATCGTCTGGAACAGGTGGCCCACTTGCTCATCGGAGGTCACGTCGCAATCGACGAGGAACTCCGCGTCGACTTCCTTGACGAGCGGGCGGACGCGGCGCTCGAGCCGCTCCCCTTGAAACGTAAACCCAAGCCGTGCGCCCGCGGAGTGGAGGACCTTCGAGATCCCCCATGCGATGCTTCGATCGTTCGCCACACCAAGAACCAGGCCTCTGCGGTTCTTCATCGGCTGGTCGAAGGTGATCTTCGGTGGATCGGTCGGCATGTGACGCGGTCTCCTTCCGCGGAGGGGGGTCGAGGCTGGATCGTATGGGATCGCCCTCAGCCACGCCAGCGAAGCGGTGCACGAAAGACGGGCCTCCTCTTCGCTTCGCGAAGAGGAGGCCCGTACAAAGTCGCTCCCGTGACGGGAGCATCACCCGCGAGAACTGAGGGGCGCAGTCTGTCCACTGCGGAAACACCTCCATCAGCGGTCACGGCAGACAGCACCGATTGCAGGGGCACTCGGAATCGTGACCGCTGATTTAGAGGCCCGCCCCGGCCTCTTGTGGCTTGGCTTTTTCGGCAGTCGCAGTCGCCCTCGAGGGCGCCCATGACTCCGCGATCATTCCACCCTCGACGATCCGAGTCCGTGAGACCTTCTCGCCGAAGTACTTCTGAACCGTTGCGTTCGAGGGGAGCAGGGTCGGATCGAAGAGGAACAAGAGGCCCGGCTGCTTCGCCAGGTCCGGCACGAACATCGGCAACATTCCGATCATCGGACGGACCATGTCGAGGGCCTGCGACATCATCTTGCCGGAATCCTTGTAAGAGACCGACATTCCCGTCGTTCCACCGACCTTCGCCATGAGGCCCTGATAGCCCTCGTTTGCGGCGAGGCTCTGACCGCTGTCTGCGCGTGCGAAGGCCTTCTTCAAGGAATCGACTCCGGTTCCGATGATCAGCCATTCATTCTCGAACGTGACTGCAATCTGGATCGGGAACATCGGGAGCGAAACCGCCCAGACCTCACGTCCGGAGACTTCCTGCTTGGTCACCATTCCCTGAGAGATCTCGGGGTCGGCTGCCTTCATGATCAGCTGGTGGAAACGATCCTTCGACTTGAGCTTGATGGCGAAACTCAGGTCGAGGCCCGCGCCCCCCCCCATCATCAAGGCCATCGGGTTCGGTGCCGGACCACCCGCCGGGGAGGCGTAGAAGAGCGTGCCCTCGAGGTCGCTGAGCAGCTCATCGACGGAGAAGCCGAGCATGTCCTTCGCGCCGGCGAGCGCACCTTCGAACTCGGTGCGCTCGGCTTCGGGAGCGATCGCCATGACATCACGAACCACATTGAGAATCTGGGAAAGCTCGAGTCGTGCGGAGTAGGAGGCGAGAACCGAGCTCGGAGCGAACGGCGGCGGAGCGAGCGACTTGTTCTCGGTCGGGATGAGGCGCATGAGACCGGCGCGCCCCTCCATTCCAATAAAGCTTCGCTGGCCCATTCCGCTCGGGCCGCACTGGCCGGAAGCCGCCATTCCCTTGAATCCGGTCACACCCAGACTCTGCATGACCACCACCGGGTTCGGCTCACCCTCAGCGGTCGGAAGCCCGGCGAGCATTCCCATCGCCATTCCCCACACCGGCTGCATGTTGAGGAAAGTCTTCATCGATCCGGGTCCGACGGCACCCATCGCACTCTTGTAGAAGGCGTCGTTGCCGAGACGAACCGTGTTCTCCTTCACGGCACCGAGATAGTCGGCGAGGCCCGCCTTGTGGAGCCCGGCGATGAACCGGTCTCCCTTGCGGCCGATGAAAATGCCCATGCCGCCCTGCTCCACCGCGTTCACTTGGAACCCGTGCAGCTCGAATGAGGCCCGGCTGGCCGCGCCCTCGCTCCCCGACTGAATCAGGTCGAGCAGCTCTTGGTTCTTCGTGTGGATTTCGTCATTCCCACCGAACTCGAACACCAAGTTCACCGGGACCGGGAGGCTCGGATCCATCATGATTCCAATGGAGAGCGCGACGCGACCGCTCATGCCGCCAGAGAGGGTTCCCGCGTAATCGGTGAGCTTCGAGATCGCCTCTTTGGCGAGCGCCTGCATCTTCTCGGTATCCACCCCCTCGGGGGCCATCGCAGCTTGCTCTTTCATCGTCGTCTCGATGAGGGCCATGACCCCCTTCTTGAGGCTATCTCGGATGCGGAGGATTTCCGGGTCCGCGAAGAACTTCCCTTGGTCGGAGCCCTTCATCGAAGTGCGTACCGCGCTCCAATCTTCTGTCGACATCACGAAGACTGTGCTGTCGCTGAGGTGCCCATCCGCTGCCCTGAGGCTCGGCGCCCCGCTGCCGATGACGATGGCGAGGGCTGCGCTGAACGCGCTCCCGCGAAGGAAGGTTCTGACCTTCATAGATCGTTCCTTTCTGGGGCGCACGCCCCACGACTCGGATCACTCCCCGAGTCCCGGCGCTCGACGCGCCTCCCGATTTCCGTATCTAAATGACAGCTCGAAATTCCGACCGTTCGAGAAGTACCCGTCGCCGGGGTTTTTGAGAACGCTGGTGACTCGAATGGAAGAGCCTTGGGAAGTACCCGGCTTAGTTTCGGCGAAACGCTGGTGCGGGCAACCAATGGGAGGGAATCCGCGCCACGAGTCGAGGCGATCTCTCGCCGAGGGCTCGAAGCACTCCCCCCCATGATCGGCTCAAGCTAACATGCGCCCCAGGAGCCCGCAACGCACTCAGGCAAGGCACTTCGCACGGCTCGGGGCCGATTTTCACCCTCTCCTTCATGACCTGTCCCTCGGAATGGGGACTGATCGACTCGCTCACGGTCCCCCGATCGAAGCGCCGGAGAAGGCAAGGATCGTTCCGGTCGCGGAGGACGAGCGGTTTCAGAAGCCCTCACGAACTCGACCTGGGATCTGAGGACACGGCGGTAGTTTCAACCGATGGGAAGGTACCCGATGACCCAAAACCATTACCCACGCGAGATCGAGCTGCCCCGGCGCTATGCCCTCGAGGCCCAATCCCCCGTGCCTTCCGCGGGGACCATTCGGATCGGCATCGACCGCGACACCGGCCTGTTCACCGATCCCAGCGGGCTCGAGGTGGTTCCACTGGTCCCCGAGGGGTGCTGCTTGCTCCCCGGCTTTCTCGATCTCCACGTCCATTGCCGTGACGATCCCAGCGGCAAGGAGCGTCACAAGGAGGACTACGGCAGCGCCTCCCTCGCTGCACTGCACGGAGGAGTCGTCGCCGTCGGTGACATGCCGAACAACCCCGAGCCTCCCATCGACGAGGAGAGCTACCTGCGCAAGTGCTCGATCGTCCTCGAGCGAGCGGCGATCGAGGTCGTCGTGTACGGCGGAGTCTCTCGACGCGGTGGGGTCTTCACGAAGGGGATCCCCTGGAAGTGTTACTTCGGGCCGAGCGTCGGCGAGCTGCACGACACAGAGGGGGTCGGCGGTGTGCTCGCGGGATTTCGAGGAGAGTGGGTCGCGTTTCACGCGGAGGACCCCGAGGTCTTGGAGGCGTCGAAAGGAGCGGCAGCGCACGAGGATCGTCGTCCCCCCGAGGCGGAACAAGTCGCGGTCGCTCGCATTCTCGAACTCGCAGGGACGCATGGCTTTCGGCCTCACATCGCGCATCTTTCGACCCAGGGGGGCCTCGAGGAGATCGTGCGCGCCCGCGCGTCGGGACTCGAGGTCACATGCGAGGTTGCCCCGCACCACCTCTTCTTCGATCGAGAAAACCGTGGCGCGTATCCGAGAGGCGATTGGCTTCAGATGAATCCGCCGCTTCGCACTCCCGAGGACCGCCGGGCCCTGATCGAGGGGCTCCGCGACGGCTCGATCGACATACTCGCCACCGATCACGCCCCACACTCCATCGAAGAAAACGAGCGTGGGATCAGCGGAGTCCCGCTCCTCGACACGTTCGCCCCGTTTCTCGGCTGGCTCGTCGCGGAAGAGGGCTTCTCGTGGGCCCACCTCATCGAGCGTGCGGCCCGGCGCCCGGCGGAAATTTTCGCACCGTACCTCTCCGCACCCCATGGAGTTCTCGAACCCGGTGCCGCGGCGAGTTATGTGGTTCTCGACATGCAGGCTCCGTGGAACGTGCGGACAGAACACATCATGAGCCGCGCGGCGTGGTCTCCATTCGAGGGGACGACCTTTCCGGTCTCGGTCCGCGGAACCGCGGTGCGAGGAAGGTACTATGAGATGGGGAGTATCGCTGAGTAACAGGGTAGATCGAGGCGGATCGAACGCGGTAGCTGAGCAGCCTCGCTAAATCAGAGGTCACGATTCGGAGTGCCCCAGCAATCGGCGCTGTCTGCCGTGACCGCTGATTTAGGTGTTTCCGCAATGGACAGACTCAGGTCCATTGCTCTGTGGCGCGAGAGGGAAAAGCACTCCGAATCGTGCCCTCTGATTTAGTTCGACTTGCCCGCGCCGCGGTGTCTTCGAGGGTGAGCTTCAAGTAGCGTCGCGAGCTGGTTCGAGAGTTCTTCGATCCGGTACGGTTTCTGAATGAACCCGACGAAGCCATCCCCTTCGCGCAGGAGGTCGTCGGAGTACCCGCTGGTCAAGATGACCGGAACGCTCGAATCCCCCTTGCGGAGTGCGGCCCCGGTTTCGACTCCACTGAGCCCCGGCATCTCCATATCGACGAGTACGGCACGGAACTGGTCAGAGCGCTCGCGGAAGATGTCGAGACCTTCCTCGCCACTCCCCGCAACCGTCACTTCGTAGCCGCAGCGCCTCAACATTCGATCGACCAGCTGACGCACGCTATCGTCATCATCGATCACAAGAAGGTGCCCGGAGCCTGTCTTGAGAGTTTTCGCTCGCTCCACCCGTGGCCTCGGACGCACCGGGCCGCCGGATACGGGCAAGAAGATCGAGAACCGAGCTCCTTGGCCCGGTCGGCTCCAGAGTCGAATCACGCCATGATGCGCCCGGACGATGCCCACCACCGCCGCGAGACCGAGCCCTCGGCCGGTAAATTTCGTCGTGTAGAACGGTTCGAAGCAGCGACTGAGGGCGACCGAGTCCATCCCGGGCCCCTCATCTTCCACTTCGAGGAGGACGTACTCACCCGACGGCGGATCATCGAGCCCCTGGGAGTCTCGGATCAATTCCTGGGTGGTGTAAGGCCCTGAGCGAAGTCGGACATGGATGCGACCGCCGCGCTCCCCCATCGCATCGGACGCGTTGATCAGGAGGTTCATCACCACCTGTTGGAGCTGAGTCGGGTTCCCTTCGACGGTCGGCAACTCAGGCTCGAACTCGCGGATAATCTTGACGTTCGGACCGATCGAAACGCGGAGAAGGTCCTCGAGCTCGCTCTCCAATTCGGAGAGATCGATGGGATGCTCGGTGAACTTCCCCTTCCCGGCATACGCGAGGAGCTGAGTCGTGAGATCGGCGGATTTTCGTGCACTTCGTTCGATCTCCTCCAGCTGTAGAGCGACCGACTCGGGAATGTCCTCCTCGAGCTGCGCGAGGCTGGCCGTCCCGAGAACCCCCATGAGGAGGTTGTTGAAGTCGTGGGCAATCCCGCCGGCGAGGACGCCGAGACTCTCGAGTTTTTGGGCTTGTTGGAAACGAGCCTCGAGCCGGCGTTGCTCCACTTCGACGATCCGCCGGCGCCGCTCCACGACCACCAACAAGACGATGAACCCGGACAGACAACCGAGCCAGAGGCTGAGGGCCCACCTGTGGTCGCGAAGACGCTCCTCGCTCTCCGCTGCCGCGAGCTTGTGCCAGTCTTCTTGCAGGAGCGCGATGAAGTGATCGATCCGAGCGTTCAACTCGTCGAACTCGAAGTCGAGTGGACTTCCCGCCGTGCTCTTCTGGTCGAGTCGATCGATGGCGATCCGGAGCATTTCGCCGATGCATTCGTGAATCAGTGCGACGATCTCGCGATGGGAGGCCCAGTAGAGTTCGCCGTCGCCGGAAGTACTGCGCTCGTCGAGTTGTGATCGCTCGATCAGGACGGGGCGATCCAGAATCTCTGGGCGCACTCGCTCGAGAAGTTCGACGTATTCGGTCGCGCCCACTTGGGCAGCCTTGAACAGCGCCTGCCACTTGGCATCGGTCTCGTGCTCATCTCCGGCCAGCCGCTCCTCGAACCAAAGGTGCCCCTGGGCGAGGTCGCGTGGAACTTTGGACAAGAGGGAGATCAACTCTGCGCGCCGTACCTCTTCGGAAAGCCGCTCGTTCTGCAGATAGAGGAGCGGCCCGAGCAGGATGAGCCCCACGACGAGGATGACCGTTGCGGCTGCTTGGGCGCGGAGTCGCTGAATCGACATCGATGTCCTCGATCGGGGGAATGGTTTTACTCTTCGAGAGTACCATCCTCCCCCACCTGGCCGTGAGAGCGCAAGCCCGCTTCAGAAAGCCCAGGTTCAGAAAGCCCAGGTTCAGAAAGCCCAGGGGACGCAGAGATGGAAACCGGCCCCGGAGAATCACTTCCCCGGGGCCGGCTCCCGTTTCGAATCGATCGAGCGACGGCGGGTTACGGGCAGCTGGTCTGATCGCACCCCAACGGATCATCACTCGGATCGGGCCCGCACCCAGGGTGCGGAGCGGGCGGATTCGGACCGCCGGCGAACAGGGTTCCGAGGGTGAAGATCGCGTCGGCGAGGTCGAGGTTGCCACTGTCGTTCGCGTCGCATGCGTCTTCACAGGGGAGGCTTGGAATCGTTCCCGCGAAGAGGAAGTTGAGGACATTGATCGCGTCGGCGAGGTCGATGGCGAGGTCGATGTTGCAGTCGCCACGGACGAACTGAGCCGCTTCACAATCGTCGGGAATGCCGTTCGAGTTGGTGTCGAGAGATCCACCCGACAGGATGTCGCAAGTATCGAGCAGACCATTCGTGTTGCAGTCGAGCGTCGGGTCAGCGTCGATCTCGCAACCATCGATCAGTCCGTCGGCGTCACAATCTTCAGCAACGCCAAGGGTGATCTCGCAGATGTCGAGGAGCGTGTTGTTGTTGCAATCTTGCGCGGTCCCGGCTGCGAGCTGGCAGGCGTCCGGCACGCCGTCAAGGTCGCAATCGATCAAGCCGGCCGCGATGTCGCAGCTGTCGATCACGCCGTTCGCGTTGCAATCGAAGCCGGCGATCTGACACTCGTCGGGGATCATGTCAGTGTTGCAGTCGTCAGAAGTACCCGCGTCGATTTCGCAGGCGTCGTGCAAGCCGTTCGTGTTGCAGTCGAATGAGGCAACTTCGCAGCTATCGGCGACGCCGTTGCCGTTGCAGTCGGTCTCGACCCCGCTCGCGACGTCACAGACATCGCTGATCCCGTTCGTATTGCAGTCGACCACCGCGCCGACCGCGATCTCGCACGCATCGTCGATGAAGTTACCGTCGCAGTCGCGAGTCGCAATATCGGCAGGAACGATCTTGAAGATCTCACCCCCCGAGTGGTCGCACACGTAGATCTCGCCGTAGGCGTCTTCGCCGAACCCAGAGACGCCCGCGATCGCTAGGGGACCGGGCGGATTGAGCTCAGCAGTGCGGTTGGTGAACTCGCTGATGCTCACACCGTTGTACTTCAGCGACCACATCGTGCTCGAGCAGAAGTCGGAGTAGAAGTAGATGCCGTGCATGTCCGGCATCGAGCAGCCGCGGTAGACGTAGCCACCGGTGATCGAACACCCTTGGGAGTGTCCGTAAGACTGGATCGGATCGGTGAGCGTCGCTGCGAAGCAGGTGCACTGACCGAGACCGGTGCAGGAGTTCCCCTCCATGCAGCGCCAACCGTAGTTCTCGCCACCGGTCGAGGTTGCCGGCTGGAAGCTGATCTCTTCGACCGCGTTCTGACCGACGTCCGCGATCCACAGGTCGCCGGTGTCGCGGTCGAAGCTGAAGCGCCACGGGTTGCGAACCCCCGTCGCCCAAATCTCGTCGAGGGGCGCGCCCGGTCCGACGAACGGATTCGACGGCGGAATGGCGAACGGAGTGCCACCGTCGACGTCGATCCGGAGCATCTTGCCGAGGCGGGTGTTGGTGTTCTGACCGTTCCCCTGGGGATCGTTGCCAGACCCGCCGTCGCCGAAGCCGATGTAGAGGTACCCATCAATCGGGCTGAAAGCGATCATGCCGCCGTTGTGGTTCGAGAACGGCTGCGCCTGAGTGAGCACGGTCTGCGCGCTGCTCGGGTTCGCGACGTTCGGGTTGGTCGTCGACACGCTGTAGCGCGCGATCGTCGAGGTCCCCGCGTTGTTGGTGTAAGAGACGTAGAAGAAGCCGTTGGTGGCGTAGTCGGGGTGGAACGCCATGCCGAGGAATCCGCGCTCATCTCCCCCCGACGTTCCGCCGCCCACCAGGGAATCGATGTTCAGGAACGGCGTCGGAAGCAAATTACCGTTCACCATGTCATAGATCCGAACGATCCCCTGCTGCTGGACGATGAAGAGACGCTCGTAGTCCCCTGCTGGGGCGAGGACCAACACAGCTCGCGAAACGCCGTTGGTCACCAACCGGGTGGAGAGCGGCGTCGTGCCCGCGTCGACCGCCACGGGAGCGACACACCAGAGCGCGACGGAGAAAAGCATGGCTATCAGAACCTGACTGTGACGGAGTCTGATCGGAGTGCGCATGAAGATCCGTTTCAAATTCTCGACACGTCCCGCACGGGGATGCATCGGTTCCCAATTCCAACCCTGACCATTCTTTGAGCAGACCCCCCACGATACGGTCCTTCAGCTCCTGATGCTGGCCTTGATTCGGAGATTGGGGGCAAATTGTGCGCGCCCCAAGGGGTGGGAGAGAAGAGAGATGTGTCTATTGTATCGTTGATTGCACGCAGCGCTGACGGAACTGAGCCTACCGAGGCGCGACCGCCGGCTTAAGACTAAGTCTCTAAAGGCCTTAGGGCCCGCCAACGGGTCTCGACCCGACTTCGAGCCCATCCGAAATGGCGCGGATCCGTTGATAGATCGCATCGATGACGCCATGGGGGGTCGAGGTGCCGGCGGTGATTCCGACGTGGCTCTTGCCGGCGAACCAGCTCTCCTCGAGCTGCTCGGGGCGCTCGACGTGAAAAGCCGCGAGACCGCGGTCATCGCAGACCTTCTTCAGCTTCTTCGTATTCGAAGAGTTATGCCCCCCGACCACGATCATAAGATCGACTCGGTCCGCGAGCTCGCGGACCGCCTCCTGGCGGTCCTTGGTGGGGCGGCAAACGGTGTCGACGAATTGGACCTCGATCTCGGGGAACCGCGCGTGGATCGCATCGACGATCGCCCGCGCGTGCTCCACCTGCTGTGTGGTCTGACAGACGATTCCGACCCGGTCACGCCCCGCGAGTCGCTCGACCTCTGAAGGATCACCGAGCACCTCGTACTCCTTGAGATCGCCGACGATGCCACGCACCTCGACGTGATTTCGTTGCCCGACGACGACCGGGAAGAACCCCTGCTCGACCAGCGCGGCGACGCGATTGTGCACCTTCATCACCAGCGGACAGGAAGCGTCGTAGACCGTGAATCCACGAGCTTCGAGCCCCTCCTTCACCGATCGAGCGGCGCCGTGGGCGGTGATCATGACGTTCGGCGTGGTGATCTCGTCATCGATGGAATCGACCAGGCGCACCCCGTTCTCCCGGAGCTCTTCCACAACCTGGGGGTTGTGGACCAGCTGGCCGACGATGGTGAGGTTGTCTCGGAAGGAGGGGTCGAGCGCGGCGTCGATTGCATCCTGCACCCCGAAACAGGTTCCGAGGGCGCGTGCGAGGCTGATCTTCAAACGACGGATCCTCTCCACGGATGAGTACTCTTCCAGATGCGCTCCCGATTCGGGTCGAACGCCTAGCCCGATCGACGATACTGCGTGAGGGAGCGAGCGCTGACTCTCGAGAGTCGCTCCGTGCGCTGCCGCTTCTACCACGCGGGAGGAATCATGACGACCATCTACCGAGGAACGGTACTCCACTCCCTCGCCCCCGATCGGTTCGAACTGCGTCCCGATGCCGAGCTCGTCGTCGACGATCAGGGGACAATTCTCGAGCTGCGCGACGCCAGCGAGGGACCGACCGAAGGGGAGACGCAAGGGTCTGTCGACCGCCGGGGGCGCTTGATCGTCCCGGGGCTCGTCGATGCGCACTTCCACATCCCTCAGATCGACGTCATCGGGATTGCCTCGCGACAGCTGATCGATTGGCTCCGCGAACACATCTTCGCCGCGGAGATCGCAAATGCGGACCCCGTGATTGCCCGCGACCGCGCGAGGCGGAGTTTCCAAGGACTGCTCGCCTCTGGCACGACCGCCGTCGCAGCTTTTTCATCGCGTCACACCGAGGCGACCCATATCGCCTTTGAAGAAGCGGAGCGCGCCGGGATCCGTGCCTTGATCGGCAAGGTTCTGATGGATCGGGAAGCGCCCGACGCCTTGATCGAACCCGCCGAGACTGCTCTTGCCGACACGCGCAGTCTCATCGAACACTGGCATGGTCGGGCGGAGGGTCGGCTCGCCGTCGCGGTGACGCCGCGATTCGGGATCACCTGCAGCGATGCTCTCCTTCTCGGGGCGGGTCAGCTGGCAGAGGAGTTCGGCGTGCCGATCCAGACTCATCTCTCCGAGAACAAGGGGGAGATCGCTCGGATCGCCGAGCTCTTCCCCGACGCCAAGGATTACACCGAGGTCTATGAGCGTGCCGGACTGATCGGCGAACGCACGATTCTCGCCCACTGCATTCACCTCGACGGATGCGAAATCGATCGACTGGCCGCCGCCGGTGCGTGTGCGGTGTACTGCCCCGACAGCAACTTCTTCCTGCACAGCGGTCGGTTCCCTCTGCTCGAATCTCGGAAGCGCGGGCTCGACGTCGCCTTGGGAAGCGACATCGGTGCGGGCACGTCGTGGTCGCTGCTCGAGGCGATGAAGATGGGGAACTACATGCAAGTGGAGCCTGTGGACCCAGCGCTGCTCTTGTTCCTCGGCACTCTCGGCGGAGCGAGGGCCCTCGGCTGGGAAGATCGGATCGGCAATTTCCTCCCGGGGAAGGCTGCCGACCTGGTCGTACTCGAAGTAGAGGAGATCCTCAGCGGACGATCGATCGAATCGACGGCCCCCGCCGAGCTCCTCTCGATGCTGATTCATCGAGGCCACCGCGCGCGCGTCGAAGAGGTTTACGTCGCGGGGAAACGGCTGCGCTGACTCGCGGTGGATCCAAAGCGGGAGGCGCTCAACAGTGAGACCGACTCAGTGGTCAGGCCCGCTCAGCAGTCAGGCCGACTCAGCTGCGACTTTCTGAGCGATGTGATCGAGGTACGCGAAGACGCGCGCGACGATGAGATACAACTCTTCCGGGAGTTCCTCCCCCACCGTCACGTCGAACAGACGCTCAGCGAGATCGGTGTCCTCCTCGAGCGGGATCTCATGCCGCGTGGCGATCTGCCGAATCCGCTCAGCCATCACCCCACTCCCCGCCGCGACGACTCTCGGGGCAACATCGGCATCGGGGCAATAGCCGAGTGCAATCGCGATGGATCGGCTCATCGTCATACCCGCAAGTCCAGCGCGGTACTTGTGCGCTCGACCACTGGAGCCGCCGTGTCACCTTTGACCGTGCGCCACGGAACGACGCTACTTTTCACTTCGACTCCGGTTCCCTCGAAGGACTCGACCAGCTGTTCGAGATTCGCGGCGAGCGCGATGCGCGTGCGATCCAGAGCGGCCGAGAGTTCCAGTCCCACCACTGTCTCTCCCGCGTGGAGGCGTCGGGCTCCTTCGACGAGGATCTCGCCCAAGCCCCAACCTCGAGTCTCGATCCGGAACCGTTGCTCCTCATCGGATCCGGGTTCCTCCCCAGCACCCTTCTGACGAA
Source organism: uncultured bacterium (assembly GCA_937876125.1). GTDB lineage: Bacteria > Planctomycetota > UBA8108 > UBA1146 > UBA1146 > JAFMMO01. Next base: position 19,416 of record CALEHF010000153.1, read on the forward strand.
CATCGCGACGCACTCGCACCGGTCGCCCCGCCGGGGTTTCGACGAACCAAGTGTTCTGGGGATCCGGGCGCACTCCGCCCTCTCTCTCGGCGATCTCGATCGCCACCCGATAAGAGAGAACGTTGCTTCGGTCGAGAATCTCGCGCAGAAGTGGACGCCATTCGCGATGCGCAGGATGTTCTTCGATCGCTTTGTGCTCCAGTCGGTGGAGCAACGCGAGGCCTCGAAGCTTCGCCTCGGAGGTGAGCCCCCGGCCGAGGTCTGCCTCCAGAACCGCCGCCGCGAGCGGAGCTGGGGCTCTCGGCAGGGCCGGAGGGGGTCCCGAGTCGCGGTGCAACTCTGCAATCCCCTCTCTCGCCGCGATCCATCTCGGGTCACTCGCGAGGGCGCTCTCCACCGCACGGTTGATCAGCGTTCCCAGCCGAGCGATCAGCTCGATGAGCTCTCCCGGCCGAAGGCTCGGGTCTCCAAATGCGCGCGCAAACCCGGCGAGAGGGGTTCGAAGTTCGGGGGGGAGCCCGGGCTCGGATGCACTCGCGACGGCGCTCTCTATCGCACCGGCGAGCGAAACCCGAAGCCCGCTCACTGTGGCAAGAGTTGCGGAAGCCAGTGCTTCGACTCGAGCGCCCCCGCGCAGGAGTTCTCCGTTCGGCTCGACCCCAAGGCCGATCAACCGACGCGCTGCCGCGAAGCCCGCGGGCGTATCGACTCCCTCCGCCCGTAGCCGCGCGGCGACCGCGATCGGCAAGTCGGACGGGAGGCCCGAAGTTCGGACCTCCGGGGCACCTGACGGGGACCGGGGCGCGGGGGCGAACCCCGCCGGCGTCGGAGTTGCCAGCTCGCTCATGGCCGAGTGGATTCCTGGAGGGAGCGTTCCGGGGAGAACCCCACCGGGCAAGGCGGCGAGCAGACCCCCCTCGGACCGGAGGGCGATCACTTCGAGCACGGTCCCGACCGGGAGTTCGGCCGGGGCGGTGAGAGGAGCGATTTGACCGAGCAACCGCACTTCATGGAGCACGCTCCCCGGCTCTCCCCCGAGCACCGCGACCACCGTCGCGGCGTGGGTCGGGGTCGTCGGAGCAGGGGAGATCCCTTCCCCCACCGCTCGGACCGGAGCTGCGTGGCTCGCTGGAGTCAATCTGCCGAACGAATCCGACATCGGTGGTCCGTTCCCGTCAGGTATTGGCCCCCCGCTCGAGCGAGGGGAGGCGTGGCGCAAACAGCGGGGAAGACGCCCGCAGGCGGCTCCAGCGTGCTGCGATGGTGCATCCTTCCCTTCATCGGCTGTTGTCGCCCGGTCCTGGCGCTCGAATCGGGTGCAGATCCTCCCCTTGCCGAGCCGAGGAAGTAGCTGTTCCCGGCTTCAGGGTTCGATACGATTCACGGGTCCCCATGATCTCGCTCCGGAAGTGGGGCAGATGTGCCGGGAACTCAAGGAGAGCTGGATCCGCAAGGAGACGAAGACGCGCATGGTATTGATGACCGATCAAAATGACGCTGATCGTGCCTCCTCACGAGGTGCCTCCTCTAGAGACGGTGCCTCCTCAAAAGACGGCGGCAGCAGAAACGTCAGCCCGACCCATCGCGTCGCGGGCGCACTCAGCTTCGCGCTGCTCCTGCTCTTTGCGCCGGTTCTCTGCCAGGCTCAGGCCGATCGCGTCTCCGATATCAGACTTACCGACGGCGGACTTCCCGATCAATGGTCGGTGTCGATCGTCGCGCGTGGCCTCTTGGGGCCGGTCGCCGTCGCTCCCGCTCCCGACGGTCGGATCTACGTCGCCGAGCGACTGACCGGTCGAATCCTCGTCATCGAACGGGGCAAGCTCCTCGCCGAACCGTTGGTCACCCTCGAGGCGGTCACGTCAGGAGAGCGCGGGCTCCTCGGACTCTGTGCCGACCCGCTCCTGGTCTCAGGTGATGCGGGCACGGGTGGTGCGGGCACGGGTGGTGCAGGCACGGGTGGTGCAGGCACGGAGGCGATCTTGTACGCCTACCACACCCCAGGTCTCGACCGCGCACGCATCACGCGAATCCGCGTCGCCGTCGGCGATGGCAACGTCGCGCCGCGCGTCCTCGAGGTGACGTCGGTGATCGATGATCTCCCTGCCGGATCGACGCACAACGGGGGCGCGCTCGCGTTCGGCGCGGATCGCCATCTCTACTTCAGTATCGGCGATCTCGGTCACCCCTCGAGCACTCTGCCCCCCGCCAGCCGCACCGGACGGATCCACCGGATGACGCTCGACGGAGCGATCCCGGTGGACAACCCATGGCGCGGGCGCAGCGAGTTCTGTCGAGGGATTCGCAACTGCTTCGGACTCACCGTGGTCCCCGGCCTCATCCCCACCGTTCTCTACCTGACCGACAATGGCACGAGCGAGCATGACGAAGTGAACCGCGCCGTCGCCGGAGATCACCTCGGTTGGCCAGAGGGAGCGGGCATTCTCGGCCGTGATGATCGCACCGACCCCATTCATACATGGAGCCCGACCACCGCTCCGGTCGGCATCACGTACGTGGAGAGCACCCTCTTCCCCGACTCCGACGCAGCAGGACTGCTGTTCGGCGAGTACGTTCGGGGCCGTATCGTGCGGCTGCACCTCGACGACGAAGGGACAGCCGTCGTTGCCGCCGAGACTTTCCTAGAACGCAACAAGGAGCCGATCTACGCAGTCGCCACAGACATGGTGGGGGGGCTCTGGTTCTCGACCGGAGATACCGTTGGCCGGATCCGCCCGGCCCGACGCGATTGGATCCGCGGCGATCTCGATGGCAGCGGCCGAGTCGACCGCAGTGATCTCACGCAGCTCCTCAGCCACCTCGTGCGTCGATCCGATCTCCCTTGTCCCGCCGCAGCAGACCTCGACGGGAGCGGTGAGATCGACTACGCGGACGCGGTGACCCTGTGGCAGTTCCTCTCCGGCGACCTGATCGAACTCCCGCCCCCGTTCCCAAACTGCGGAGACACCCCAGGAAATCGCCTCCCATGCCCGAAGCATCCGTTCTGCGGCTAAGTCAGAGGTCACGATTCGGAGTGCCCGAGCAATCGGCGTTGCCTGTCGTGACCGCTGATTGAGGCGTTTCCGCAATGGACAGACTGAGGTCCATTGCTCTGTGGCGCGAGGGGGGAAAGCCCTCCGCTCGTGCCTTCTCATTGGGGAGGCTGTCGGAAATCTCATTCCGACCGACGATTTCCGGCGCACAGGTGGCGGAACTCGCATCGATCCGAAGATCTCGTCGGCACCAGGCCCATTCGGTTGCAGGGCCTCGGGGGTTCTGATTAGATCGGGGATCGGGTGGAGGTCGTGGAAGCACCACGCCTCCTCGTCGGCCCCAGTTGGCCGGCACGGAGAGAGGATCGTTGGTGTCGAGTCAAAGCAACTCGCGCGAGAATCCGGTGAAGGCAGCCCCAGGTGCTGCTGGATCCAAGAACCAGGCCTCCTCCTCCCCCCCCCGCCCCCCGATTCACGCTCCCCGAGGATCCGAGATCAGCTGCCGCTCCTGGCTCACTGAGGCCCCGATGCGCATGCTGATGAACAATCTCGATCCAGCGGTCGCCGAAGACCCCGGAAACCTGGTCGTGTATGGGGGTTCGGGGCGGGCAGCCCGCAACTGGGCGTGCTACGACGCGATCATCCGCACTTTGAGGGAGATGGAGGTCGACGAGACCTTGCTCGTTCAGAGCGGGAAGCCGGTCGGAGTCGCCAAGACCCACCCGGACGCTCCCCGCGTGCTCATCGCCAACTCGAACCTCGTCCCCCGCTGGGGAAACATCAACGAGTTCCGCCGCCTGGAAGCCCTGGGCCTGACAATGTACGGCCAGATGACCGCCGGTTCGTGGATTTACATCGGAACCCAAGGGATCCTCCAAGGCACCTACGAGACCTTCGTCGAAGCGGGAAATCAGCACTTCGACGGCAAGCTTGCGGGGCGCTGGATCCTCACCGCCGGACTGGGCGGCATGGGCGGCGCCCAACCCCTCGCAGCGAGCATGGCGGGGGCGGCATCGCTCAACATTGAGATCGATCCTCACCGGATCCAACGCCGACTGGAGACGCGGTACCTCGACGAGTCGTTCACTGACCTCGACGCCGCGCTATCGCGCATCGAAGAAGTGTGTCGGGCGGGCGAAGCGATCTCGATCGGCCTCCTCGGCAATGCGGCCGACTTGGTCCCTGAGATCCTCGCGCGCGGTGTGGTCCCCGACATGGTCACCGATCAGACCAGCGCCCACGACGCCCTCGAAGGATACGTTCCGCACGGGATCAGCCTCGATGCGGCCCTCGCGCTGCGCACAGCTGATCCAGAGGACTATGTCCGACGATCGATGCGGTCGATGCGAAGCCACTGCGAAGCGATCATCGGCTTGCAGGCCGCGGGATCGATCGCCTTCGATTACGGCAACAACCTCCGCGGTCAAGCACAGGACGCCGGACTCGAGAACGCGTTCGACTATCCCGGCTTCGTCCCCGCCTATGTGCGCCCGCTCTTCTGCGAGGGAAAGGGACCGTTCCGCTGGGTCGCCCTGTCGGGAGATCCGAAGGACATCCTGCGCACCGACCAAGCGATTCACGAGCTCTTCCCCGACCACACGCATCTGCGCAACTGGATCGACATGGCCCAAGAGCGGGTCGAGTTCCAGGGACTGCCGGCGAGGATCTGCTGGCTCGGCTACGGCGAGCGGAAGAAGTTCGGGCTACACATCAATGAGCTGGTCGCAAAGGGCGAGATCTCCGCGCCCATCGTCATCGGTCGCGATCATCTCGATTGCGGCTCCGTCGCCTCACCGAATCGCGAGACGGAGGGAATGCTCGACGGCTCCGATGCCATCGCGGACTGGCCGCTCCTCAACCTGATGCTCAACACCGCGTCCGGGGCGACCTGGGTGTCACTCCATCACGGCGGAGGGGTCGGGATCGGAAACTCGATTCACGCCGGCATGGTGATCGTCGCGGACGGCACCGATGCGGCGGCCGAGCGTCTCGCCCGCGTTCTCGATGGAGACCCCGGCATGGGTGTCTTCCGCCACGTCGATGCGGGGTACGAAGCCGCGGAGCGCACCGCAACAGAGAACAAGATCTGGATTCCAATGAAGGGAGGGCGGCCGTGACGCAAACGGTCGATCTCCTGATCGAGAACGCCGCCCGCGTGCTCCTTCCGACTTTCGGTTCATCCGAGCACGGGAACCGGACGGGAGAGGACCGGCGACCTTCCTCACAGAACGACCAGAAGGGCGCCAACGGAGTATTCGGATCAGAAGGACTGAGCGTCGCGATTCTGGGAGACAAAATCAAAGCAGTCGGGCCGGCGAGCGAAATCGCCGGCCGTTTTCATGCCCTGAAAACGCTCGATGCGAGCGGAAGATTGCTGACTCCCGGCTTCGTCGATTCGCACACGCACCTCGTGTTCGCGGGAGATCGCTCGGGCGAGTTCGAGATGCGCTGCCGCGGAGCAGACTATGAAGAGATCGCCGCCTCAGGTGGAGGGATTCGCGCGAGCGTCCGCGCGACCCGAGCGGCGAGCGAAGACGAACTGTACGCAGAGTCGCTTCCTCGCCTCGAGCGCATGATCGCGGGGGGAACGACGACCGTCGAGATCAAGAGCGGCTACGGACTCGATCTCGAGACCGAGCTTCGGATGCTGCGCGTTGCACGCCGCCTCGGTGAGACGACGCCCGCCCGAGTCGTGACCACTTTCATGGGCGCCCACGATTTCCCGGATGGGTTCCGCGAGAATCGAGACGCCTACGTCAACCTCATCATCGAGACGATGATCCCGGCGGTGGCCAAAGAAGGGCTCGCCGAGTTCTGCGATGTTTTCTGCGAGCGCGGAGTCTTCACACCCGAGCAGACACGGCGAGTCCTCGAGGCGGGGAAAGCCGCCGGGCTGCGCCCGAAAGTGCACGCGGACGAGATGGCCCCTTCCGGTGGCTCGGAAGTCGCGGCCGAAGTGGGCGCGGTGAGCGCGGACCACCTCATGAAGACAACCGACGCCTCGATCGCCAAGCTGCGAGAGGCGGGAGTCGTTGCGACCCTCCTCCCCGGCACGACCTTCTTCCTGGGGAAGGAGTGCTTTGCGCCAGCGCGCAAGATGCTCGATGCCGGATTGACGGTCGCCCTGGCGACCGATCGAAACCCAGGCTCGTGCACCGTCGAGAGCATGAGTTTCATCGTCGGACTCGCGTGCTTGCGCATGGGAATGTCGCCGCTCGAGGGGTTCGCTGCCGCAACGGTCGGAGGCGCCGCGGCGCTCGGACTGACCGGGGTCACGGGGCAGATCGCCGAGGGCTTCGCTGCTGATTTGATACTTTGGGAGACGTCCCATGAGGGGCGGATCTGTTACGAGTTCGAGAACCACCTCGCGCGAACCGTCATCGCCGGGGGGAACATCATCGAGGGTTGAGACCGCGTCGCGACACTCGATGAGTGTCGCATCGAGGTCCGTACGCCGGGCGTGGACCCGGCAGGAGAGAGCCAAGGATGTCGGAATTCCTGAAGGCGCTCGACCACACAGTTCGACAGGGGAACTGGGACGAGTACGAAGAGCTCTGGCTCAATGCCGTGGAGAAGGAGACCGTCTCCTTCCCCGAGTTTTTGCAGGCTGCGCAGAGAGCCATCTCCGCCGGTCAAGGTGAGCGGGCAGGGAAGGTGTTCGAGCTTCTCGAACCGCAGGCGGGAGCCTTGGGGCACAAGGCGCGCCGCGCGTTTTTCGAGACACTCGTTCAGTGCCTCCCGAAACCGCGCCCTCACCGCCACTCGCTGATCGAGGCCTACCGCGAGGAGTTTGGTGAGGTCGAGGGCTTCGAGGTCTGCGTGAAGTCCTCGGAGATCAAGGAGTCGAAGGAGCCGAAGTCTGCCATCGCACTCTTCCTCCGGATGATTCACTACCAACCGGGTTGTTACGTCTACCACAAGTCCGGCTGGGGAGTCGGGAAGATCAACCGCATCGATCCCGTCGAAGGCGCAGCGGAAATCGACTTCCAAGAGAAGCCCGATCACCGGGTTCTCCTCGAAGCCCTTCCTGACATCGCGCAGCCGCTGACGCACAACCACTTCCTCGTGCTCTCCTGGCGCAAGCCTGAGGAGCTCCAACGCCTCGCGATGGAGGAGCCGATCGAGCTCTTGCGCAAGGTGCTCGCGACCTCGGAGCGACCGCTCCCGCTCGCCCGCATCCGAGAGATGCTCACCGAATCGGTGATTCCGCTCCCCGACTGGTCCAAGTGGTGGGCTCGGCAGCGCACAGCGATCAAGCAAGATCCGACGATCGGAGTCTCCGGTGGTCGCTCGAGCGAATTCTTCCTCCTCGATGGACCGGAGGCGGTTGCGAAGAGTGTCGATCGCCGCATGAACGGGCTCGACTTCAAAGAGCGCCTGCGGGTTCTGCGCGACCTCGTCGAGGAAGTCTCGATCGATGATCGCCACGTTCTCCAGCCACACTTCGAGAAGCTTCTCAAGGACCTGCTCCGCGGAGACGGCACCCCGGAAGTGCGCCTCGGCGTGCTCCTCTACCTCCGCCGCGAAGGGGGAGATTTGGGTGAGCTCCCCGACGTCGCCACACTGATCCAAGAGCACGATCGTCTGGCCGACGCTCTGAACACTCTCACGCGTCAGGAAGATCAACGTGAGATCATCGATCAGATCCGCGAACACCACCCCGAGGAGTGGCCGCAGATCCAAGTCGATCTGCTCCTGAATTCTGACGACGGACCGCGGGAGATTCTGCTCTCACTGTTCGAAGAGGCCGGACGCTCCGGCGAGCTGAATGCGCTTGCGGAAGAAGTGCGCCGCGTCCCTCTGAACGCGCCGATGTTCTTCCTGTGGTTGGTGCGCTGCAGTGCGAACGGCGGTCACCCGAACTTGCCCTGTCTCAATGACATCACGCCGGCGGACTTGTTCCGTCAGTCGGTGTCGCTTCTCGACCGGCTTTCGTTGCAGCTCGAGAATGCCCGCGACACAGCGGCTGAGGTGCGCGTGAAGCGGTTCCGCCACCAACTCTCCGGCAAACCTCTCCCCTTGCTCAAGAAGGTCCTCGAACGGAGTAGCCCCCGCGCCGCGCGGAACATCTACATCGGCGTGCAAGCCTCGCGCGGTTTTTCAACGGGCGCGCAGCAGCGAGTTCTCGCGACGATCTTGCGCGCCCACCCGGATGTGCTGACCGTCGGAAAGACCGCCGAGACGAAGGCGACCCTCGACGAGAATGTCATTTACTCGACCGAGCGCGGGTTCCAGCTGAAGAGTACGGAGCTCGAGGAGATCCGCAACGAGAAGCTGCCTGCGATCTTCAAGGCGATTGGCGATGCGGCCGCGCTCGGTGACCTGAGCGAAAACTCAGAGTTCACGAGCGCCATCGAAGAGCGAGAGAACCTCAACCGTCGCGCGATGGATCTGCAGTCCCAGCTCGATCGGGTCCAGCGGATCGACCCGAAGGAGGCAAACCTCGAGGTCGCAAACCTCGGCACGCGACTCACGCTGACCAATATCGGGTCGGGCGAGACCGTCTCCTACGCGCTCCTCGGGCCGTGGGACGGAAACCCCGACGAGGGCGTGATCAGCTACCTGTCGGCGATCGGTAAGGCGGTCTGGCAGCGGAAGCCGGGGGACGAGTTCGAAGTCGAACTTCCCGATGGATCGGTGGCGATGCGTCTCGATGCGATTGAACGCTACCGGGCAACCGGCGCGAGGGCGGGTCGCTAACACTCCCCGCGATCGTCGTCGAAAGTGAAGCGACCCCGTTCGGCCTACGCCGAACGGGGTCGCTCTTTGTTTCTCGACTCGAGCGTCACGAAGCCAGCCGACGACGGAGCGGTCACTCCGAGGCATCTTCGTCTCCGGAGGAGCTTTCCACCGGGCTCGCATCCTTCGGGAAGAACACGCCGTCGCGCGGAGCCAACGCACCCACGCGCCCCGGCCCCATGATCTGCTCGAGCAAGGTAGTGGCGAAGCAGCCGGTGGGAAGCGTAAACGAGATGAGGAGTGCCTCTTCCCCTTCGAGCCAGCGAACGTCGGTCTCGGTCACGGGTACGCGGAGTGGACGACGGCCTCCGTCGAGGTCGAGCCCCTTCACGTGGGAAACAAAGCTCCCACGGCGCAGGCCATTCGCGGAGAGAACCGCGCGCTCGACGCGGCCCATCTCGCCATTGGAGAGCAGCACCTTCTTGCCGAACATCGGTCCGGAGGGTGAGATCTCGATCCGCTCGGCGCGCTCACGTTCCGCGTCGACATCTAAGACTCGGAAGCACGCTCCCTTACTGTGAATGAATGCGAGATCGCCCAGTCGAAGGGTCGTCAGGGCATCGGGCCCCCACTCGATCCGCTCGCGCAGCACCCAGTTGAACAATCTCGATTGGAACGCCGAGTAGTACATCTTCCGAAGTTGCCGCGGGATCCTTCGAGCGGCGACGCGCAGGTTGCCGGGGTGGCGCCGGAGACAGTGCAAGAGAGCGGCCTCCGCTGTGCGCCCGGGGGGGAGCAGCTCGAGCGCCTCGACGTACTTCCCCTCTCCGGCGAGGTGACGGAACGGCTCCTCGATCCCCTCTTGGGGAAACAACATCCAACCGATGGCGCCCTCGATGTCGCGCCTGAGAAGCGCCTCTCCGACCTTGTGTCCCATGCCGTGGATCCCGAAGCGCTGCGGACCGTAAAAGTTTGGCATTCCGTCACGAGCAATCCGCGCCATCACCTCGGTCGCGGTCGCGGCGGCGGCGGCATCGACGCCGCGCACCCGAATGCGGAAACGGTTTCCCTTCAGGTGCCCGGTGCGCAGTTTGTTGCTATGGCGGGTGGCGCTGATCAGCTGCAGGAACGAGCGATCGAGCTCTTGCGCGTGCACCGTCTGATCGGTGGGGATGGAAAAGGTCTGCTGGGCAACCGCACGCTTGTCCTTGAAACCGGCGAAGCCCGCGTCGTCGGGGTACACCCCGAAGAACTTCGCGAGGTAGTCGCGGATCTGCAGAGTGGTGCGATTGGTCTTTCTGACGGTCAGGTAGAGGTGCTCACCCTCGCCGCTGAATTCGTACAGCGGAATCTCTTCCACCTCGAAGTCTTCGCATGTGGTCCTCAGCACACCACCGATCGGCGGGAGATCTGGATAGAAGCGCGGGACTTCGACCGGGTCGGGGAAATCGAAGTGGAGCGCGTACGGCTCGATCCCGGCCGGCAAGGCATCGGGGTCGAACGGCTCACTCTCGGGTCCGGGTGCTGGTTCGATGGAGGGTCGGTTCATGCTCGTAGCTTAGCCGCACCCAGAGTCGATGGGAAACGGACCCGCGTCCCTCAGTCGAAGCCGAGTGGAGGGTGGGGATCAGGTGACACTGGCTGTGCCTCCGCCGCTCCCGCCGCGCAGAGCGAGCACAAAGGCGTCGTAGCTGCCAAAAGTCTCGACGCGCTCGAACCCTGCTCGGTGGCACCAACGAGCGAGAAAACGCACATCCTTCGCAACGAGGGAGCGATCGGCGCGGGGATCGTCGCGCCGGAGCGGCCGCCGGAGAATGTCGTAACTCTCGAAGTGGCAATCGGGAATCGAGAAGAGGACACGCGCCTCCGGCTCGAGGTGCTCCTTGAGGTCGGCGAGCAGGCGATCGCGATCGACGGTCGTAGACTGGAGAACTCCGAGGGCAATCACGATCGGAAACCGCGGCAGATCGAGGGAGCGGAGGTCTCCGAGATCGGCGGCGAGGAAGCGCGCAGCGTGGTCGGGGAAGCGCGCCCGAGCCCCATCGATCGCGCTCTCCGAGGCATCGATCCCCCACAGCTCCGGACCTCCGCCGAGTCCGGGCTCGGGGCGTAGAAACTCACTCACGAGATCGAGCTCGCGACCATCGTTGACCCCGAGGGCGAGGATCCGCGACGCGCGCGCCGGTGCGAGTCGCGACCATGCGTAGAGCAAGTCGTCGACGATCTCTGGCTCTTCGAGGCGATCGAACCGCCGGTAAGAGGAGTCGGAGCCGTACCGCGCCTCGATCGAACCGCGATCGAGAGGCGGCCCGAGAAGCGGGTCTCTGGCTTCGAGTTCGCTCCGGGTGCGGTGTCGCCGGGCGTCGATCTGAAGCAGTGTCGGGTGCCCCGCGAGACCTCGCGGGACGGGACACTCGAAGGGGAACAGCCGCAGGAGTTCAACGAAGTGGCGAAGCGGCCGATAGACCTCGCGGATCGACTCGGCGGCGTCTTCTCCGTTCGTTTCTCCGCTGAATGCGAGCGGCTCCCCCGGCCACGGCGCGGGCTCTGGAAACCCGTTGAGATCCGGATCGCGCAAGACCATCGTCAGCACGCCCCCCGGAGCCAGGAGCACGCCCGCGCGATGCACCACCCGGCGCAGTTCGACCATCGAGAGTTGATTGGAGAGTGGCTCGAGTCGGATGGAGTCGAGGGAGGACGGCGGCGGCAAAGCATCCCATGCCGCGGCCAAATCGATCGCGGGGAGCCTTTCGCTCGAGGGATGACTGCGATCGACCGCGAGAATCGCAGGACGCCCTTGAACGGTCAGACGCATCGCACGCGGCACTCTGAGTCCTCCTCCCTCAAGTCTTCCATCACGAGTCCCTCTCCGCAGCGCTCTCGGGCGGCTCAGGATCCGATGCGCGCGCGCAATTCCGGCTGCTCGCAGGCACTTCGAAGAGCGTCGACCCGCTTCGGCGCCACCCCTCGAAAAAACTCGAGGGCCGCGAGGAACTCCTCCTCGGTCCGCTCTCCATCGAGTGCAGCGTCGTACACCGCGTCGATCACGGTGCGACGCAGGTCGACCCTGTCGGCCATCTGATACTCGCGCATGAGTGCGCTCCCCGGGGGAAGTTCACGCGACGCGAGCTTGACCCGAGCGACCTTTTCCGCCGCGAGGATACTCTCCGCGCCGAGAATCGCGGCGACAAAGTAGCCATTTCCCGGCTCACTCTTCCCTCGCTGGACCGCGGCCTGTAGGAGCCGCAGAGAACGCGTCGGTGACTGAACGAGACCGACCTCTCCCATGAGAACCTGGGCGAAATCGCCGTCCTCCACGGAGTAAAATGCCAACTCGTACGCCTCGATCACCCCTTGCGTGTCGCCGTTCACCCGGACCGCCATCTGGATGATCGGAAGCGCGACGAACCGCTCCGAGGGTTTCTTCCCCTTGGTCAAGATTCGGCGGAAACGGGTCAGCTCTTCGCGCGAGTCGAGCACCGTCGGGATCAGCAGGGTGGCGAGCGCGCCACAATACTCCGCGCGTCCCCGCTCGGCGGTCACCACGGAGGCTAGGGTCAGGAGTCGGTCGAGGGCGTCATCGCGGGGGAGCTGTTTGAGAAACTCGCTCGATGCTTGCATGCGCTCTTCGTTCGTTGCGCGATCAAGAAACCAGTTTTCGATCTCGACCCAGGTCGCTCCCGGCATTCCCGTGAGAGCGAGGCGCGGATCGAGTTCGGGGGGAGCCTCGATCGGAGGGGGATCCAGGAGCAGCTCGTTGGGAGGCAGGTCACCCGCGCGAGAAGCGATCGGTGGGAATTCGTGGTCGCCGCCGCTGCCCACCCCTGAGCCGGAGTTCCGCCCAGCCGAGCCAGAGGCTCCGCCGCGCGAGCGACCCTCCGAGCCGGAATCCTTGCCGGACTGCAAAAGGATGCTGGTGGCAAGGGCGATCGCCCCCGCGATCGCAATCGGAATCAACAATCGGCGCACACGGACTCCTCGTTCACTCGATTACCGCTGCGCGTAGCTGCTACTCGCGCGCGCTTCAGTTCCCCAAACGACGGTATCCCCCACCTCGAGGCCCACCGCGTCGATCTCGTTCCAACCGGAGACGAGCCGAGTGTCGAGGGTGAGACGCACCGTCTCGATCGAAACTCCGGCCGAGACTGAAATCACGAACTCGTTGGCATCTTCGGTCGCCAGGTCGGTCCCACTCCAGAGGGTTTGCAGGGATCCGCCGCTCCCCCCCTCCACCCGGATCAAGGCGCCTGGATTGTGGCTCTCGACGATGACGATCGCCGAGGGGATCAACACCCGGGGAAAGTCGATTTCAAGCCACTCGAGCCCTTCATCCGGCCGACGGCTCGCCCAGGCGGTGGGCAGATCGCCGAGCCCATCGGTATCCGGAGCGCCGGTCGCCTGCACTTCGGACCACGAGGGCACACCGGGGTTGCTCCCCGAAGCCGTCGTTCCGGTCACCACACTCACTCCGCTCGGAAGTTTGAACCGCAGGCCCTCCCCGCCCGGTCCCCCGTCCGTGACCCCCTCCCATTGCTCGAGGAGCTCCGTGACCTCGGACTCGAGAGCTGTGGCCCGCTCTGCATCGCCTGACACTACTTCTTCGGTACCGGTACTCGGCTCGCTGGCCACGGGCGGGTCCCCCGGAGAAGGCGGAACGAATCGCGGTCTGGTGCTGACCCCGTGCTCCAGTGCTCCCAGGCGGGTGCTTAGGTCATCGCGGCGGTCGGCGGAATCGAGCTTCGAGGCGACCCGGGAGCGTTCGAGACGAGCCAGAGCAACCTCGAGATCGTCGATCTGACCCTGCTGCTGCCGGCTAAGGACTCCAAGGAGACCGAGGAAACCGAGGGAGCAGATCAAGAGGGCAGCGACCATGGACCGGGCGAGACGTCCCGAGCGAGGCAGCTCGGGGCCAGTTGCGGATGAGGGCATGGGACCAGCCTCCTCTTCACGGGATCGTCGGAGCCCTGGGGACGCCCCGACGCACCCCATGTTAACGACGCCAGCGCTTCATGCGTAGTCCGCGCTCTGAGGAGGCTGTCGCCGTCGCTTGAATCTCATCCGGAGAGAAACCTTTTCCATACGCCCCGTTCCCCGCACACTCGCAGCACGACCCCCCCGAAAGGAGCCCCGAATGTCTGGGCGATCTGGCTACCCCGTCTTCCTCATGCTGGTCCTCTTCTCCGCCGCGCTTTCTCCTCTCATCGGGCGCGCCCCCACCCCCGACGATCGACTCGCCGAGATCGAGTCCCAATATGAATCCGGGTTCTACCGCAAGACGCTTGAACTCTGTCGCGAAGGGGCGGAGGAGCTCACCGGCGACGCCCGCCATCGTTGTCTCGAAATCTGGGCGCACTGCGCGGAGAAGCAGCGCCAGTGGGATGACGTGCGGGTTCTGTACGAGCGTGAACTCGATCGCGTGCCTCTGAAGACCGCCGCCACTCTCGCAGAAGTCGAAGGGCGACGACGCGCCAAGTCCTGGGGAGGGTGGTCGAAGCTCGAGCCGAGCGAAAAGGCACTCGCGCTTTGGGAGCAGGGGGGCAGCGCCTATCGAGAACAGTGGTGCGCCACCGCATTCGAGCTGATCGAAGGGCTCTCGGTCTCTTGGCAACACGATATGGACCCAAGCGAATGGGAGAAGGAAGAGAAGCCCACCGACCCCGAACAACTGGCCCGCGCCTATGAAGTGTGGAAGACCGTTCGGGGCATCGCCGAAGACAAGCGTCGGTGGGAGCGCACCGAGACTCTCTTCGCCGGAATCCTCGAACTCGCCCCAAACACCGAGCTGAACGCGCGCGCTCTCTTCGAACGAGGCATCCGGCGCCTCGTCTCGGTGGGCGCTGTCCCGGGGATCGATCGCCTGCGCAGCTCGGAGATCGAAACCCTGATCGAACAGCTCAAACTCCTCGAGGATGGCAAGCCGGCCGCTGATGCACTCGAGGCGTGGCGCACGAAAGCCCTCGCCTCCATCGCAGATTGGCGCACTCTCGTCGAGCGCTTCCCGAACGAACGACTCGCCGACGATGCCTGCTACCTGATCCCCTACGCGACTGAGATCTATCTCGTCCACCTCGTCGATGCGGTCGATGAGTACCGGGCATTTCTCGAGAAGTACCCCGAAAGCCAGTGGACTTCCGACGCCCGCGGGCGCAGTGAAGAGATCCTGCGCGAAGGTGTCCAGCTCGCCGGCGACGTGCGGCTCGTCCCCCCCGGCACTCAGCCAGAGGTCGAAGTCGAAGCGCGCAATGTCGAGACTCTCACCGCCTCTCTGTGGCGGATTCCCGACTACCTCGACCGCGTGGAGAATCAGACAGCGCTCGTCGCTGCGCCGGAGAGCCTCGCGAGTGGCGTTCCGGACTGGACCTGGCAGATCGCCACCGAGTGCACCGACGACCACAAGGCGCGTCGCGTCAAAGTCACGCTCCCGACCGACGCCGCGGGTGCCTATCGTTTACGGGTCGAAGGAAAAGCGAGCCGCATCGATCTTCCCGTGTTCGTCTCGGGACTCGCACTCGATGTCGAGGGCGGTTCGGATGAGGCGTTCGCCTGGGTGACGAGCAGCGTCGATGGCAAGCCGGTCTTTGGCTCTGAAGTTCTCATCCGGCTCGACATCCGCCGTCACAAAGAGTACCGGAGCTGGACCACGCGACTCGAGACCGGCAGCGATGGCCTGGTGCGATGGCGCTACCCGGAGCGCTTCATGCCGCTCCTCGCCGACGGGTGGCGCCTCCACCGTCTCGCGGCGGTGGCCCAACTCGGCGCAGAGATCTCCCCCTCCCCGAGCTTCAGTCCCACCTACGATTCCGGCCGGCAACCGAGACTTCACTACTACCTCGAGACGGACCGCCCGGTGTTCCGTCCCGGCCAAAAGGTCGGTTTCAAGATCACGCTCCGCCAGTGGAACGGCAAGACGTACGAGTTGCCCAAAGAAGCGACCGCGGTTTCGTGGAGCTTCCTCGACCCCCAAGGAAGCCCGCTCCTCGAGAAGACGAGTACAACGGATGAGTTCGGCGCGATCTCCGGCACGGTCACACTGTCGAGCGAGGTCACTCTGGGAATGTGCTCACTGCGCGTGAAGCGCAACAATCAGGAAATTCCTCCTCGCAACTGGCAGCGAGAAGCGTTCAGGGTTGAGGAGTATCGCCGCCCCGAGTTCGAGGTCACGATCCAGGCTCCCGACGAACCGGTTCTCTACGGCGACCCGCTCCAAGTGATCGTGCGCGGAAACTTCCTTTCCGGCGAGCCGGTCCGAGGCGGCAAGGTGCGAATCCGCGTGCAGCGGTCTCCGTACTGGTTCGCCTGGCAGCCACCGTCGCCGTACCCTTGGCGCAAGGAGCGACAGCACAACTATTGGAGCTCAGAAGACGTGTACTCCGGCGAAGCGACCCTCGACGGAGAGGGAAATGCAGAGTTCACGGTGCCCACATCTGAGCGCGGCGACGCACTCGACAGCAACTACCAAGTCGAAGCGTGGCTGACCGATGCTTCCCAGCGGGAGGAAACTTCGACCACCAGTTTCCCGGTCACGCGCACTGCGCTCTTTGCCCACCTCGAGCCGAAAGTGCAGATCGTCTCCCCAGGAGAGCCGATCGAGGTCACGGTGCGCATCATGGACGCGAGCGAACGAGACCGCTCCGCCACCGGCGTCATCGAAATCGCGAAGCGCGTTGATCGCATCGAGGAGCGCGACGGCGAGAAGATTCCCGTGATCGATTGGGAACCCATCGCGACCAAACCCTTTGGCGTCGAAGCGGGGGGGAGCGAGTTCCGCGAGATTGCAACCGTCGAGGGTCAACTGAGAGTCACGTTCCGCGGCGACGATGGCCGGGGCCATCCCTTCGAGAGCGCGACCCAGCTGTGGGTGGTCGGCCCCAATTTCACCGGGCGCGACTACACGCTCGACGGCTTACAAGTCGTCACCCAGACTCCCGTCGCCCGCATCGGAACCGTCGCACGAGCTCTCATCCTCACCGAGCGAACCGACGCGACGATTCTCGTTCTGCGCTCCGCCGCGGGGCGCATCCTCTCCCTCGAAACGGTACAGGCGAAGGGGCACGTCGCCCAGTTCTCATTCCCGGTCACCGACGCAGAGGCCCCGAACTTCTTTTTGAATGCCTGGGCGGTGTGGGACGGCACGATGCACCGAGCGAATGGCAGCATTGAAGTCCCCCCCGACCCGTACTTCCTCGATGGCGTGCTCGCGACGAGCGACCTGGATCTCCTCCCCGGCGCGGAAGCCACGCTCGATCTCACGCTCAAAGATCACACGGGTCAGCCGGTCGAAGGGGCGTGGAGTCTCGCTCTGTTCGACCGCGCCGTCCTCGCAATCCAACCGGAAATTGCGAAGAGCCCAATGCAGCACTTCCACGAGCGGCGTTGGAGCTTCACGCTGCGCGGCACCAACTCGATCCACTACCGTAGCTCGCGGTCCTTCTCGTGGTTCGAAGGTCACAAGCCACTCGACCGCACCACCCATCCGCTCCCTGACTTGCTCAGGCGCACTTGGCAACGCAGATTCTCGTACCTGGCCAACAGCTTTTTCGCACAAGCGAGCGCGGTCGAGGCTCTCGGGCTGACCAGCTGGGACTACGGAGGACAAGGGGGAGGGGGCGGACTGACCGTTGGCAGCTCGTTGGAAGCGGGAGCGGCTCGCTTCTCTCCTCCGATGTCAGAGGCAGACAGCTCCCCAGCACGAGGCGGACGAGAGCTCCAACGCTCCAGAGGGAAGAGCGCGAAGAAAGGCGCGGACGACGGTCGCTTCGATGACTCTGAGAACGAGGACGGGGGGGTGGAAATGGCCGCGGTTCGCATCCGGAGTAACTTCTCCGAGACCGCGATGTGGGAGCCCAACTTCCACACCGATGCCACCGGGCGGGGATCCTTGAAAGTCACTCTTCCCGACTCGCTGACCGAGTGGCGAGGAATCGCCCGCGGGATCGCCTCCCAAGGGCGCACGTTCGAAGCGAGGGTTCAGTTGCGCCCCCGCCGCAACATTAGACTGCGACTCGCGACAACCCGCTTCCTCCGTGAGGGAGACGAGGTGGTTT
>CALEHF010000154.1 GCA_937876125.1 uncultured bacterium
GCTGATTTAGGTGTTTCCGCAATGGACAGACTGAGGTCCATTGCTCCGTGGTGCGCGAGGGGAAAACTCTCCGAATCGTGCCCTCTGATTTAGGAGTCTGTCGGGAAACTCAAATCGTCGGTCGGAATGAGTTTTCCGACAGCCTCCTCGCAAGATCGGATCTATGCCCGCTTCATTTGCGGCGACGGCGATTCCAAAAGAGCTCCCCACGGAGACCATGATTCCGGCCGCAGGGCTCGGGGTCGTGGTCTCCGGTCATTTTGATGTTGTGCTCGGTGCAGCGGACTTCTCCGAGGTCTGCTCGGCGCTCTTCTCGCCGAAAAGTTCGGCGAGCGCGGCGGGGAACGGGGGCCACGGGGGGGGCCAAGGGCGTTCCAATTCGACCTCGAGTCCACGTTCGAACACGCTCTCGTTTGCGTTGAGGTCGATCAAGTTGGGCTCTGGCGACGGTCCCCGGAACCGATCAAAGTTCGTCAAGCGGAGACTAAGAGTCTGTCCTCCCTTCTTGGCGAGAGCCTTGGGAAGTGCGCCGAGCATAGATCCGTTTCTACCATCAGAGATCAGCCGAGGTCCTTTCGGCTCGAGCTCTCTGATGTACGGAATGCTCTGACCGCCCTTGACCGTGGAGTAGAGGGCGACGCGCACGCGGCCTCTGGAAAGCCCTTGGGGAGCTTCCATCGGATCCCAGGTGATCTTCTTCTTGCCCAACTGAGCAACGATCAGCTTCGCGGGGTCCCCGGGAAAGAAGTGCATCGTCCGCGGTTCCTCTCGCTTGAGAGCGCGCGGACCGGTCGGCGTCAGCGTGATCTCGAACCCCGGACGCCCACTCGTCTTCTTCCACTTCTTGCGGGCCAGAGCGAGGCGCTCCTCGATCTCTTTCGCACCCTCCTTCTTCTCTACTCCCTGGAGATACTCGGATAAGAGTCGCCATCGCAATGTGTCGGGGAAGAAAACGGCTCGAAATTCGAGGTCAGCGTGCGACGTGTCGACCCGGCTCGACGAGACGATGGCGTCGCGATGTGCGCGGGCAACATCCGCGAGCGCGGGCGCCTCTGGTGTTGGTGGGGCAACCCCCGGATCCTGACCGGGGAGCCAGAGCGGGCCGCCAAGACAGAACAGGAGGAGAATCGAAGACTTTCTCAGCGTCATGGGGACCTTCCTCGTTTTGAGGGGCTCGTGGGGCGCGTCATTAGCTTGGGCCATGGCGGGGTGCCTGTCGAGGTGGCGGTCGCGCCTCCGAGTTACGGGTCGGTGGAATCGCTGCCGCCACGACTCCACGCGGAGTACCCTCAGGCGACTCAGACAGGCGTATCGACGCCCAGGAGGAGCCGGCATGGTCAGCGCGCCACAGTCGCAAACCGGGGATCGAATCCGCGCAGACGTCCTGGTCATCGGGACGGGGATCGCCGGACTTGTGTTCGTGCTCGAGACTGCTGCGAAGCATCCGGACCGAACCATCATTGTCGCGACCAAGGGAGAGTTCGGTGAGGGGAACTCCCGCTATGCTCAGGGGGGTATTGCGGTGGTCGCGGCCGATGACGACTCCCTCGAGGCACATCTGGCGGACACCCTGGAGGCGGGCGCGGGGCTCTGCCACGAGCCATCCGCCCGCGCGATCTTGGAGAGAGCGCCGAGAGCGTTCGAACGCTTGCGCTCCTACGGGGTAGAGTTCGACTCCTCCGCGGGGGGTGCCCCCGAGCTGTCCCTCGAAGGTGGCCACTCCCACCGGCGCATCCATCACAAGGGGGATCGAACCGGGGCCGCGATCATCGACGAGCTCTTGGCTCGAGTGCGATGCTGTCCCCAGGTGCGGATCCTCGAGAATCACACCGCCGTCGACTTGCTTGTCGAGACGCACCGGCAGCGGCTCGGCGATGGCGGTGAGGTCGTTGGGGCGTACTTGCTCGACGATGCGAGCGGGCGGATCCACGTCATCGAAGCCTCGCTCACCGTTCTCGCGACAGGAGGGGCCGGCAAGGTCTTTCGCTACACGACCAACGCGGAGACAGCGACCGGGGATGGGCTCGCGATGGCGTACCGCGCCGGCGCACGCGTCGCGAATCTCGAGTTCTTCCAGTTCCATCCAACCCTCCTCTATCACCCCGCGGTGAACAATTTTCTTCTAACTGAAGCGCTGCGCGGCGAAGGCGCAAGGCTCCGCCTCCCGGAGGGGGGCGAACGGTTCATGGCGACCGTCGATCCCGATCGAATGGAACTCGCGACCCGCGACGTCGTCGCCCGTGCGATCTTCTCGGAGATGGAGCGACACGCGCTCGAGTTCGTGCATCTCGACCTCACGTCTCTCGAACCGGAGGTCGTCGCTCGGAAGTTCCCTGCGATTCTCGAGAAACTGAAGAGCCTCGGACTGGATCCGACCCGCGACCTGATTCCTGTTGTCCCCGCCGCCCACTATCAGTGCGGAGGTGTGCTCGCGGCGATCGATGGTACGACCGATCTCACTCGTTTGATCGCGATAGGAGAGGTTGCTTGCACAGGTCTTCACGGGGCGAATCGACTCGCGAGCAACTCCTTGATGGAGGGCCTAGTCATGGGGTTCTGCGCGGCCGAACGTGCAGGGGAGTACTTTACGACTCCGGTTTCTTCCGAACGAGGTGTGTTGGATTGGGATTCGACTTTTGTGGTCGACAACCGCCGCTCGAGCCAGATCAGTGCGCACTGGCGCGGACTGCGCGGCGAGATGTCTTCTTATGCGGGGATCGTGCGCACCGAGGCGGGCCTACAGGACTTGTTGCGCCTCGTCCGGCTCAGGCGCGAAGTGATCGAGCATCACTACTGGCGCCACATCGTCTCCACCGATCTCTTGGAGCTCCGGAACATCGCTCAACTCGCCGAGCTCCTGACCGAGTCGGCGCTCCATCGTCGCGAGTCCCTCGGTGGGCACTACCGTGAAGACCACCCGGGGCGCGAACCGACCAGCTTTGACACCGTGTTGCGTCGCCAACGGATCTACCCCTCCACCTCGAGTCGATTCGAGAGGCCTCATTCATGAACTCGCCCACCCCAGACTCTCCCCGCGCGGCATTCCCGGTGAAGATTGAGCCGGGGATGCCGATATGTCAGTCCGATTACCCCCTCGATCGATACCAGGAATCGTTCCTCCCCTACGCCGAGGAGTATCTCGCCCTCCCCGATCGCACGCCCGAGACGGTGCTGCCGTGGATGCAGAGCTACCTCGACCCCGCATTGAAAGAGCTCGGCGACGAGGTCTTGCTGCTCGCGCACTACTACATGGGGGGAGAGATCGTTCAGTTGGTCGAGCGGTTCGGAGGGCGGGTCGCGGATAGCTACCAGTTAGCCCTCGCCGCGCGCGATGAGCCGGAGCGTCGGGTCGTCATCGAATCTGCCGTACACTTCATGGCGGAGTCGATCGCGATCCTCGCGCACGATCACCAACGCGTTCTCATCACGAACCCTCGCGCGGGGTGCACGATGGAGATGTTCGCGAAAGAAGCGATGGTGGCGGCTGGGTTCGACGCGCTGAATCATCGCTACGGCGCGGAGAAGGTCCTGCCGGTCTCTTACATGAACACTTCGGGGAGAGTCAAAGCTCTCACCGGAGCCCAAGGGGGCGCGGTCTGCACCAGCTCGAACGCTGGCGCAATTTTCCGTTGGGCGCTCGAACAGGGACGAAAGATCTTTTTCATTCCCGATCGGCACCTCGGCGAAAATGTCGCCGCGGAGGTGGGGATCGATCCTGCCGCGATCGTTCACTGGCCGGGCGGGGCGGAGAGCCTCTCCTTCGATCTCGAGCGCGCTCCGGCGGAGCTCAGGGAGAGTTTCGATGCTGCTCAGCTGGTTCTCTTCGGAAGCTCTTGCGGGGTTCACACTTACTTCCAACCGTGGATGGTCACGGCCTGGCAAGCGTCTGGCTACTCAGTGCAGGTCCACCCCGAGTGCCCGCTGGCCGTCGCCTCGATCGCGGATGGACAGGGTTCGACTTCGTACTTGTGGAACCATGTTCTCGAGGACCAGGACGGCACCGGTCGCTACGCGGTGGCGACCGAAGGGCATTTTGTCCGGAACCTCAGACGCACCGCCGCCGACCGCTCCATCGATGTGGTCAACCTTGGCGAGGCCGCGGATCCCGCGGGCGGAACTCCGGGAGTCGGTTGCGGCTGCGCCACGATGTCACGGAACGATCCGCCGCATCTGGTCGCCGTCGTCGATCTCTTGCGCCAGGGAAAGGTGCCCGACATCAACGAGGTTCAGGCCGGGGATGTCGTCGACGAGTTCACCGGCCGGCGCGATCGACTTTCCGGTCCCGAGCAGGAGCAACTGCGCCACGATGCGCGCCTCGCGCTCGAGCGGATGATCGAGATCACCTCCGGGAAGAGGGTGAGTCGATGAAGATTGCTGCGGATCTCTGTCTGATCCCGATCGGAGTGGGGGTTTCGCTCTCGGAGCATGTCGCGATCGCGATCCAGGTCCTCCGCGCCCGGGGTCTCTCCCCTCGAACTCACGCCCACGGAACCTCCGTGGAGGGGGATTACGAGCAGGTTTTTTCTGCGTTGAAAGAGGCGATCGAGGCGGTGCACGCTGCTGGGGTTCCGAGGATCTCGACCTCGATCAAGCTCTCCAGCCGGATCGATCGAGCCCAATCCGATGCAGACAAAGTCGCCAGTATCGAGCGACGCCTCGGGTCTTGAGCGTCCTAGCCCACTTCGCGAGGATCGCCGAGTCTGACCCGCTGCTCGCCCGTTTGGCCGGTTCCCGGAAGGTGTCCTATACTTCCGGTAGCTTGTGATCTTTTCATGCACGGTTGGGAAGATGTGGACAGCGACCGGAGGCAGTGGCCTGCGTGCGGCTGTTGGGAGTGCGAGGACGGTTTGCCGTCCGTATAGGACCCGGCGAGGGCGATGAGCTTCTACGGAGATCTAGCCAGTATCGGCCTGAGCGACCTCCTCCAGAACCTGGAGCAGGCGCGACGCACCGGCACGTTGACCGTGTCCGCGGGCGGCGATGAGACGTTGATCTACCTCCGCGAGGGGAAGGTCGCCATGCTCACGTCGCCAGCGCGGCCCCCCTTGGTCGAGTCCCTCGTGCGGCATTCAGTGATCACAATGAAGCAGCTCGAGTCGGCGCGTTCTCGTCGCAAGGGAACGCGTCGCTCCCTTGGCGAGACGCTCGGCACGATCGGCGCGATCGAGGCGGACAAGCTGCAGAAGTCCGCGCGGGCGGTCCTGACCGAAGATCTCTGTTCGCTCTTGGTTCGCGCAGAAGGCAGCTTCCGCTTCCGGGAAGGGGACCCGCCGGCGCGCGTGTTCGATCCCGAAGAGCGGCGGCTCAACCTCAGTCTGCCCATGAACCCGGTTCTCCTCGAGGCGGCGCGCCGAAAGGACCACTGGGAGCTCGTCCGTCGGGCGATCCCGAGCGACAGCATGCACTTCGTTGCCGTGGATCGCGAACGGGTTCCCGAGGGGGTCGACCACGAGGAAGTCGCTCGACAACTCCTCGCCCGCCTCGATGGTTCCCGCAGCGTGGCAGAGGTGGTCAGCACGTTCGGCGTGCATAGCTTCCTCGCCCATTGCACTCTTGCACAACTCATCAAGGAGCGCGCGGTGCGCACCGTCGAGTCGTCCGATCTCGCGAGATTCGCTGCAGAGATCAAGACGAGCGACCCGAAGCGCGCGCTTCAGATCGTCCGTCGCGCTCGCGAAACTGAACCGCGCAATCCGAACTTGCTCCTCCTCGAGGCTGACCTCTGCGAGGCACTCGAGGACAACAGCGGCGCAGCGGCTGCGACCAAGATTCTGGCTCACATCCACCTGGAAAAGGGCGAGAACGAGCGCGGTCGCAAGTTGCTCGCGAAGGCGGTTGCGTTCGATCCCGACGACACTGCGGTGTGGGAAAAGTCGCTCGGTCTCGCGATCATGGAGGGGCGCATCGACGACGCGATCAAGGAGGGGATGGGGCTCGTGGGGCTCTACCGCGCCCCCGGCCTTCACTCCAGAGCGTCGGAAGTCCTCGAGAAGCTTCGAGAGTTGAAGCCCGAGGATGTCGTTCTGACACTCGAGTGGGCACGCGCGCGGACCGCAGCTGGCGATCCGAAGACCGCGGTCGCCGAGCTTCTTCGTCTCGGCAAGGTCTTGGTCTCGAAAGAGAGCTACCTCGAGGCGTCTCAGCTGTTCGAGGGCGCTCTCGACCTCGAGCCGGGGAACGAGATTGCGAAGAAGTACTACGACAAGATCGAGACCGAACAGCTTCAGCAACGCCGCGAGCGGATCCGTGGTTTCCGTCGCCGCATGCGTTCGGCAGTCGTCACCGCGCTGGTCCTCACCATGTTCGTGTTCGAGATGTGGGCCCGTTGGGACACCGCGGAGGCGACGACTGAGATCAGCGCGAATCAGTGGATCGAACAGCGTGAGTACGAGCTGGCGCGCGACCGGCTCCAGGACATCTCGGACCGCTACTGGTTCACTCCGACCCGTTTCCTGGAGCTTCGCACCCAAATTGGAGTGCTCGAAGACCGTATCGCGGAGCAGAACGCACCCCCCAAGTAGCGGGGGAGCGCTCCGTTCCGCGAGTGCTCTGGGTCCGCTGAGGGGCCCCGCTGCGCGGTTTTCATCCGTTCCCCAACCACCAATCCGCACCTCCTCCGCTGTGCTTCCCTCGCTCGTGGGGTAGCATTCGGCGTGTCGTCGGGAGCCTGACCAGCGGTCGGGATCTCTCGGAGCGACTCATCTCCAGCTGCGGGGTGCCGCCGTGCCACTCGATTCCTTCGATCGCGACATCGATTACCTCCGCATTTCGATCATGGATCGGTGCAATTTTCGCTGCACCTACTGCATGCCCCTGGAGGGGCTGCGATTCCTCCCGACCGAAGAGCTCCTCACCGCAGGGGAGATTCGCACCGTCGTACAGGCCGCCGTGGACGTGGGCTTCAAGAAGTTTCGCCTGACCGGAGGAGAGCCGACCCTCCGCCGCGACTTGGTCGAGATCGTCGAGAAGATCAAAGGCATCGACGGAGTCCGCGAATTGGCGATGACCACCAACGCGGTGCTCCTCCCCGATCTCGCCGCGCCTCTGGTTCGCGCGGGCCTCGATCGAGTGAACATCCACCTCGACACTCTGGATCCGAATCGGCTTCGCCAGGTGATGAGACTCGCCGATCTCGATCGAATCCACGCAGGCATCGCTGCGGCGGAGGAACACGGTCTCACTCCGATCAAGTTGAACACCGTCGTTGTCGGCGGGGTCAATGAGACCGACGTCGTCGACCTCGCGCGATTGACCATCGAGCGCGGGTGGCACGTTCGCTTCATCGAACTCATGCCGCTCGGTGGGGGTGAGAACGCGCAGTATGCGAAGGACCACTACGTTTCGAACGAGACCGTGCGGCGGACGCTCGAACGATCGATCGGTCCGCTATCAAAAGTCGGTCCCTCACACCGCTCTGACGAGTCTCTCAACTATCGATTCGAGGGAGCCGAGGGGGTCGTCGGGTTCATCAACCCGGTGAGCAAGCCGTTCTGCGGCACCTGCAACCGTATGCGCCTCAGCGCAGATGGTCGTTTCCTCCTCTGCCTGCTTCGGGAGGATGAGCGCGATGTCAAAGGTGCTCTCCGCGGGGGCGGGGGGATCGAGGCGGTGCGCGCGGTTCTTCGGAAGGCGGTCGGAGAGAAGCCGGTGGGTCACGAGCTCGCCCTGGGGCGGTCGATCGAGTCGCGGCGCATG
>CALEHF010000155.1 GCA_937876125.1 uncultured bacterium
AGCATCTGCCCCGCACACCTGAAGGCGGTCCGATTGCAAAGATCGCGCCTCGCGCCCCGCTTTGAGTCTGACTCCCGCGACAAAGAGCGGGGAATCCAGGATCGGGAGTTTCGACCCGTGAGGAAGAATGTCACCCAGAACGTGCCCGTGCCTCCGGCGACCCGGGTACAATCCACCGCGATGACCGATCATGATGCCGAGGCGGACGACGCAGCCGGCGAGGTCGAGGAACAGTTAGAGTTGCCACTCTTTCGTGACCTCGGACTCCCAGAGAACGTCCTCGCCCGCCTCGAAGAGCTCGGATTCGTCCGATCTACCCCAATCCAAGCGCGTTCGATCCCGATCGTACTCGAAGGCAAAGACCTCATCGGGAAAGCCGAAACGGGGACGGGGAAGACTCTCGCCTTCACGGCTCCGGTGATCGGCCAGCTCGATCCCGAGCGGGTCACGGTCCAAGCCCTCGTGCTCTGCCCCACCCGAGAACTCGCCCAACAGTGCGCCGCCGTGGCCGCCGAACTGGGCAAAGGAATCGGGATCAGAACCGCGCTGCTCGTCGGAGGGATCCACCAAGCGGGACAGATCCTGCAGCTGCGCGGTGGCGCCCACTTCGCGGTGGGCACCCCCGGCCGAGTGCTCGACTTCCTCCAGCAGGGAGTTCTGCGCCTCGGGTACACGCATCACGTGATCCTCGATGAGGCGGACCGAATGCTCGACATGGGCTTTATCGACGAAGTCTCATCGATCCTCGAGCGCACTCCGCCGGAGCGCCAGACACTGCTCTTCTCGGCGACGATTCCGCCGCGGATCCGCACGCTGATGAAACGCTTCATGCGCGATCCACTGACCGTCTCGACCACCAAAGAGATCTCGACCGTCCCCAACATTCGACAACAGTTCGCGAGGGTGGGGAAGCACGACAAAGAGCGCTTCGTGATCGAGCTCCTCGAACGCACTCCCGGCGAGACGTGCATCGTGTTCTGCAACACGCGCCGCGCGGTGATCGAACTCGATCGCGCGCTGTGGGGGCGAGGTTATCCCGCCGGATCGCTGCACGGAGATCACGACCAAGACCGACGCTTCAAGGTGCTCGAGGGATTCAAGTCGAAACAGATCACAACCCTGGTCGCCACCGACGTCGCCGCCCGCGGGCTCGATGTCGAGGCGGTCCATCGGGTTGTCAACTACGACGTGCCCGACGAGGTCGAGACGTACGTTCACCGCATCGGCCGTACGGGCCGCGCCGGTGGCACCGGCGAATCGATGACGCTGGTCTCTCCTCTGGAGAAGCGCTACTGGGATCGGATTGTCGAGTCGACGAAGTTCGAGGTCGAAGAGGTTCAGTTCCAAGGAACTCGCGCGCCCCCGCGCGACCCGAACGAGGACCGTTTTGGTCGCGGCGGCGGCAACAGCCGAGGCGGCGGCCGCAGTGGTGGCGGTGGCGGTCGGGGCGGCCCCAGCCGCGGTGGTCCGAGTCGTAGTGGTCCGAGTCGTAGTAGTCCGAGCAGCGGCGGCGGTCGCAGTGGTCCGAACCGTGGGGGTCCGAGCCGTGGGGGTCCGAGCAGCGGCGGTGGCGGTCGCAGTGGACCGAGCCGGAGCGCCCCGGCCGGCGGTGGGCGTTCAGGGTCGGATCGTCCGCGCAGTGATCGTCCCCGCAGTGATCGTCCCCGCGATGATCGTCCCCGCAGTGATCGTCCCCGTGATGATCGCCCGAGAAGTGACGACCGTCCCCGCGACGATCGTCCCCGCGACGATCGTCCCCGCAGTGATCGCCCCCGTGATGATCGCCCGAGAAGCGACGACCGTCCCCGCGACGATCGTCCCCGCAGTGATCGCCCGAGAAGTGACGACCGCCCCCGCAGTGACCGACCAGCGAGCGAAACCCCTCGCCGTGAAGGTGAGGGCTCTTCCAACCCGCCGCGAAGACGTCGTCGCCCGCCGCGGGCGGATTAGTGTGGCCCACCCGCTAAAGCTGCTGGCCCCTGAAACAACGCGTCTCACCCCTTGAAGATCGCTGCGATGCCTCCGCTCAGCTGCCGCTCCCTCAACTGCGCGATCGGCGATCCCCTCGGAATTCGTCTCTTCCCGCGTCGGTTCCAGGGATTCATGGTCACGCACGTGCTCCTCATCGAGCACGAGGAACGCCTCACCCTGATCGATGCGGGGCTCTCCGTCGCCGAGCTCGAAAACCCTTCACTGCTCGGTGCCTTCGCCCGGGCCCTCAGGTTTCGCCCCGAACCGGAACGCGCCGCGATCCACCAAATCAGAGCCCTCGGGTATGACCCCGCGCAGGTCACCGACATCGTCCTCACCCACCTCGATCTCGATCACGCAGGGGGACTGGTCGACTTCCCCGATGCGCGCGTCCACGTCCATCCCCAAGAGCTCGCCGCGGCGCGGGCGCGACGCACATTCGGTGAAAAACTGCGCTATCGGCCGCATCAGTGGGAAAAGGCACTCTGGGTCGAGGCGACTGCGGAGACGACCGAGCTCTCGCCTGGAGTGGAGGCGATCCAGCTCGAAGGGGTCGCGGATGGAGGGGTATATTTGGTGCCGCTCTTCGGGCACACGCGGGGACACTCGGGAGTCTGGATCCGAAATGGCGATTCACCGGTGCTTCACTGTGGGGACGCATACTACGACCACTCAGAACGCACGCTCCGCCCTTCACTCATCTTCGAGCTCTTCAAACGGTCCGTGCACGTGGAGCCTCGGCTGGCGAAGGAGTCCCTCGCAAGGCTCGACCTCTACACCGCCGCGGTGCCGGCCTTGCGGGTGATTTCGACTCATGACCCGAGTGAGCTCGAGGGGGCTTACCCCACTTCGTCGACCCCCCCCCGCTGAGCCACCTCAGGGGCAACTCGGATCGATCACACAATCGAGCGCATCGAGGTCCGTCGGATCCATCCCGCACAGTGTCGGCGCCGGAATCGTCCCGCCACTGAAGAGGAACGCCAAGATCGCAATCGGGTCTCCGATATCTTTCCCGCCGTCGTCATTGGCATCGCATGCATCGGCGCAGGTCAACGGCACCTGCCCCGAGAAGAGTTCGGCGAGCAGGAAGACTGCATCGCCGATGTCGACGCCCCCATCGAG
>CALEHF010000156.1 GCA_937876125.1 uncultured bacterium
TCTCGCCGGCCCTCCCCCCACGACCACCTTCCAGATCTCCGGTACGATGCTCGACGCACTTGCCGCCGGTATTCCTGGAGTGGTGATCGAAGCGAAGACGTTCGACGGCTCCCCGTTCATTCAGAGTTCCACTTCTGACGGAATCGGCGCTTACACTCTCGACCTCCCCGTCGGTGACTTCCAGTTGGTCGTCTCCACAGGGGCGCCGCTCGACACCGTGATCCCGCTGCCGGTCGATGCGACCGTGATCGACAACGCCGGAACCCTCGAGCTCGAGATCGACGGCATTGCGAACCCGATCGGCCAGGTCGACTGGACGTTCGATACCGCGCACGGCAACGTCACCGGAGCGGTGACGGTCGACTCCGTCTCGACCGGCGCGCGGATCCTCGTCTTCGACGGCACCACGCTGGTCGCCCGCGGCGACACCACCGGCGGTCTCTTCGACATCGATCTCCCGGCAGGCAGCCTGACGGTGATCGCGGTCGTCGCGAACCTCCCGTTCGGAATGCTCATGCCGCTGCCGTACGAGATCACCGTGGTCGACACCGGCTCGGTCGAGACGACCAACCACGACTTCGACTTCGTCCCCGTCGACATCGCCAACCCGGGTCAGACCCTGAGCGGCTTTGTTTCCGAGGACGGCATGAGCTCTTCCGCTTCGATCCTGGTCCTCAACAACCTCGGTGTGGTGGTCGCGATCGTCGAACTCGACGCGAACGGCGACTGGAGCGTCACGCTTCCGCCGGGTACCTACACGATTCAGGTCCACCCCGACGATCTGCCCCCGGGCGCCGTCGGCGTGGTCTCGACTACGATCATTGTCACGAGCACTGGAATCACCGGCGACGGCGTCTTGACGGGCTTCATTCCGTTCGGCTACACGACGCTCGGAAACACCCTCTCCGGCACAGTCACGGACTCGAGCGGTACACCGCTCTTGGCCCAAGTGATCTTCGTGGAGTCGCTCTCCTTGGGAGACTTCGAAGGATTCGCCGTCACGGATGGAAGTGGGTTCTACTCACTCGACGTCCCGGACGGAGACTACGAAATCTACATGGACGCAACGCGCCTCCCGGCCGGGCAGGTCATGCCTGGCATCGCCGAAGTGACGCTTCTGGGTGGACCCCTCACCCAAAACCTCCAGCTGCTCGCCGCGAACGCTGCGGTGACGGGAGCGATCTCGATTGCTGGAGTGCCGACCACGCAGGGTCTGATCATCGCGTTCGATAGCGTGACCGGCGCGCCGCTGAGCTTCGCAGTTCCCGACGCGAACGGGGACTACGTTCTCGAACTACCCGCCGGCACGTTCATGATTCAAGCCGAGATCGACAACGGCAACTTCGACGTCACCGCGTTCCTGATCCCGGATCCGGCGCGGGTCACCATTGCCGGAGGAATCGACGTCACCGGCATCAACTTCGACTTCGCGGACTCGACGGCGACCTCTCACCAGCTCATCGACGGACACTTGGTCGATACGGCCGTGTTCGTCGGCGGTGACTTCTTGATCACCAAGGAGAGCGCGACCACCCCGGGCGAATTCAACCTCTTCGGAGAGTTCGATACCGAGTTCAATGGTGTTGAGGAAGGCTTCACCCTCGCTCTGACCGAGGGCACGTACAGCCTCGAGGTGACCTTCGCGAATGGCAATCCGATCTCCATCGCTTCGCTCGCACTCGTGGTCACCGCGGGTGGCGTCACCGTCGACGGTCAGACTCTCTTGGGCGACCTCGACATCGATATCAACGCGACCGGACCGCTCTTCAACTTGACCGAGCTGATCGGCACCGCGGTCTTTGCAGGCGCCCCAGTTTCAGGCCTCGACGTTGTCCTCGATCCGTTCGATAGCAGTGGGAGTCCGTTGACAGCCTCCACCGACATTGACGGAGAGTACCTGTTCAACACCGCACCGGATGGCGACTACTGGCTCACCGTGGGCCCGGTCGGACTCCCGGTGGGCGCGACGGTTCCGCGCCTCACGAAGGTGACGGTCACCGCGGGTGAATTCACTCCCCCGGTATCACATATCGGTTTCCCCGCGAGCGTCGGTACGCTGAGCGGTACGGTCAGCGTCGACACGGTCGGCGCAGTCGGGCAAGTGCTCATCTTCGATCAGGCCCCGAGCCTGATCGCGCAAGTGGACACCGATGGCTCAGGTCTCTACTCGATCGACCTGCCCGCCGGTACCTACGCGGCGATCGCAGTCCTCGACGCCCCGGCCGGCACCGAGGTTCCGCCGATCACTCCGGCGTTGACGTTCACGACTTCTGCAACTCAGGACTTCGACTTCTCGACGATTGCGTCGAGCGAAGTGCTGACGGGAGTGGTCGGGTTCGGCGGCGCGACTTCCGGTGACATTCCGATCCTCGTCTACCAAGACGGCAACCCACCGCTCCCCGTCGCCATCGGCTCTTCGGATCCGCTCGACGGCAGTTACGCGGCGCGCGTGCCCTACGGCACGTTCGAAGTGATTCTCTCCCCCCTGCATGCGCCGGCGGGTGAGCTGATCGGCGAACCGTTGACGATCGTGGTCGACGGGACTGGGATCAACGGCACCGACCTCGACGGCAATGCGATGGCGTCGAACATTCTCAACCTCGATCCGTACAATGCGACCGACTCAGGCGACGTGCGCCAGGTGGTCTCCGACCTCATGGCGGCGGTCATGGACGGCAATGCTGCCGCACTCGATGTCGTCCTTCACTCGACTGCGCTGTGGAGTGGCGAGACCGAGACGCAGATCCTGGCCAACTGGCCGCTCGAGGCCGAATGGGGATCCCAGATCTTCCAAGGGTTCGTCGGTACTCTGTCGAACGTCGATGCCGACAACTGGATCTGTGATCTTCAGTTCGGCCAGGAGCTCTTGGTCGGCTTGAACGGCTCGCTCGAGGAGTATCGCTTCGACTCGCGTATCACCGGTGACACGAGCTTGCGGCTCGCCGTCACGCGGAACTCCGGGATCGACCCGTGGGAGATCGTCGGCAACCAGGTCTACTTCGGCGAAACCGAACTTCAAAACCGCGTGGGCGAGATCTTCAACGGTTCGTCGATCTTTACGCAGAACGTCAACATCAACGTCGAAGAAACCG
>CALEHF010000157.1 GCA_937876125.1 uncultured bacterium
CGCCCGCAGTTAGATCGGTATCAGGAAATCACGCGGCCCTTGAGCAGGCTGGCGAGCATTGATTCTGCAGCCTTCATGGTTTTCCCCCCACGGGACGCACAGTGGCTCGCAAAGCGCTCGCCTGCTCGAAGTTGCCACCCAACGCGGTGATGAGTCCCTCTCACTACTTCGGATCAAAGCGGCGTCCCCTCCGGCATCTTCTTCCCCAGCCGGCGTTCGAATTCGGCCCAGGCCTGGCGGTAGTCGGCCTCGCGGTCGCAGCGGGTCCAGGGGGTGGGGTAGACGCGCTCCATGCGGGGCTCGAGGCCGGGGTCGGTGTAGCGGAGGCCGACGAGGCGCACGGGACGGCCTTCCGGGTGGTCTTCGTCGCTCCAGCGGACCTCGGTTTCCACCAGGAGGTCGGCCATGGTGCAGCGCTCGGGTACGCCGAGCACGTCCGCCTCCTTCTTGCCGAGGCGAATCCTCTGCTCTCGAAGCTCTTGCGTGTTCGATCCGTCGGGATGGTATTCCGCGTGAACGTCGAATCCGGCTTGCTCTTTTAGGGTGGCTGCCAGCTCGACGAGGCTTGCGGCGGGATTTCCGGCAGCGGTCTTCGAGGTGGAAACGATCCGACCGTGTTGGTCATAGAGTCGCTCGCGATCGAACTGACAGAAAACGGCAAACTGAACGTTCTGAACAGTCATCAGGTCATCAACATCGATGCCCAATGCCATCGATGCGAGCACGTCGATCTCAACCAATGCTTGTCGTCTCTCGAAGTCTGTACGAAAGGCGAAGGATCGCGACCACTCTCTTGCCATCGCGCGACGACGCCGAATGCGACGATCCGAACTAGTCATCTCGCCAGTTCTATCCGGCCCCGGGGTCAAGGCGACCGCCAGCTCCGCATAGCTAGTCGTCAGCGCATTGAGCCGTGCTGCACGCTCCGCAAGCATTAGAGCGATGGGGCCAGCCTCAGGGATCGGGAAGTCGCCAAGGTTGTTCGGATAGAGGTCAGACCGTCCGGTCGTTCGAAGAAAGAAGTCGAATGGGAGGCTGCATGAAAGAGCTGACCAATACATCAGCAAATCAAGATCCTCGAACGCAGCCGATACGACCGTGTTTATGTGCCCTGGCCCAGGAGGTAGAACGCAGCAGATCAGCGACCTCTCCCCTGTCGTTCCAAACATCCGCCTATTGACGTGGCGATAGTAGGAGTCGACCCGCCGACCCCTCCATTTCGGCACGCGCCGGGCATATTCGGTCAAAGAACACGCCGGGACATAGTTGGTGCGCGGGACAAAATCGCTTGCGACGTTATCGAGGTCGATCGCTGTGTAGTCGAGGTGGCTACTGCAGTTCGCGTTGGGGTTCTTGTTAAGCGGGGTCCCGACAAAGAAGTGGGGGCCCGACAACACAAGGGCAGTGGGATCGTCCGGGTACTCGGTCTGCCGCCGAATGGTCCCGTCCTTCTGCGAGTTTGTTTCGTCCCACATCACGGTCCCAAAGTACTGATCGCTGAAAGCACCGAGCCTTTGAGGCTGTTTCGCAAGGCGTTCGAGGACTCTGAGAATCTCGCGACTGTGAATGACAGGAAGGCGCGCCGCGAACACTGAAGCACCCGAGCCCTCGTAGAGTCCGGAAAACATCTCCAGCGCGCGACGGTCGACCGAGATGACTCGATTGAGGTGGGCGCGCAGCTCCCAGTCTCCCTCAGGATTCTTGAGCCCAGGTATGGGGCCTACTCCGTCGTGACTAAAGGACTGATCGATAGTCTTTGGATGAAAGAGGTTTGAGATATGAAAGAACTGAACCGTGTCCTTAGTTTGCGAGGAGTAAGTGTTCAGGCTGAACTTGACGAGGTGGCCAATCTCCGAGAAGAGTCGAAGCTCGTTTACCAGTTGGAAGTGATAGCGAAGTCGCGGATAGAGGTGTTCGCGAAGGGCCCCGCCTTTCGGATCGTCGTAAACTCCTTCCGGATGCAAAAAAGCGGAAGCGCCGAGTCGGTTTCCAACCTGCCAACTACGTGACAGGAAGCACTTGTAGACGTTGGTCTGGAGGCCTCTTAGCACGGGATAGTTTTGTAGAGAGTTGAGGAACTGCTGCGTCCCCTCCATCTGCTCGAACTCTGAGCGATACAGTCCGAAGACCGTCGAATCCTTCAGAATCGAGTCGCGTCGTTCCAATGCCTTCGCTGCCTGTGTCTTCCTGATTTCGA
The DNA here is from genome assembly GCA_937876125.1 of uncultured bacterium. GTDB lineage: Bacteria > Planctomycetota > UBA8108 > UBA1146 > UBA1146 > JAFMMO01. The sequence goes on from CALEHF010000157.1 coordinate 2,198, forward strand.
GGCTCGGTTCAAAGTCGGAAATAACGGCGCTCTCGTTCCAGCTGAGTTTGACCCAGGGGGGATTCCCAATAGTGAGATCGAACCCGCCTCGTGACGCAAAGACTTCCGCGAATCGAAGATCCCAGTGATGAAACCGCTGTTGGCTGGCGACCTCGTCGGCTGTGCGAACCGAACGTTCCGCCGTCAACAGTTTCTCGACGTCCGCAAGGCCGCACTCGCTGAGGTAATCTGCGCGACGTTCGCGGAAGGCGTCTGAAAGCTCCTGAAGCTGTTTCAGCCGCTCCGCGCCAGTCTCGTGTAGGGGAACGAACTCTCCCGACATCCCCTGGCCGGCCACCTTCTCGCTCTGAGATGACGTTGTTAGGGCTGCGAAGAGGTTTCCCTGCTGAGGGGCGGGTTCGTGAGTGACCTGTCCCTTGAGGATGAGTTCCATCTGCGCAATCCAAGTCGCCCGATCCGGCAGCAGCCGCGCCTCCTCGATCGGCCAGAACCACAGCGCACACCAGGCATCCATCGCGAGCTTGAGCCGCCGATACGCGGAGCTTCCGTCCTCGAGCGACGCCGCCACCTCCTCCTGATCGCGCACGAGGAGATCGGCCTGCTGGGCGCTCGGGGGCTCGCCCCAGACGGGGATGCGGTCGCTCGTCTCCTGGGTGGCCAGCACCCGTTCGCGCACCACCTGGGCGAAGAGGCGGTCCACCGCATCGGAGATCTGCTCAAGGCGCTCCGCGTCCTTCTTGTTGAAGGGCTTGCAGAACTCCTTGCGCCACTCCTTGATGCGCTTCACGGACTCGGGCGCGAGCTGCTTGATGACCTTGTCCTTGTCGAAGGCCGCCATGCCCTCGGCCGGGAGCAGGAAGTGGTAGATGGTGCCCTTGGGGCGCGGGGGCGCGGTCCAGTTCGCCCAATCCACCTCGTCCGGGGGCGGGGCGTCGTCTCCGTGGTGGAGCGAGACGGGCTCGGGCACGAGACCGAGCCAGTTGGGGGCGTCCTTCGTGCCCTTGCGGGTAACGTCGGCGGTCTTGAATACTTCACGGCGGGCGCCCACCAGGCTGTTGCCGGTGGCGAGACGCAGGCCGAACCAGGGGCACTTGCCGTCCTCGTGGAGGGTAGCGAGCCAGAGGGAGACCTTGGCGAGCTCGACGGCGGTGGGGTTCAGGTCCACGCCGTAGCAGTTGTTGGTGGCGAGGCGGGCCTTCACCCGGCGCTTCTCGCGCTGGTAGTCCTCGGGCGGGATGGTCTCGCCCCCGCTCGCTTTCACTTCTTCCTGCCGGGCCTCGAGGTAGGCGTCGGCCAGCTGGTCCACGGCCTCGATGAGGAAGGCGCTCGAGCCCATGGCGGGCTCGCAGATGGTCAGCGCCAGGATCTCGTCGGCGGTCTTCTTGCGGGTGGGCTTTGTGCCTTCTTCGCCTTCCTCCCAGAGCAGCTCCTTGAGGGCGTACTTGACGAGGCACCGGGTCAGGACTTCCGGGGTGTAGTAGCTCGCCGACTTCTCACGGTTGCGGCCGGCGAGGCGGAAGATGAAGCTGCCCTTCTTGTGGACGACCTTCCGCTCGTTCTCGTCGCGAACAATCTCCGTTTCCTTGTAGTCCCCGATCTTGCTCGCGGGCACGAAGTAGGTCTTCA
>CALEHF010000158.1 GCA_937876125.1 uncultured bacterium
CTCTCGGCTTCGATCTACCGAAGGCTCCCCCGGGACACCGATCTCACGATTTTTCGGGCGGCGGGGATGGCGGGATACAACTTCGCGTTCATCCGAGGAATCGAGCACTACCACACTGCGCTCGATCGCCCCGAGTTTCTCGATCTCGGCAGCGTTCAGGAGCAGGGAGACGCAGTTCTCGCTCTGGTGCGCACGCTGGGAGCGGGCGCGCTGCCCGGGACGGGTGACACGGACGCTGTCTACTTCCCGTTCGCCGGAGAGTTGTGGCGTCTCGATCCGCGCTCCAGTCGAACTCTCGCTCTCGCGAGCCTCGTGCTCGCCGCCTTGGCGATTGCGCAAGCGTTCGTCCGACACACGATTCGGCTCGGGTCACTCTTACGCGCCTGGGTCGGCGGCGGCTTGCTCATCGCGACCGTCACTTTCTTCGCCCTCATCTCCTCCCGAATTCTGTTCGAGATCTTCGGCGGTGCCGAGGCGCATCCGAGCCGCTTCGAGGCCGCGGGTGGGGTGCTCCTCATGGCTCTCTTTGCTGTGGGGGGCGCGATGACGGTGAGTGGCTGGGTGTCTCTTCGGAACTCGGGGCTCCGCCGCATCGAGTTGATCGCCGCGGGAGTGATGGGGTGGATCGGAGTCACCGCGGCGCTCGAGCTGTGGCTCCCGAACGCGGGCTACCTCGGGACGCTGCCCCTCCTCGGAGGTGCGGCAGTGCTCTTGGGCCAAGGGATCGATGGCAGTCGCGGCAAGCTCGGTGTGGTGCTTTCCCTCGGGGTGCTTCCGACCCTCGCACTGTGGCCGCGGACTCTCGATGGCGTCGGGGTGGCCTTCGGGGCGCTGGCCGCTCCGGCGGTCGTCGGTTTCTTCGGCCTGATGCTGCCCCTCCTGGCGCCGCTCCTCGCGGAAGCGGTTCCTCGCGGGGTGCGCCGACGGCACGGCTGGCTCTTCCCCGCCGCGGTGTTGGGGTTGGTTCTGGTCTCGCTGAGCCTGAAGCACGACGCGGAGCTCCCCCGGGCCGGGAGTATTCACTACGCCTACGATGCGACGAACGAGATCGCCCTGTGGGTCTCCTTCGATGATGAACCGGGAGAGTACGAGCGTCAGTTCCTTGGCGACCAGCCGTCGCGTGAGCCGTTCGGTTCTGAATCCCTCGCCAAAGTTGCTCCTCGGGCGTGGGTGCGCTCTGCCGCGAGCCGACCGTTGCCGGTGCCCGAGTTCACCGTGACGGACGTGGAGGATGACCCGCGCTCCGAACCCCTCGATCGAGCTTTCGAAGAAGCTGGGGAGGGCAAGAGCCCAGGGATCGACGAGGAGGAGTGGGTGACACGTCGGATCCGGGTGCGGCTTCCGAAAGACACGGCTCGGTTCGACCTCGAGAGCGAACATCGACTCTCCGATGTTGAAATCCTCGATGGGGAGACGTGGAAGAAGGTCGCGAAGCGGGTCCGCCGTTTTCGTCTGCACGCGCCGCGACAAACCGTCGAGCTGCGCGTGCGGATGCCTCTCGGTCGCTCGGTGGAGTTGCGCGGGACCGCGATGCGCTACGGCATTCCGGAGGTCGAGGGGTGGACTCCGGAGCCGCGCACCGA
>CALEHF010000159.1 GCA_937876125.1 uncultured bacterium
CAGGTCACCGAAATCTCAAACCCTCGGTTCGAAAGCAGTTTCCCGACAGCCTCCTAGGTGGCGCGGGACCGATCGCGCTCTCGGGAGACGGCTTCGAGCAGCGCGAGGAATCGATCGGTCGTCTGTTCCCACGTGTAGTCGAGGGCGAGGCGACGCGCGGCGATCCCCGCCCTCCTCCGGCGCTCGGGATCTCCGATCCACTCGATGAGTCCACGCGCGATGGCATCCCGATCGACCGGCAGGACCGCTCCCGTTTCACCCTCTTTCCCCGACCGCACGATTTCCTCGGGTCCTGAACCCGCGAGCACGATCGCGGGAACTCCCATCGCTTCCGCTTCGAGAGCTGCGAGGCCGAACGCCTCGTTCTCAGCGAGGAGCACAAATAGATCCGCCGCCGCGAGGGGACCACGCGGGTCGGGGAGCGAGCCTCTGAGCGTTACCGCGTGAGCCACTCCCGCATTCGCAATCGCCGCCTCGATCTCCCCCCGCGACGGCCCATCGCCGACGATCCACCAGCGCAGGTCGGGAAAGGTCTCGAGCAGGGTCGGAAGTGCTTCGATCACGCGCTGGTGGCCCTTGGCGCCGACCAACCGACTGACCGTGACGAGGAGCGGCGCGGTGCCGAGAGCGCTGGCGTTGCGTTCGGCCGCGCGCAGCACCGGGTCGGGAGCAAAACGTTCGGTATCGATCCCGAGCGGGATGACGTCGATCCCCGAGCGGGCGTGCCCGACCGTCTCGAGGTTTCGCGCCATCCAGTCCGAATTGGTCGCGACGCGCGCAGCCCTGTGAAGCTGGGTGCGCTGGCGCCACCAGAAACGCGGCGGCCAGCGATCGAACGTGCTCGTTCGACCGTGGACGTAGACCACGACGGGAACCCCAGCTCTGCGTGCCTTCTGGAAGATCGAGCGGAGGCGTTTGGAGGCGCGCATCACCGCGATCACCCGCGGCGGAGCGACCGCGATGCGCTCGAGGGTGGCCTGCAAGAGTGCGTCGCGCCCCTCGGGGATCTCGGGGATTTCGAATGCACGGGCGATCTCAGGGGCTTCCGCACGGATCCAGGCGCGGCTCTTCGGACCGACGAGCAGAGTGCCGCCATCGTTTTTGGAAGCGATCATCCGCGCGGCAAGCGTTCCGAGGACCTCGCGGTTGAAGGTCTCCACACCTCCCACCGACGGGGCGAAGTTCTCAATCACGAACAGAGGAGGATGCGAAGCGCGGTTCACGCGCAGTTCCGGCGGAGGTACAAATCGATCTGATCTTGTCCGTCGGGAAGTTCGAGCGCTTGGTCGGCCGTGAGCGGGGGGGTGGACCCGTCGCGTTCGAGGGAGAAGATTTCAAAGTCGCGCTCGAGCAGTTCGCCCAGGAGCGCCCGAGGATCTCCACCGAAGCGCGCGATTCCCTCCGGCCAGAACTCGAGCAGGATTTCGAGCCCCGGCGTGTCGAGGGTGCGCGATGCTCCGGCGAGGACGAGCCCCTCGGCTCCCTCGGTGTCGATTTTCAGGAGGTCGACGGGCCGATCACCGAGTGTTTTCGCGAGGATGCCATCGAGCGTTGAGACATCGACTTCGATCGTGTCAGACGCAGCCGATGCATTCGCGGCGAGGAGCGATTGATCGCCCGCATTCAAAGGGTTTCGAGGCAAAGTGGCGTGCCCCCTTTCCGCGGCGAGTGCGACCGCGTGCACCTCGATCTGCGAGAAGCGGTTCAAGCGTGCAGCGCTCTCGATCAGTGCGACGTGGGCAGGGTCGGGCTCGAACGCGATCACGCGTCCATCCTGACCGACGATCGATGAGGCGAGCATCGAGTAGTAGCCGATGTTGGCACCGACGTCGCAGAAGACCGTGCCGGGGGAGAGGAGGCGCCGGACGAGTCGGGTCTGGCGCTTCTCATAGCGACGTCTGAGGATCAGACGCTCAGAGACGACCGGGTCGCGAGGGGCAGCGAGAACCGTGAATCTTCCGAGTCGCACGTCGACCGGATCGGTCAGCTCTCCTCGCACGCGCTCGAACGCTCGACGAAACGCGGACTCGACTCCGGGGATGAACCCGAAGCCGGAGTTGCGCCATCGATTGAGGCGATGGAACTTCGCGATGTCGGGACTCGGATGGGCCATCTCGAAACCTCCCCCTCTTCGAGTGAGAGCCGACGGCGGGGAGAGGGGATTCACCGCCACTCGCCCCGCCGTCGGGAAACTGCTTCTTGACGTGTGGGTACGCGACCCCTGCGTCGTGTTGTCAGGGGACACGCCACGCTAACTGTTCGTGAACTCGGCCTTCGATCGCGGGCCGTTCTTCACGAAGTTGGTCACTCCGATCCGGAAGTCCTTCGTCCCGCACACCGCACCGAACATCTTCGCCTCGAACTTCAGCCCGTCGTCGAGTGGCATGCGGCACCCTTCGAGGAGCGCCCGGCACAGGATCGCATCGACGGCGGTCGAGAGATGGCCGAGGGGAACGTCGTCGAGTGCTTCGGGGACCTGGATCGGGCCGCGCTCGATTCCCTTGAGCGGGGCTTCGCCGTTCGCCGCGTTCTGCACGATCGCGATGCCGCGATCGACCAATTCGCGGTTGGTGCCGGTGACTTCTTCGGAAATCAAACCGAGTGTCAACGCTTCGGCGCTCGAGATCGGGCGACCGGTACGCAGGATTCGCGCGGCGGCTTCCATTCCGATCCAGCGCGGCAGGCGCTGCGTGCCGCCGGCCCCCGGGATGATGCCGAGATTCGGCTCCGGTTGTCCGACGAACACTTTTTGACCCGCGCGAGCGATCCGCGCATCACACGCCATGGCGAGTTCGTTGCCCCCGCCGAACGCGAGGCCATTCATCACACAAACGACCGGTTTCTTCGAGTTTTCGACAACCAACAGCGATTGGTTGGAGCCCCACGACGTCGCTTCACCCATCTCGGACGAATCGATCTTCGCGAGGAAGTTGACGTCGGCGCCGGAGACGAATGCTTTCACGCCGAAACCGGTGATCACAGTACCCAGAATTTTCGGGTCGGTGTCGACGGTGCGAATGTGCGCCTCGATCTGCGAGAACGCCTCGTTGTTCAGCGCGTTGAGGGCCTTGGGGCGGCGGATCGTGAGGACGGCGACGTCACCCTCATCGCGGCGGATCACCGTCGGGATCGTGAAGGGAAGTTCGCGGTTCGCTTGGGTACGGATGCACTCAGGGATCGGGAACCCTGCGTTCTTCGCCGCGTAACTCGAAACCAGACGGAGCGCCTCGCCGACTCCGATTTGGTTCATCAGGCGAAACGGTGCGAACATGTCGAGGGCGAGTTCGACCGCCATATCGAGATCGGCGACATTCGAGATTCCGGAGTCGACGATCTCGCCGCAAATCCCGAAGTACGCTCCGCGGAGCGCCTCGGTGATCGCGACCCGTTTGGCTTCGTCGACCTCGACCTTCTCGCCGCGCTTCGGCGTATCCCACTTCGAGCCCGCCGCGACTGCGTCCTTCAGGGACTGTGGCGAGCGGAACCAAGAGTGAATCTTGGTGGTGTAGTTGTCGAGCCCTACATTGGTGATCGGGTTTCCGCCGGTGAGGTTCATCGCGGTGAACGGACCGACCGTGTAGTCGAGCGCCTCACACGCGACCGCGTCGATCTCTCGAGTCGTGCCTGCGCCCTCTTCGGCGAGGAGTGCCGCGGCGAGGAACAGTCCCTCGAAGATCGGATCGATCGCATAGCCGTAACGGCTGCCGACCGTGATCGGAACCTTGCCGATCGCCTCGTAGAAGTCAGAAACCGCGCGACCGATCGCGGGATCAGTGTCGGCGCCGGGGACCACCTCGACGACCGGATTGCGCTCGGCGGGGAAGAAGTAGTGCACGACCATGGCGCGCGAACGGTTCGAGATCGATTCGAAGATCGCCTCGGGCTCGAGGTGAGAGCTGTTCGAGGCGAGGATGGCGCCTTCGTCGACCAGTCCGCTGATCTGCGAGAAGATGCGTCCTTTGAGAGCGCGATCCTCTGTCGCCGCCTCGACCACGAGGTCGCTCCCGCGCACCTGGTCGTAGTCGGACGTGAACGTGACGTTCGATTTCATCGCTACGCCGGCATCCGGCTTGAACGCGCCCGATTCGATGCCGCGATCGACCTTCTTGTCGAGCTTCGCGCGACCGGCAGCCAGGGCATCGTCAGAAATGTCGACGACGACGATGGGCACGCCATGAGGCGCGAAAACTTTGCTGAAATGTAGTGCGATGTCGGGGCCGATCTGCCCCGAGCCGATGACCGCGATCTTCTGGATCGAGCGGTCGAGGATGTCGATCGGCATGCTCACTCCTGTGACGCTTTAGAGTTGGGATACTCGAGGCGGGCCCACGCCGAGCCTATCTCGGTGCGGGGCGCGTCTCGGCTGGCAGCGGTGCGAGGGGAGATCATAGCCGAAGGGAATGGCCTGGGAGAGCGTATCCCGTGGAACGAGGGGAACTGGGCCGGTGCGGAAGCGGGCAGATGTGCTCGATTTCTCCAGCAGCGATGATCGGTCTCAGAGCACATGAGAGCCGCCTCAGCGCGCAGGAAGCCCGAGCCCTCGTCTCTCCAGGGTGTCGGCGATTCGAGCCTCGCCGGGTGCAAGCTCCCCCAGCTCGATCGGCCCGAACCGCACCCGCACGAGCCACTCCACCCGACTCCCCGAGGCTTCTGCCATCCGTCGGATTTGCCGATTTCGCCCCTCTTTGAGTGTGACCCGCACGACTGCGCTCTTCGGCGAGACCTTTTCGACTTCGACCTGGGCGGGGGCCGTCTTCGTCTCGTCGCCGATGTCGATTCCCCGCCGCCACGCTTCGAGGGCTTCTAGGTCGAGCGCGGGACGCACTTTCACCCGATACTCCTTCTCGAGTTTGGTGGCCGGCGAAAGGAGACGCTCGGCGACGTCGGTGTCATCAGTGAACAGGAGCAACCCGGCGCTGGCGCGATCGAGGCGGCCCACGGGGCGCAGGGCACGATCGCTCGCAAAGGGTTCGGGGAGAGCATCGCGCACCGTCGGCCGCCCCTCGGGATCGGAGAGCGTGGTGATGAACCCTCGCGGCTTGTTGAAGACGACGATCGCGGTCCCCGTACGCGGCAGCACCACGGTTCCGTCGAGAGTGATGCGGGATTGCACTGGATCGATCCAACGGTCGAGGTCGCGAACGGTCTCGCCATCCACCTGCACGCGGCCAGCGACGATCGCGCGCGCGGCTTCTTCGCGAGTGGCGACTCCAGAGCGGGAGAGGTATCGATCGAGAGTCCGCCGCGGGTTCGGGCGGGAGGGGTGCGAGTCGTTCAGCGCTCTGCGTTCTCAAAAACCTGCGCGATCCACCTGCCGATGAGCGTGACCTCTTCGGGGTGAACGGTGTGCGGCGCCGGATAGGTCTTCCATTCCACGCCGTAGCCTCGCTCGCGGAGTTGTGTCGCCGTCGCTTCGCCGAGCGCCACTGGCACGACCGGATCCCAGTCGCCGTGACAGATCAAGACCGGCGTGGCGCGGTTCGCGATCGCTGCTTCGTCGGCGAGCCGCTCGGGGAACGGCAAGTAGGCGGAGAGGATCATGATCCCTGCGAGCGGCTTCTCGTGGCGGAGCCCGACGTAGGCGGCCATGGCGCCCCCTTGGGAGAACCCGGCGAGAATGATGCGTTCCGATGGAATGCCACGCTCACGCTCGTGGGCGAGGAGGGTCTCGATTTGCGCCGCGCTCTCGAGAATTCCGGCCTCGTCGATCTTCCGCTCGATCTCCACTTCGAGAATGTCGTACCACGCGGGCATGACCGCGCCACCGTTGATGGTGACCGGGCGCGATGGCGCATGGGGAAAGACGAATCGAGTCGGGTTGTCGGCAGAGATGCCCAAGTAGGGGACGAGTGGCTCGAAGTCGTGACCATCGGCGCCGAGTCCGTGGAGCCAGATCACGCTCGACAGTGGGTTGGGGCCGGTTTCGACCTCGACGCAGGGAAGTCGGTCCGCCATGGCAATTCCTCCAACATGCGGTTTCTCGGCTACACTGCCCGCACACTGCGAACAGCCCACGTGGGGAGAAGTCTACAGGAGCCGACCGCCGCTTTCCCCCTCCAATCGAATGCACCGCTCTGGAATCGAGCCGAATTACTGATTGAGGCCCAAAAAAGACCCCCCTCGCCACGAGGGACGAGAGGGGTTGGTGCGATCAGGATAGGTGGAGTTGAGCTGCGAGCTTGAATCGTCTTTCTTACTGGGCGGGGGCGGCTCCGGCGCACGACTCCCGTTCTTGGCAATCGGCCCCCACGCCCCCTGAGCCACAGAAGGGGAAGGGGGCGGCCGGCGGCGGCCCGGCGATGAACTGGTAGTTGAGGATCGTGATCGGGTCCGCGGTGTTGAAGCCGCCATCAAAGTTCGCGTCCTTCGCGGCCTGACAGTCGAGACTCGTTCCTTGGAGAAGAGCTCGGCGAGCATCCAGATCCCATCCCCAATGTCGACCGCTCCGTCATCGTTCGCGTCTCCGCGGACGAACTGAACCTCCAGGGGGAGGGGAATCGCCTCGACCGTTCCGCAGGCCAGCGACGCGGGCGCCGAAGAGCCGCCGATGACCAAGACCGTCGCGACTGAAGGAGAGCCGAGGGTCGAACAGGGGCAGACGTCGGTGGTCGTCCCCACCGCGCCGTCAATCGTGTAGGACCCGACCGTGAGCTCGTAGCCGTTCCCGATCGGCAGGTTGGCGCAACCGGTCAAGCAAACCACCACGCCAGCGGTGTATCCCCCCGGCTCTTCGCTCAACTGGAGAAAGCTCGCGGGCTCCCCGTTGTTGACGGAGAGCGCGGTGCTCCCGGCCAGAAGGGCGGTCAGGGTGAGAGAGGCTGGGTCGTGGCAGACTCCGAACGACCACCCCTGGAGATCTCCCGAGCCATTGTCGAGCAGGACCGCGAGATCGACTGACGCTCCGACCCGCCCGCTGGCGGATTCGATGGAGAGAAGGCTCGTCAGCACCCCCGCGTGGATGGTTCCCGAGAGCGCGATCGTTCCGAGGAGCGCAAAGATCGTACGCAGTAGCATGGTGCACCTCTCAGGCGCGCGTGGCTTTTAGGAGGCTCGGTTCGAACGCAGTTCTCCGACAGCCTCCTTGAAGTCGGGGCGGCGCAGGTCGCGGGCGCCGCCCCGGGAGACAAGGGTCGTGCTGGAAAGCAGCTGATTTATGGGCAGTTCGAGTCGTTCGAGACGCAGAACGGGAGCAGGTCGCTGGTCGGGTCTGAGCCGTCGTTGACCGGGCCCGGGGCCGGGGGGGTCGGTCCGAACTTGAAGAGGTAGTTCAAGAGGAAGACAGAGTCCGCCAAGTTGATACTGCCGTCGTCGTTCGAGTCGCAGGCGTCGGCGCACAGGACCTGAATACCGAGGAACTGTTGACCGAGGACCGTCGCCGCGTCGGCGAGGTTCACCTTGTCGTCAGAATTGCAGTCTCCGCGCTGGAAGATGTCGTCAGGAACGACACGGACCACACAGCCGGTCTTCTCAAAGCTCTGGATCGACTCGAAATCGATGACCACAATGTTCTCGATCGGGACATTGCCGGTGCCGTTGATGAAGTCGCAGAAGAGGACCGGAAGGTCCACGTTGCACGGTGTGTTCGGCGAGATCGTGGCGGTGAGGCACCCGATGAGGAGCGGCTCGGCGCTCTGCGGAGCGGTCTGGTTTTCGAACGGGGGCAGCGCGTCGAGCAGGATACCTGCGACGAACTCGCAACCGTCCCCGTCGTTCGGATCGTTGTCGATGTCAAAGCTGACGAACTCGGTTTGGAGGTCGACGAGGATCGAGGTACCGAGCGAAAAATCAGTCATGGTGAGATTACAGTCGACGCACGCCGCAATCTGAAAGCCCTGCAAGTTGTCGTCTTCATCCTGGTAGTAGAAGCAGATCTCGACTTCGGAGCCCGCGACGCCCTCGATGGTCGAGTCGCCGGTGAGCGGGAGATTTGCAGGACCGCAGACGAACTCGGTGTTCTCGACCGGCGGCGGCGGAATGGGGAGGCAAGTGAAGGTGCCGTGCTCGAGCCCCGGGTGGAGGCTCTGACCGCCGACGACGATCACGTTCTCGAGCGGCGGGTTGCTGAGCACCCCGTCGACGAAGGTGAGATCAGTGGTCGTGGAGGGCGCGGGATCGATGATCTCAGCGTTGCAGGAGTAGACGAAGTTGGCAACGTGCTGGAGCGCTCCCGGGGCGATCACTTGACCGCCGAAGGGGGACTGGAAGTCGAGGACGACTCCGAGGGTTCCGCCGGCTCCGTTCGGAAGAACCTGCGGGACGACCAACTCGGCCCCCGCGACTTCTGCAACGGTTCCTGTGAGCGTGATCGCCTCGAGGGTGAGTACCGCACTGTTGTGGGTAATCGCGAGAACATATCCCTGGACCGGACCGCTCTGGTTCGACATCAGGATCCGCACGTTCCCTTGAGAGTTCGAGGGGAAGCTCGCCGACTCGATGCGCAGGGCATCCGGCGGCGGCGGGAGCAGCGTCAGGATTCCGTTGTTGAGCCCCAGCCCGTTGCTTGCTCTCACCGACTGTCCACCTTGGACGAGCAGGTTATCGAGCGGCGGGCTGTTCAGGGTTCCGTCGACGAACGTGAGCGCTGCGTCGGTCGCGAGCGCCACAATCGTGATCGGCGTCACGGTAATCGACGCGAGCAGCTGGTCGGCCCCCGCGGGGATCATCTGGGCGTCGAAGGGGGCACCGGCATCGAGAACAACTCCGAGCGTCGCTCCCTGGTTGGGAAGAATCTCCGAAACGACCAGCTCTGCTCCGACCGAAGCGGTCACCGAGCCGGCGATGGAGACATCGTCGATCGTGACCAGCGAGTTGTCGAACGCGATCGCGAGCACGAATCCCTCCGTGGGGGCGGTACTCGTCATCGTGACCGGTAGGGTTCGGGGACTGAGTCCCAGGGTGGAATCGCTCCCGACGGTCAGCGACTGCTGAGCCGATACGGAGCCGAGAAACAGACAAGTGGTCGCGACGGCCATCGGGACCGCTCGCGCCATGCGCTTCAAAAAGTTCACAGGACCCTCCTTCGTGGATCGCACCACGGGTCTAGGACGAGAAAAGAGAAGTATCCGAGTTGTAGAGGCGAGGCGCCGAGACGCGACCCGACCTGTGGACGTACCGCGACCACGACCTCGGCAGCGCCAAGTTGGCTGCAGAGAGTGAAACGAGTCGGGCACGAACCAACCGGGCGAGTGACGGGCAGCTCGCCTTGAGTTCGCATGTGTTGTGGGCGAGGGAATCGCCGACCGAGAGACCGAGGCTGCGCTTCTCATCCGGGGGGATGGTCCCGGAGCACAGATCCTCGGAAGCTGGGGCGCAGTCGAGTCGGGAGCGTCTTGCTCCCTCACGCCGGGCGGGCCGAAAGGCCGCGCGGCGAGACCGCATACATCACGTCCTTGAGATAGTTCCCCTCTTTCGAGAGTCGAATATTAACAAGGCGCGAGCGGGCTGACTAGTGTGCGTGTTAACAAAGATCGTAAATTTCTTGGTCATACCTGTCTGGGGGACACCAACCTGCCGTGATTGGGGCTCAAGTGGTTGCGGCCAGGTGACTTCGGGAGGCGAAAGTTGAGCCTCCAGCTTGCTCTCAGAGGTGCAGATGCCCCGGCGATGTCAATGACCGAGGGCGGCCCCGCCCCCTCGTGGATCCGTCGCTCCCTTGCGCACCCCGGTGATTGGGTCGACGTAGATTAGCTGGAAATCGCCGATCCAGGAGCGCTCCGCCACGGCGTGCCCGCGGCGCTCGAGCCCCTCCCTGACGTCGGCAGGGATCTCCTTCTCGACCTGCACCCGGTCGGGCAGGTGCTGATGGTGGACCTTCGGGGCGTTCACGGCCGCCTGAGGCTCGAGACCGAACACCAGCAAGTTGAGGATCACCTGCAGGACGTTGGTGATGATCGTGGGTCCCCCCGGCGTGCCGAGCACCGCGCGCACGTTTCCGTTCCCGTCGGTGATGATCGTCGGGGTCATCGATGAGAGCGGGCGCTTCCCCGGCGCGACGGCATTCGCGTCCCCTTGAATCAGCCCGTACAGGTTTGCTTTCCCCGGCTCGGCGGCGAAGTCATCCATCTCGTTGTTGAGCAGGTAGCCGGCGCCGACGACGAGAGTCTTGCTCCCGAACGCACCATTCAACGTTGTCGTCACCGAAACGGCATTCCCGTGCGCATCGACCACGGAGTAGTGGGTGGTCTCCTCCTTTTCGAGCGGAGCTTGGACGCTGGGGAGAGAGCCCCCGGGGAGCGCGTCACTGGGGGTCGCCAATGCGGGATTGATGGAGGCGCTCTGGGCCGCGAGGTACTTCGCATCGAGCAACCGATCGAGGGGCAGGGTCACGAAGTCGGGGTCGCCGAGGAACGCGTTGCGATCGGCGAAAGAGCGTCGCATCGCCTCGACCATCAGGTGGAGCGCAGCGGATGAGTTGTGGCCCAGCTCCGCGAGGGGATGGCGTTCGAGCATGGTGAGGATCTGCTTTAGGCAAACCCCTCCCGAGCTCGGCGGGGGCATGGTGATGATCGAGTGCCCGGCAAATGGGAAGATCATCGGAAGCCTCATGACCGGGCGGTAGTTCTCGAGGTCGGCGAGCGTGATGATTCCGCCCCCCCGTTTCATCGCGAGGACGGTCAATGCGGCGATTTCACCCCGGTAGAACGCATCGGGGCCGAACTCGGCGATCCCCATCAGGGTCTTTGCGAGGTCCGGCTGTCGAAAATTGGCCCCTTCGGCGATCGGCTCACCGTCGGGATAGAAGAGCGCCTTCGATCCCGGATCGCGCTCGAGCTGCTCGCGGATCGAGGGGGTGCGGAGGAACTCTGCGGTGCGCCGGGTCATCGGAAAGCCGCTCTGGGCGAGGCTGATCGCTGGACCGAGGACGACTTCGCGCGGGAGCGTGCCGTACCGGCGGAGCGCCTCCAAGAGTCCCGCCACCGAGCCGGGGACCCCTGCGGAGAGCGCGCCGAAGGTGCTCGCGTCAAGAAGCCCCTCGGCCCGCGCGCGCACGTACAGATCGGCGGTCGCGGCCGCGGGCGCGGTTTCGCGGAAATCGAGCGCGAAGCGTCGTTGGATTCCCTCCGAGTCGCGAATCTGGGCGACCATGAACCCACCTCCGCCGAGATTTCCCGCGACCGGATACGTGACCGCCAGCGTGAACCCGGTCGCGACGGCGGCATCGATCGCGTTTCCCCCCCGTTCGAGCATCAACTCGCCCGCCGCCGCAGCGAACGGCTCTGCTGCGACCACCATGCTCGTTGGCGCCTCGTGCGCGGGAGGGTCCGCGGCCTCGACCGAAGAGGCGGCGGATGAGCTGACGGTGGCGAGTGCCAGTGCGGTGAGCCAAGCGAGCATCGTCGGGTGGGGGGGGAGCGCGCGGGGCATCGGGGGCTAGTCCTTCTTCTTCGGTGGGTACAAGGGAGCGATGTCGGTGAGCTCGTGCTTCGTGCCCCGCGTGACCGCGATCTGGAACCCGGGAGTCGTCGATCCGGCACCAACGGTGCCGTCGCGCCGGAGAGCCACCATCGCGAGCAGGCGCCCCTTGTTCCGACCATCGCGCTTCACCGCGCGCTCGAGAACCTGTCGAATTGCTTCGGTCGGCTCCACCCCTTGGCGCATCAACTCGATCACAGCGAACGAGCCGCAGATTTTCGCAAACTCTTCGCCGAGGCCGGTCGCGACGACGCCGCCGACGTCAGAATCGCAGTAGAGGCCATGCCCGACGATGGGAGAATCGCCCACTCGACCGGGCAGCTTCCACGCCGCGCCGCTGGTCGAGCACCCCGCAAAGATGCTCCCAGAGGCATCCATCAAGACGCTCCCGATCGTGTCGTGGTTGTCGGGGTCTGCGCCGCTTCCCGCGGGCTTGTACTTCAGTCCCCCCCGACGCGCTTCCCACGCCTTCTTTGCTCCGTCAGTGAGCAGGTTCGTCTCCGTGAACCCCTTCGAGAGCGCGAACTGCTTCGCTCCGGCCCCGACGAGGAGGGTGTGTGGACTCTCATCCATGACCTTCTCGGCGACGGCGATCGGATGGAGGATTCCCTGCATCCCGGCGACGGCGCCAACCTCGAGCGTGTTGCCGTTCATGACCGCGGCATCGAGTTCCACCACGCCATCGATGTTCGGGTATCCGCCGCGCCCGACACTCGTCACCTTGGGGTCCGCCTCCGGGATCATGATCCCCCGGACCACGGCAGTCATCCCGGCTCCGCTGACCTGGAGAATCCTCGCAGCGGCGTTGTTCGCTGCCATGCCGTGGCTCCAGGTCGATACGATGATCGGTTCGCCCACCCTGTTCTCCCTCCCGGCCGCAGCCGGTTCCGGAGCCGCAAAGGCTCCACGTGCCCCGGGAAGGCCCGCAAGGGCGCCGATCCCGAGCATGCCATTCTTCAAGAATGTCCGACGTCTCATAGTGACTCCTCCTCGTTCGAGCTTTGGGCGGTGCGCGCGGGACTCGAGCCGAAGAGTGTCAGGGGCCCGAGCGACTCTGTCCACCGAGAACATGGAGAGGAGCTGGTGGAACGCTTCAAGCGGGGTTCTCCGGGTGAGTTGCAGAGGACTCGAACGCGGGGGGTGGCTCGCGGCTGTTCCTGTCAGTAGGATCCGCGCCCCTGCCGGGAGGCCGATCTGCCCCCCCGGAGGCGCTGTCTCTCGACCGGAAGGCCTCGATGCGCCTCGATCTCACCCCTCTGAACCCCGAACAGCACGCCGCCGTCATCGCCGGCGAGGGGCCTCTCCTCGTTCTCGCGGGGGCCGGCACAGGCAAGACGCGCGTGATCACCTACCGGATCGCTCACCTCATGATGCAAGGGGTCCCGGGAGACCAGATCTTGGGGATCACGTTCACCAATCGGGCTGCGAAAGAGATGCGCGAGCGTCTCGAGAAGATGTACCCCGACCTCGACCCCGCCCCGCACCTCTCGACCTTTCACTCCCTCGGACTCGCGATCTTGCGAGAGGAGCACGCCCGGATCGGCTTCCGAAAGCGATTCCCGATCTACGACGACGGCGATTCGCGCGCGCTTCTCTCGGAGATCTTGCGCGATCAGGGAGGCGCGGGGATCGTGGCCACGCGCCTCGACGATGTGCGAAAGTCGATCTCGCGCTGGAAAGCGCGCTTCGTCACGCCGCTCGCCGCCGAGAAGGAGGCCGAGGAACTCGAGGATTCGGACTTTCTCGCCGCACGCGCGTACTACCACTACGAAGCGCGCTTGCAGGGGCTGAACGCGGTCGACTTCGATGACCTGATCTATCGCCCGGTCCGACTTCTCAAGGAGGATGACGAGGCGCGGGCGACGTGGAATCGGCGCTTTCAGCATGTACTCGTCGATGAGTACCAAGACACCAACACCGCGCAGTATCACTTCGCCCGACTCCTCGCCGGCGAGAAGGAGAACATCTGCGTTGTCGGAGATGACGATCAATCGATCTATGCGTTTCGCGGCGCAGAGGTCGAGAAGATCCTCTCCTTCCGCCGCGACTTCCCCCTCGCCAAGATCGTGACGCTCGAACGCAACTACCGCTCGGTCGGAACGATCCTCGACGCTGCGAACGGCGTCATCGCGAACAATCCGAGGCGCCACGCGAAGCGCCTCCGATCGGAGCGCGGGGCGGGCGAGAAGATTCCGTTCCTCTCCTTCGAAGACGAGGTCGCCGAGGCCTCCGAAGTGGTCTCGCGGATCCGGGGTCAGAAGCAACTAGGTGTGGCGTACGCCGACCAGGCCATCTTGCTTCGCTCCGCGATCCAAGCGCGTCCGTTCGAAGAAAAGCTGCGCTTCTTCGAGATCCCTTACACGATCATCGGGGGTCGCAGCTTTTTCGACCGCCGTGAGGTGCGCGATGCGCTCGCCTATCTGCGACTCCTCGTGCACCCCGAAGATGACATCGCCGCCCTGCGAATTTTGAATACTCCGCGCCGCGGGTGGGGGGAGGGGAGCCGCGGGCGGCTCGACGACTGGTGCAGGAAGAACGATGTTTCGATCCTCGCCGGACTCTCTCGTCTCGATGAGGTGGGAGGTATCTCCGCTCCGGCCCGCGAAGGGGCGGATGGACTCCTCCGCGCTCTCGCCGGGGCGCGGCTGGCGGTTGAAAGTGATGGCCCTGCCGCAGCGCGCCAAGTGCTCGAAGGGGTCGGCTACGACTTCGCGATCCGCGATATGGCCGGCGGCGATCTCTCCGAACTCGAGCACCGCCGCCGCGGCATCGAAATGCTGTTCGAGTCCCTCGAGCGATACGAAGAGCGCAACGGCCACGGCAAAGTGGATCAGTTCATCTCGGGGCTCTCCCTCGATCGCAAGAACGACGACGAGGATCAGGATGGAGACGTGCTCACTCTTCTCACCTTCCACGGAGCGAAGGGGCTCGAGTTCAAGAGCGTATTCTTGGTGGGGATCGAAGAGGATCTCATTCCCCACCGCCGCGCGATCGCGGAGGGTGGAGACGCGGGGCTCGAAGAGGAGCGTCGACTCTTCTATGTTGCGATCACCCGCGCACAGGACCATCTGGTGCTCACCCGGTCGGCGCGGCGACGTCGATTCGGGAAAGATACCGAGACGGTCGAGAGTCGCTTCGCAGTCGAGATCCCCGACGAGCTCCTCGATCGCAAAGAGGTGATCGAAGCGGATGCGACTCCGCTCGAGAAGGAGGACGTCGGAGGGTTCTTATCGCGGATTCGGGACGCGATCGAGTAGTGACCGCTCAGGAGCTCTTCCGGTAGACCCCAAAGTTCCAGAAGGTGCGGATGTGATCGGCCTCTGCCTCGCCGCGCCTCACCAACTCCGCGAATGCCAACTCCATGAATTCAGCGATCAGCTCGCGACGTTCGTTGCGCTCCGCGATCGCGCCTGCGATCCCCGTCAGGCGTTCGACCTGGATGAAGTCGAGAGCATCTTGTCGCGCTTTGTCGATCACCAGGGTTTCGTTGAGCTCTTCCACGAACCCCGCCTTTCGCACAGCCTCGTCGAGGCGACAGCACGAGAACGGTTTGGGGAACACTGCGTGGTTCTTGAGCACCCGCGCGTGTTGCTCGGGATCGCGGGCCTTGAGTTCCAGGAGGGCGGACTGGTAACGCGGCTCCTCGTGGAGGAGGTCGCGGGCCACGCGGTAGATATCGTGGAGGAGTGCGGCGTTTGACTCGGCGCGTTTCGGGTGCTCGAGGTCTCCGCTGTTGAAGACCAGGACCCCGCCTGGCTTCAGCATCCCATGCAGCTCTTGGAAGATTCCCTCGAGCTTCTTCTCCGGCAGCAAGTGGATGGTGCTCGCGGAAACGATGAAGTCGAATCGGTTCTCTCCGAAGGTGCCGAGGAGCGGCATCGGGCTTCTGAGATCGAGCAGGAAGAAGTGTGTCCCCGCATGCTCGTGGAGCATCCGATGGGCGGTGAGAAACCACGAAGGCATGACATCCGTCAGCGCGAGTGTCACGTTGATCCCGCTCTCTTCGCACGCGGTGAGGAGCGGCAACGCCGATCCGCCGGTGCCGGTCGCGTAGTCGAGCCCGATCGAGCCGTCCCCAAGATGAGGTCTCAAGAGTTCGATGAGATGAGCGACGTTTTCTCGGTGCCAGCCACGGGGTCGAGTGACATCACCGTCGTGGAAGAGAACGTTGTGGTACTCCCGACCGTCCGCCAGCATCTCGGGAAGAGGATCGACGGGTGGCACCCACTCTTCTGGCCAGGGCTTCGATGTGCTCATCGATGGAGTCGTCTCATCTGATTCCTCTAGTTTCAGGTGGCGGTAGAGAAGGGGCACTCGAAACGCCGGGCCGAGGGGCGTGTTCCTGAGCTCAGAGCCCCATGGCGAGCTTCTCGGTTCGGAAGCAGTTTCTCCGCAGCCTTCGAGTGTAAGTCCGGCCACACCTCAAGAATACGATGTGGAGGGGCGCATTGCGCAATCCCCGCGTGGGGTCCGGAGGAGTTTCTTGGTTCCAGGAAAGCCGGAGAGAGCCGTCGTGGGCCCAAAAAAACAGCCCGGCGCGGAGCGCCGGGCTGCTGAGTTTTCATCGAAAAAGTGCGCTCGTCTCGAAAATGACTCGCTACGTGCACCCCAGAATGTCCGGTGTCGGGTCCGCGCCCTCGCCTGGGAACGGCGCCGGCGGCGGCGGCCCCTGGGAGAAGAGATAGCCGAGGACATAGATCGCGTCCGCAATGTCGACCCCACCGCTATCGTTTCCGTCCATCGCATCGAGGCAAACCCCCGGACCCTGCGAGAAGAGAAATCCGAGGATGGAAATTGCGTCGGCGACGTCGACGGAACCGTCTTGGTTTGCATCTCCACGTACGAATCCGCCGACCACGAAGGAGATCAGTCCGTCGATGAGGAGGGGCGAAATCGACACTCCCGAGGGGGGCGAAAAGATGTTTTCGGTGGCGGGGGAGCCCGTGCCATCCAGGAGGTCGAGAACGCTCAATCCGCCGGGAGGAGCGAATGCCTCGACGGCGTAGGTCGCCGCGATGATCGCCCGTTCGTTCCCCGGGGGGATCGTCACCGTGTTGTCGAAACTCATCACCACACCGACAGTCCAGTAGGTGTTGAGCGGCCCGCCCGAGTCGTTGATCCCCTCTTGGAAGAACGTGGCCAGAGCGGCATCGGTCCCCTCGACGGTGAGGTCGACCACGTCGAGGAACGTGCCGTCAAACTCGACCGCGAGGGAGAATCCAGAGACCTCGACATCGGTGGTCGCCAACGCGCGCGAGACGAATCCGCTCGATCCGATCGACGCGTTGCCTCCCTCGAGGCGCAAGATGTTCGTCGTGTAGAGGTAGGCGTCGTTCAGGATATCGCTGCCCGCCGCTTGGCTGACCGAGACGTTCACGGTGCCTGCGCTCGCGGCGGCGGGAACCGTGACCAGCAACTCGTTCGCGCTGATCTGAATGACGTTGGTCGCGAGTTGCACACCGAAGACGACCGCGGCGTCGCTCGCCAGGTTCGTGCCGGACACGCTGACCTGGTTGCCGCCGGCGATGGGTCCGGACGCGGGGTTCAGACCCGTGATCGTCGGTGGCAGTCCGCCGTACGTGTAGGCGTTGTTCAGGGTCACGGTTCCGAGTTCGTTGTCGATGCGGATCGAAACGGGCCCGGGCGAGTTGGACGGCATGTTGTGGATCACCAGCGTGCCGCAGTTTTCGAGGTCCCACAGGGCGGAGCTGATGATTACATTGTTGATCCGGAGCGTCGTGTTCGCTTCCCAGGTGAAGTTCACGCCCGTGAGCGTAACGGTGTTTCCGCCACCGGTCGGCCCCTCGGGGGGATCGACGTCATTGATCTGCGGGTTGTCGTTGATCCCCGCGTTGAAGCCGTACAACGCCTGAACCGCATTGATGTCGTCCCCGACCAAGGTACGGACGAACGCGGTGCCGTCCATGTAGCTCGGGAACATTGTCGCCCCCGAGACCGGAGTATGGTCGATTCCGATCGCGTGCCCGAACTCGTGGGTCGCCACCGAAATCATGTCGGTCTGATTCGCCGGGGGGTCACCGACACCATTCCAGATGATGGGGCCGAAGTCGTTGACCTGATAGAACGCCATGTCGAACGCGGCCAAGTTGGACCCGAACGAGAAGTTGAATGTCGCAGCGAGTGTTCCGCCGCCGCCATTGCTCGCGGAGAAATAGGCCGCGTTGACGCCGTCGTTGCCGTTGATGGACGTGATCCCTGTCGTACCGAGGTAGGAGAGGTTGATGTTCGACTGCCCCTGTTGACGCCAGCCATTGGCTCCGCAGCGGACCGCGGCGATCTGTTGAGCGGGAGTTCCAGGCGCGGAGCCGGGGAAATTCGGGTTCACCCGGTAGGTGGTACTTCCCGTCGGCCAGCTCTCACCGAGAAGCACGAAGCCCTCGATCGTCGCCACGGCCGCAAAGAGCAATATCACGGCGAGTGCCGGAACCAAGGTCGAACGGAGCGTGGGGCGTGGGGGAGTCGGGAGTGACATGC
>CALEHF010000160.1 GCA_937876125.1 uncultured bacterium
CCACTCTCAAGTCGATGTCATCTGGGCCGCGATGAAAAGCTGCGTCGCGCGCGGCCTTCGCCACGAAGGGATCCTCCCGGGGGGATTGCAGGTGCGCCGTCGCGCGGCGAGCTTGCACGCGGAGCTGCTGGCCCGCGACACGCCGACCGCCGACGACCCTCTCGTCCTCCTCGATTGGGTGAATCTATGGGCGCTCGCGGTGAACGAGGAGAACGCCGCGGGGGGACGCGTGGTCACCGCGCCAACCAACGGCGCGGCGGGGATCATCCCGGCGGTCCTCCACTACTACGAACGCTTCTGCCCGACCGCGAGCGGCGCGGGAGTGCGCGACTTCCTGTTGGTCGCCGGTGCGGTGGGAGTCTTGTTCAAAGAGAACGCGTCGATCTCCGGCGCGGAAGTCGGGTGCCAAGGAGAAGTCGGAGTGGCATGTTCGATGGCGGCGGCGGGGTTGACCGAGGCGCTCGGTGGTACGCCAGAGCAGGTCGAGAACGCGGCGGAGATCGGCATGGAGCACAACCTCGGGCTGACCTGCGATCCCATCGGCGGGTTGGTGCAGATCCCCTGCATCGAGCGGAATGCGATGGGTGCGGTGAAAGCGATCAACGCGAGCCGTATGGCGCTCCGCGGAGACGGCAAGCATTCGGTCAGTCTCGACAAGGTGATCGCAACGATGCGCCGCACGGGCGCAGACATGAAGAAGAAGTACAAAGAGACGAGCCGCGGCGGGCTCGCGGTGAATGTGATCGAGTGTTGAGGGGCGGTCTTCCCTCAATTGCCACTATCGATGCGAACTGTGAGCGGATCTACTTCTCGAAGGCCCATCTGCTCTTCGAAGGCCCAGCTTTCTTCGAAAGCTCAGAGCGGGCTCAAAACCACGTTCCAGTCGAAGCCATTCCGTTTCAGTCAGGGGGGTAGGAGCATGATCTGTCTTGTCAGAGGGCAGCCCGTCCTGCTCGCCGTCGTCGCACTCATCTGGTTCGCCGCACCCACCCACGCCCAGAACGTCTCCCCCGATCTCCCCACCATCACCGAGCCGGGGACCGTGGGACAGATTCTGAACGCGGCGGACGTGCACATGGAGACCGCGCCCTTCTCCGACCCCAACCCGGGCGATGGGCACTTCTGCTCGACCTGGGAGATCCGCACCGTGCCCGCGGGAGCTCTCGCGTGGACGGGGGTCTGCGTCACGGGTCCCGAGAAGATCCACGCGCACTTCGGCGACGGATCTTTCGTCGGCGCCCACACCGGTCGCACCGAGCTCTTTCCCGCGGCCGACTACCTGCTGCGGGTGCGCCATCGCGATGACAGTGGCGATGCGGCGACCGAATGGAGCATCTTCGCCGAGCGCGCGTTCTCGACCGCGGCGGCGACGCAGCTCTTTCCGCTCGAAGTCGATGACGTCCTCGAGACCCCCACTCCGACCTGGGTGGATGACTCCGGAGTCCCCATCGTGCTCCCCACTTCCACAGTTCAGCCGAGCCTGACGGTCGAGCAAGGGAACGGATCGTTCCTGTTCGCGATCCGCGGTCTCGATGGCGTAACGAACGAGCACTTTGACGCACCGCTTCTTCCCGATCACGCCCCCGTGTGGGTGCGCATCTCCGCCGGTACCCTCGCTGTCGGGGTGGCGCTCCCCGCGAGCGAGCTCACCTTCGTCGATCACGAGGGGGACAGCCACACGGTGTATCTTCCCGCGGCGGCCGCGACGGTGGGGACCGACTCGAGCTTCTGGGTCAGTGAGAACGGTGCGACGTACGTCGCGACGGCGGGACAGACTTCTCCCGATTTCACCGCGCTCGCGCGCGGGGTGCCGGTTCCGTGGATCGTGAATGAGCCCGGCTACAAGGTCGAAATCGTCGCGAGCGGATTCCGATTGCCGGTGAACATCGCGTTCGTTCCCAACCCTGGAACCGCGCCGGGGGGCGTTCTCTACTACGTCAGCGAGCTCTACGGAAACATCCGCTCGGTGACGAATGACGGCACGGTCTCCGAGTACGCCGGCAGCTTGATCAACTTTACGCGCACGGGAGCGTTTCCCGGATCGGGTGAGCAGGGAGTGACCGGCCTCGCGATCGATCCGGCGACCGGAGATGTCTTCGCCGCAATGCTCTACGACGCCGGCGGGCCGCACTACCCGAAAGTGGTGCGTTTCACGAGCATCGATGGCGGGGTCACCGCGCAGACGATGACGACAATCCTCGACATGCCCGGGGAGACCCAAGGGCAGTCGCACCAGATCTCGAACCTTTCCTTCGGCCCCGATGGCAAATTGTACGTCCACAACGGCGACGGGTTCGACGCCTCGACCGCTCAGAACCTCGCGAGCTATCGGGGAAAGATCCTGCGCATCGAGACCGACGGCTCGCCGGTCGTCACCAACCCGTTCTACGAGGCGGGGAACGGGATCACTGCCCACGATCACGTCTACGCCTACGGTGTACGCAACCCGTTCGGGGGGGGGTGGCGCGCGGCGGATGGAATGCACTACATCGTCGAGAACGGTCCGTCGGTCGATCGCTTCTCGCAGCTGGTGTTCGGGCGGAACTACCTGTGGTCGGGGAGCGACGCCAGCATGCAGAACTTCGCGCTCTACAACTGGGCCCCCGCCACCGGCCCGACCAACATCGCGTTCGTCGAGCCCCAGACCTTTTCGGGGAGCGGATTCCCGAGCGCGGTGCAAGGCCACGCCTACGTCGCCGAATCGGGTTCGACCTGGGCGACCGGCCCCCAGACGCGCGGAAAACGGATCCGTCGCTACGTGCTCGATGCTGCCGGGAATCTCGCTCTGGGCCCGCTCGACTTCGTCACCTACGTCGGCACGGGGAAGGCGACAGTCGTGGCACTCGCGGCGGGACCGGATGGACTCTACTTCAGCGACTTCTACAAGGACCTCGACTTCACCGGCCCCACCGACCTGGGCGCGAACATCCTGCGTGTGCGCTACGTCGGTTTCGCCGATTTCACCGCGACCAACGTGCAAGGCCCGGGCCCACTGTTCGTCTCGTTCCAAGACGCCTCGGATGTCCCCGGTGCGACCGCGTGGAGCTGGGACTTCGGAGATGGCACGACCGGGAGTGGCCCGGCTCCGACCCACCTCTACACCATCGACGGCACCTACAACGTGCGCTTGACCGTCACCGGATCGGCGGGAGTGCAGATTGCCGAGAAGGGAAACTTCGTGCGGGTCGGTGATCTGAAGTTCGTTGCGCTCCTCGGCGGATCGATCCCGCCGAGTGCGAGTGACATTGCGATCGGGGATCACCTCGAGAGCGCAGGTTACGTGGTCGATCACTTCGACGATGAGCCGTCCAATCGCCCGAACGCCACAGCCCTCGCCGCCGGATACGACGTCGTGATCGTGAGCTCGAGCGTGCTCTCCTCGAACGTGGGGGGTGAGTTTCGCACTGCCCTAGTCCCGCTCATTTTCTGGGAAACCGCGATGCTCTCCGCGGCCCGGGAACCGCTCTCCAGCGGCGGTACGGTGGTCGGCGGACAGAGCGCCATCGATATCGTGGATGCGAACCATCCGTTGACCCAAGGTCTCGCTGCCGGCTCTTTGGCCGTCGCGGGGAGCGCATCGTTGAGTGTCGGCTTCGCGCCCTTTGGAGTGGGTGTCGAGCTGCTGGCGACTCGGGTGGGGGTGGCGACCGAAGGAACGATTCTTTTCGCAGAGGCGGGTGCGCCGCTACTTTCGGGGTACTTCCCCCCCGCCCGGCGCGTGTTCCTCCCCTACGAGGATACGACCTTCCTCGCGGCGAATGCGGCGGGTCGCGATCTGATCGTGCGGGCGGTCGAGGCGGTGATCGGCAGTGCACCAGGCGATTTCCGTCGCGGTGATTGTAACGTCGATGCCACCTTGAACATCTCTGATGCGATCAGTCTGCTCGTCCATCTCTTTGGAGGGGGAGCCACTCCAGATTGCCCCGACGCATGCGACTTCTCGGATGACGGCGTGCTCGATCTCGGCGATGTCATCAGCGAGCTCGGCTACATTTTCGGGGGCGGGGCGCCGCCGATGGCGCCGGGTCTGACTTGCGGGAGCGATCCGACGTCGGATGGGATCAACTGCAGTTCCGGCGGTTGTTGAAGGAGGCCGGCTCAAGCCCCCGACAAGTCACTCTCCCCACCCCACCACCGACCGGGGCGATAGTTCGCGAAGTACCACTGGTGCCCGCCGGGATCCGTGGCCATGTAACCGCGCGCCCCGTACTCCTCATCTTTGAGCTCTTGCGTGATCTTCGCATCGGCCGCGCGCGCTCGCGCGTAGTGGGCGTCGGGATCAGCGACGAAGATAGACAGCGCGCCGTGCACCGGGCCATCGGTTGGAGGCGCGACGCGACCCGCTTCAGGTCGGGACGAGTTCACCATCACCACGGCCCCGCCGAGACTCAGCTCAGAGTGCATGATGGTTCCCGCCGGGCCCGGCACCACGAGTCGTTGCGTGAACCCGAAGGCACGACAGAGCCATTCGATCGCGGCGGGAGCGTCGCCGTAGGTGAGGGAGGGATAGAGGTCTGACGGAGTCGAGTTGGAAGGGGCCATGGGTCTCCTCTTATCGGTACTGCGGGGCAGTGACGTGGGGAGGAGATGAGAGCACTACTTTTGAACGGACGCTACCCTCGGATTGCGCCCGTTCAATCGGCGAGGTCGCGGGCGACATAGTCGACCGAAACGACCGTTGCTGCGCCGTTCAGCGTGGACGTCAGCGCGAGACGGATCGGAAGGAGCTGGTAGTCGGCGGTCGGAGTCGATTCGATCGTGCCATCCTCGTCGAGGTCGTAGCCGCCGTTCATGCCGGCGAATGTGGCTGGAATCGAGTCCTCGGTCGCATAGATCGTGATGGTTCCAGAAACGGGCGCGTCGCCCGGGTTCACGAACGAGAGCTCGCCGGTTTCCGTGCACCAAAACTGGCTGGTGCCCCCGGTTCCGAAGGTCGTAGCGACATCCGCAAAGGCGACGGCTCGGATGTTCTCGATCGCGTTCGAGATCGAGATCGAGATCAGATTCGACTCGCGAGAGTCGATCGTCTGTCGGGTCGAAGAAACGAGAACCATCGCGAGCGCCAGCATTCCGACGGCGAGGACCGCGAGCGTCATCACCAGTTCGATCAGGGTGAACCCTGCCTCGTGCGAAGGCGCGGAGTTGCTGCGCGAAGGCGCGGAATTGATACTAGTTCGCGACATGAGCCACCCACTCGGTCGAGACGACACTTTGTTCGTTGAGAGGCACTTCGGCGGTCACCCGGATCGTGACCAAGTTCCCGACGCGACTGATCTCGAGCACGTCGACGCCATCGACCAGCGTGACCCCATCAAGTTGCAGGGTGGTCCCTACGAGCGCGAGAGTCTTTGGGGCGGACAATGCCTGAGCTCCGTTGGTCCATCCCTCGACAACGCGGTAGGTGATCGAGCTCGACGGCGCCGGGGTTGCCGGCGTCGCCGTGCCTCGGGCACCTCCGCGCAGCTCGCGCACGATGTGATCCAGGGCGATGCGGGCGGTCTCTCCCGACTGGCTCGTACGGTTCGACTCTTGCAGCTGCAAGTTCACAGAGCTCGCACTCGTCCCCATCGCTGCGAAGAGAGACATGAAGAGGAGGATCGAGATCATCATCTCGAGCGAGGAAAAACCCCGTTCACTGGTCCGCACTCTCATGGAGTGAGTTCCTCCTCGCGATCTGCAATGGGGAGCTCAGGAATCGGGATCGGAGTGAGAGTCGCTTTCTGCGACAGCTCGCGCATGCGATCTCCGACGCGTGTGGCGAGTTCGCTGAGTTCACGCAGCTCATCGCCACGCCGGAAGTGGCATTCTCCTGGATCTTCGCCCTCCGCGAGTTGCGTGAGATACCGTTCGAGTGCGACGAGTGGGCCCGCGACACGAAAGGTGACGAACATCCCGACCATGACCAGGACCGGCACCATCAATGCGAGCGCGATCCAGAGCTCGGTGAGCAGCCCCAATTGTGCCTGCTCGAGGAGCACTCGCGCTTCGGGAACGGAGCCGAGGAGCTTGCCCAGTTTGGCGAGAGAGAGGGCAAAGAAGACGATCAGGCCCAATGAGCCGACGACGACGAACATCGAGATCATCGTCATCTGCAGTCTCGGCTTGGGCAGTTTGTTCATGCGCAGCAAGAGAGGGCCTCCTCAGAGAATCCCGACCGCAAAGTGACTTGAACCGAGGTGGGGCGGTCTGCGGCCTCCTAGAACCAATGGTCTTGGTGAAGTCTACGATGGGTGGCCCAGATCGACCGCCGGGGGGGGGAGGCCCCCGCGCAGCGCGGGCGGGTCAATTCCGTCGTTCCGCTGACCTCGCGCGATGCCGAGCGGGTATCCTCCTCGCCGTCGATCCAGTTCCAGAGGAGAACCGATGCCTGACGCAGTCGCCCCGAAACCCCGAGAGCGTATTCAGGGCCGAGGAAGCACCATCGCGGTGGTCGGACTTGGTTACGTGGGATTGCCGGTCGCGGCCGCGTTCCTCGCCGCAGGTCAGCGGGTGATCGGGTTCGATATCGATCCCGAGAAGATCGCCTGCCTGGCGCGCGGGGAGAGCTATCTCCGACATATTCCTGAGACCGAGTGGCAGAGTTTCGCAAAGTCGGAAAACTTCGTCGGCACCACTGACCCGGCGCGGTTCGCGGAAGCGGACGCGGTGCTCATCTGCGTGCCGACTCCCCTCGGGGAGCACCGAGAGCCGGATCTCTCCTACGTCGAGGCGAGCGCGCGCGCAGTCGCGAAGCATCTTCAACCGGGCGCTCTGGTCGTTCTCGAATCGACTTCGTACCCCGGAACCACGCGCGAAGTGCTCGCGCCGATCTTTTCGAACGCGGGGTGGGTGATCGGGCGGGATGTGTTTCTTGCGTTCAGCCCTGAGCGCGAGGATCCGGGTCGGGTCGAGCCGCGGACGGTCGACGTGCCGAAGCTCGTCGGAGGGCTCGATTTGGTGAGCGGCGAGCTCGCGGCGGATCTCTACCGGATCGCCTACACCGCCGTTCAACCGGTGCGTTCTGCCGAAGTCGCCGAGGCGGCGAAGCTCCTCGAAAACGTCTACCGAGCGGTGAACATCGCACTTGTCAACGAGCTGAAGCTGATCCTCGAGAAGATGGATATCGACGTCTGGGAAGTGATCGAAGCGGCGGCCACGAAGCCGTACGGATTCCAAGAGTTCCGCCCGGGTCCCGGGCTCGGCGGCCACTGTATTCCGATCGACCCCTTCTATCTGACCTGGGCAGCGAAGCGGGTGGGTTTCCCGACGCTGTTCATCGAACTCGCGGGGGAGATCAACACCGCGATGCCGAAGCACGTGGTGTGTCGAGTGCAGACGGCGCTCGGGGACGAGGGAAAGGTGCTCGAGGGTGCTCGCGTGCTCGTTCTCGGAGTCGCCTACAAGCCGAATGTCGATGACACCCGCGAGACGCCGGCGGCGGAGATCATCGCGCGCCTCCTCGACGAGAAGGCGGAAGTGTCATACCACGACCCTTGGGTGCCACGCTTCCCCCGCATGCGCCGCTACGACCTGGACCTCGAATCGGTCCCGCTCACCGCGGAGGCGCTCAAAGAGTTTGATTGCGCCATCGTAGTCACCGACCACAGCGCGATCGATTGGGATCTGGTGGGAGAGCATGTGCCTCTGGTCATCGACACTCGCAATGCGTACGGTGCACGGCCCGCGTCGGGAAGAACCGCGTCGGGAAGAACCGTGCGCGCGCGGGTTGTGAAGGCTTAGATTGAGCTGCCTACGGGCATCCCACAAACGCATCACACCCGATTCCATCCCCCGAGCCATCGTCTCCGCACAACGGATACGGCAAGGGCGGCAGTGCCTGCCCCGAGAAGAGGAACGCGAGCGTGTAGACCGGGTCAGAGATGTCGAGGTTGCCGTCGTCGTTTGCGTCGATCGAGTCGGCGCAATCGTTCGGGACTCCGGTGAACAGGACCGCAAGGCTCGCGATCGGATCGGCGATGTTCACCGCGCCGTCCTGAGTCGTATCGCCGCGGATGAACTCGTTCGGCGGATGGACCACCCCGCTGATCAGCAGGTCGGAAGTCGAGAAGAACACCTCGCCGACCGGGTCGTCCCGATGCCACGCGACCCAGAGCACATGGCGCCCTTGGCGATCGGCGGGAATCGTGAGATCAAAGGTGTAGTGGCTTGCACCGAGGACCGGGCTCGGCCGGCCGAGGTACTCCATCTGCCCCCAGACGAGCGGCTGATCGGCGCTCCAGGCGTTCGTCGTCATCCACACGTCCCACACGCTCGGATCGTGCGGCGCCGTCGCGTGAAAATCGACGGTGATGGTGGTCCCCGCGTCGAGCGCAGTTGCGGGCCATTCGGCGCTCACCTGATCGAGCCCTGCATACGTGCGCGGATACTCCGTCGATATGGGATCGACCCGCCCGCCGCTCGCGAGTTGTCCATCGGGAACCCACGGCGAGTAATCGAACCCCGGTGGGAGACCCGCGATCACCGCGCTTGAGATGTTTCGAGAGAGCTCGTTCCACGTGTAGTACGACGTCGTGCCATCGATCGCCACTGCGGCCGCCGCGAGTGGAAAGCTCGGATTGTCGGGGTTCGCCTGATAGACGTTGAACACGCGACTCACGGGGAAGATCACGGTTCCGTGCCCGAAACACGGGGCTGAGAGCGCCAGTATTGCGAGCACCAGTATTGCGAGCACCGGTTTTGCGAGCACCGGTTTTGCGAGCACCGGCGTCGAGAAGACAGGTCGAGACATCGTCTTCCTTCCGTAGTCCAGAAACAGCACGGGGGGCGCAGTCAGGTGCATACAGCCTGCATGATAGAGGACCCGAGGCTTTGGTAAAGCGCCCTCTCCGGGGAGCTCGCGTGAGCTCAATGAAGACTTCTCGGTGAAGTTCGCGGACCTCATCCGCTTCTCACGCTGATGTAGAGCCCCGTGCTATCCTGGTCGTCGACTCCATGGAAGGACGACGATGCGCCACCAGCTCGGAACCACCTCTCACACGACCGGAGTGAGCTCCCCGTTTGCGATTCTGCTCACCATCACTCTCTCACTCTTCCTCTTCCTTTCGACCTTCTGCGTCTCTTCCGTCGCGCGCGGGGAGGATCGGGCTCCGGGCGGAGTGCCCTACTCCGACGAGCTTGCGACGACCCTGAGCGATGCATTTGAAGCGAAGGGGTCCGAGTACAAGGCGCGCACGAGTCATCTCGACGCCCAAGGGAAGCCGCTCTACACGAACCGACTGATCCTCGAAAACAGTCCCTACCTCCTGCAACACGCCCACAACCCGGTCGACTGGCATCCGTGGGGAGACGAAGCGTTCGAGATTGCGCGCGCGCTCGGCCGACCGGTGTTGATGAGTGTCGGTTACACCACGTGCCACTGGTGCCACGTCATGGAAGAAGAGTCGTTCGAGAATCTGCAGATTGCGCAGTACATCAATGAACACTTTGTCGCGATCAAGGTCGATCGGGAGCGACGCCCCGATGTCGATGCGATCTACATGGACGCGGTGCGCGTGCTGACGAAGCGCGGCGGCTGGCCGATGACGGTGGTCATGACCCCGGACCGCAAACCGTTCTTCGGCGGGACCTACTTTCCCCCCTTCGATGGAGCGCGGGGAGCGCGGCAGGGCTTCTTCACGATTCTCAAAGAGCTCGAGCGCGTCTATCGCGAGAATCCCGAGCGCGTGGCGGAATCGGCGAAGCAGATCACCCAGCGCATCCAACAGATGTCAGCGCCCCCACCTCCTGCGGGGGTGCCGGGGGCGGAGGCGATCGCGACGGCGATCCAGGGACTCCACGGCACGTTCGATGAGAAGAACGGAGGCTTCGGAGGCCAACCGAAGTTTCCGCGGCCGGTGACCCTCGATCTGCTCTTGCGCCACCATCGCCGCACCGGTGACCCGCAGTCTCTCCACGTGGTCACCCACACCCTCGACAAGATGGCGGACGGTGGCATCTACGATCACGTCGGCTCCGGTTTTCATCGCTACACCGTCGATGCGATCTGGCTCACTCCGCACTTCGAAAAGATGCTCTACGACAATGCGCAGCTCGTGAACGTGTATCTCGACGCATACCAAGTCACCGGTCATCCGAAGGCTGCACGGATCGCGCGCGAGGTGCTCGAGTACGTTCTGCGCGAGATGACCGCACCGGCTGGCGGCTTCTACTCGGCGACCGATGCCGATAGCAAGAACCCCGCCGGACACTCGGAAGAGGGGTGGTTCTTCACGTGGACCCCCGACGAGGTGGGGGCCATCCTCGAGCGGGAAGAGTTCCGCGTTTTCCTCGCGCACCACCCGGTGACCCCGAGCGGAAACTTCGAGGGACGGAACATCCTGCGCGCTGCGCAACACCGAGATGTCACTGCGGAGAAACTGGGCATTCCAGTTGAAGAGCTCGTCGCCACGCTCACGGGGGCGTACCAGAAGCTCTACGCAATCCGGGAGACCCGCCCGAAACCGATTCTCGACGACAAGGTGCTCGTGGGTTGGAACGGACTGATGATTTCCGCGATGGCGCGCGGAGGCCTGATTCTCGACGACGCGCGTTTCACCGAGGCAGCACGACGTGCGGCGACCTTTATCAAGCAGAAGATGTGGCAAGGCGGAGCTCTCAAGCGTACGTCTCGTCTGGGTCTCACTTCGCATCGGGGAGTGCTGAACGACTACGCGTTCCTGATCCACGGAGTGCTCGATCTCTTCGAGTCGACCCAAGACGTCGCGTGGCTCGACTTTGCCATCCAATTGCAGAACGCCCTCGACGCGCACTTCTGGGATCCAGCGGCGGGGGGCTACTTCATGGCGAGCGATCGCGAACAAGGGCTCTTGGTGCGTCAGAAGCCAGGGTACGACGGGGCTGTGCCCGCGGGGAACTCCTTCGCCGCCCGAAATCTTCTCAGACTCCATGAGCTGACCACGAAGGACGCCTATCGCTTGAGCGCTCTGAAAGTGTTCGAGGCGTTCTCGGTGGTCCTCGCCGGAGGCCGCGGAATGCCCGCTCTCGCTTCTGCGCTCGACGCTTCGATCGACAAGGTGAAACAGATCATTATTGTCCGCCCGAATGACGCGGCGAACCTCGAACCGTTCCTCGCGGTGCTACGCCAGACCTACCTTCCGAACCACCTCTTGGTGGTCGTCACCGAAGGAGAGGATCTAGAGGCGATGGCGAAGCGGATCCCTCTGATCGGGGGCAAGGTCTGTCAGGGGGGGAAGGTGACCGCGTACGTTTGCGAGGACCGCGTGTGTCAGTTGCCGACGACCGACGCGACAGTTTTCGCGAAGCAAATCGCGGCGGTGGAGCCCTATGCGGGCAAGAGCGAGTAAGTCTCGAAGACGCTGATCAGCGCGCGGGCCCGCGACCGAGGTCGCAGGTCCTTGGCATCATCCCTCGTACCGCTGCCAGCCGCCAGCCACCCGGATGAACAACTCCTTCGAGATCGGATGATCGCCGCTCGCGAAGGAGTCCTCGACGAAGGCGCGCGTCTGCTCGATGCGCTCCGGCTGCGTGTTTCCCGTCACGATCAGTACGTCACGGTTCGGGACGCCGATGATCGGGGTTTCCTCGATCGGCAGGGTGTCGTCATCCCAGAGCGAGTTGTACAGGATGAGGCTCGCTTCGTAGTTCCCTCCCGCGACGAGCATGACCACGCCGTCGGTCCCGTGGAGTTGGATCTCCGGGAGGATCGCGTGCAAGTTCTCCACCGCGACCTTTCGCAACCGCTCCGGCGGAGCTCCCGTCGAGTCGAGTTCTTGCTGCGTGAGGTAATCGACCGCGTCGGCGCTGTCGTGAACGTAGAAGAGGGAGAGGTGCTCGTTGACTGGCTCGTGTGCGGGGAGCGTCTCGTCCGTTTCGCCCTCGGAAAGCCCAAGCTTCTCTCTGAGCCCGGCGATGAACTGAGGCCCCCGGATCACCGGCACGAGGCAGTGGAGTTCGACCTTGAACTCGTCCTCTGGATACACGCTCCCGAGGAACGCCTGCGCGTAGGCATCGAAGACGACATCGAACTCGGGGGAGATTTCGTAGTCACGAAACGCGTTGTCGAGGGAGATCTCGATCTCGCGGTCGTCGTCGGTCGTCGCCTTGAGGCTCAGCTTGCCAGCGACCTGGATCGCCGCATCGGGAATGAGCTCAGCGAGCATCGTGGAGTAGTGCTTCGTGAACTCGAAAGATGTGAACGGCTTCGAGTTTTCCGGCGCGTCACTCATGGCGCGATCCGTTTCCAGCGACGGGGGGTCGCTGTGGGAGAGGGGACGGGTTGTCTTCGTGAGCGAGAGAGAGTGCCTCCTAGCCCTTCGGCTTCGGGCTCTTCTTGACCCCGCCCCGCTCCAAGTCCTCGTAGGTACGCTCGATCGTCACCGCGATGCTCATCCGCGCGTTCCCCGTGTAGTCTTCGAAGCCGCCCAGAGTCGACGCCAGGATCTCTTCCTTGGTCGCGCCCTTCTTCTTCCCCTTCTCGATGTGCTGGACGACGGTTTGGAAGTAGTCGCGCATCACGAGCACGTCCTTGCGGGTGCCGGTGATCCCCTGCTTTGGACTGCCGTGGCCGAAGATCACGACGGTGTCTTTGTCGAGGTCATCGTGCACATCCTGGAGGACATCGATCCAACCGAGGATCGTTCCGCCTCCGGGGAAGTCGATGAAGGGATGTATTCGGTTGAAGACCAAGTCGCCGGTGTGCGCGACGTTTGCGTTCTCGAAGTGGATGACCGCATCTCCGCCGGTGTGCGCGGGGCCGTAGTACTTGGCGGCGACCGTCTCCCCGTCGAGCTTCTCCCTCCAAGTCTTCGCAAACGTTGTATCGGCGTAGACCTGTCCCGCTTCCTTGCCGCCCTCGGTCGCTTGCTTCTTCTGGAGAATGGGGACGTTCTCGTGGGCGACGATCTTCTTCACGGCGCTTTTGAACACCGCGTTACCGCCGGTGTGATCGCCGTGGTGGTGCGTGTTGATCAGCATCGACAGGCCGCTTGTCGAGCGCTCCTTCAGCCCCTTCAAGCAAGGCTCGGCGGTGCGAGGAAACTGACTGTCGATGACGACGGCGCCGCCCTTGCCGAGGTACCACCCGATCGTGCCCCCTTGGCCGACGAAGGTTCCGACGCTCTTGCGGATCTCAGTGAAATTCGAGGGCGCGGACTGCTGGGCGAGCAGTCGAAGCGGATTCATCGCGAGTGCGGCGGCGGTCGTCGCGGACACGCCGATGAAGGAGCGTCGGTCGAGTGTCATGGCCGGACCTTTCCAGTGAGGGATCGGACCAGACTAGCCGAGTCGGGGGGTGGGGGGAACGGGTCGGCGGAGATGGTCATGGAAGCGCTCGGAAGCGCTCGGTGCGGCCCGGAAAGCACTCCTCTGGTGGGTTGCTAGAAACTCAGGCCAAAGCTGACAGCCAAGTTCACGCCCTCTTCCGAGAAGCCGACGTCTGCGCGGAAGAGTGCTTGCCGCTCAAAGGTCATGCGGAGTCCGATTCCCGTGCTCCAGTGGGGAGACTCTTCGAGGAGGTGATCCGCCGACTCGGCGACGTTTCCTCCTTCGGCGAAGAGCGCGAGTCCGAGCCGTTCGATGCGGCCGCTCGGCACGATTTCGAATCCACGCGAGAGCACCCAGAATCGATACTCGGCGGTCATGTGGTAGGCGGAGTCATCGATGAAGCGATCGGGGCCGTATCCGCGCAGGCTGTAGTTGCCGCCGAGGTTCGGGAGAGCCCAGAAGGGGAGGTTGCCCGCAGAGTCGGAGACCCAGAATCCGAGTGCCAGGGTGTCGATCGGGGGGTGCTCTTCGTCGAGACTTCCTCCGTTGTGGAAGAGGGGCCAGACCGGCTGCACATAGGAACCTTGGAGCGAGAAGATTGCGCCACTTTGATCGCCGGTTTGAAGCGGAGACCAATGGCTCGAGAGACCGATGGATCCCCCACGGTAGGGGAGGTGTTGGCTGTCTCGCGTGTCGAAGCGCACCCCGCTGGTGAGCCAAAGGGAGTCGATCGAATCGCCGGCTTCGAAGTCGCCACTGAAGGCGTCGCGAGTGTCGGGGATCCCCGTGACTTGACCATCGCCAAGGTTGCGCCGCTCCGCAGTGGTCCCCCAGCTCAGCACGAGATCGTCCCCCGGGTGGGGGAACGTGAGCTGTTGTTCGAAGGTCGCACTGCTCAACGATTCGGAGTACGTCGACTCGGCGCTCTCCTTGGTGTTCGGGCCACGCCCGTAGAAGCGACGGGTGAGAGTGCGCGTGAATCCGGCGCTCGCTCCGATCCAACTCCGCTCCTCCTGGATGATGCCTCCCGAGGGCAGCTCGCGCTGGTTGTACCAACGGCGCCAAGTCGCCCGGTACTGCTGCTGTCCCTCAGTGGTATAGGAGAGCGTGAGGCCGCCGTACATCTGCCGCCGCGATGCGGCAAAGTCGATGTCGGCGATCTGCAGGCCGCCGCCGGTTCCGACGTCGCCTTCGAAGAAGAGGATCGGGGTGATGAAGGTCGTATCGAGAAACCGATCTAAGATGTTACCCGGCGGGATGAGTCCTTCGGGGATGTAGCGCCAGCGGTTCGGGTGGGCAAGATCCGTGGGCAGGTCGACGCTCGGAATGCGACCGTCAGCATCGATTCCAGAATCTGGGCCGAGCGGAACGCCGCGGCCCTGGTCGAGAGGGGTCTGATTGTCGTTCGTGGAGCTGAGCTCGGAAGGATCGAGGGCGATCTGCTGCTCGGGTTGCCACTCGGGCCAGTAGTTGAGGTAGGTCGACTGTGCGTGGACCACCACTGAGCCCGAACAAAACATCACCCAGCAGCCGGCGAGCCGGAGGACAGCAAAGACCATCGAGGATCGGGAGGGTGCTCTGGTTCGTGTTCCTGCCAATCCCGCCTCTTCGAGCACGCCGCGTTCCTCTCCCACTCTGTTGTCACCCGAGGTTTCGACCTCCCCACGACGGGGGCAGTCCACTCTTCAGTTCTCGGCCGAATCCACCCGGTACCGCGGCCGATTCTGTAAATGCTCTCATAGGGCGGTCAGGATCAGGTCACGAGAGGGAAAGGTGGGGCCCGCAGGCTGCTCGGAGAGGAGGCTGTGGGGGCGGCCAGAGCCACATTGGGAAATCGAGATCGCAGGGAGCTCCCTCCCGAGCGCACCCCTTTCGGCGGGCGGGGTTGTCGGAGAAACCGGCGCAATCTATCGTCGCGCCATGTCAGTCCTCGTCATCCTGCGCGAATCGGAGACAGCTGAGTTCCTCCCCTGGGCGGTGCGGTTCGCTCGTGCACGGGGGAACTCCTTGATCGTCGTCCGCCCATCCGCCGATGGCAAAGATTTCGACTGCGACAATATTCACGCCGCCGATCGGCAAGAGCCGTGCACCGAAGACCTCAAGGAACTCCTCAATTCGCTCCGCCGCGCCTTCCCTCATCCCCCCCTCGATGGACGCGAGCCGCTCAAGATTTCCCTCTGCTCTGTTCCCGCCGAGAACTTTGCCGACGCCGCGCTCGCCATCATCGAAGCGAAAGGCCCCCAACTGCTGCTTCTCCCGAGACCGCTCGATGCGGAGGGGCCGGTCCGGCGGGTGTTTCGAGCGGCGTCGTGCGAGACCGTTGTGCTCGACCTCGGGATCGGGAGTGCGCCCCCCGAGGACCGACCCGGTGAGATTCAGCCCAATGACGCTCTTCCCCCAGCGGGTCTTCCCCTGGGAGGAGACGCCCCACTCCGCCGGATCCTGGTGCCGACCTCGACCGGATCGAACGCGCGGATGGCACTCACCCTCGCCCGCTCTCTGGTGGGGACCGACGGCGAAGTCGATGCGGTCTTTGTCGAGCCGCCGATCGGGGCAGAAGCGGAGAGCGTCGGGGAGCGGATTCTCGAGCGCGAGATGCGTCGCGCTCTCGGCGGGGCGGCAAACACGGTACGAGCCCTCGTGGTCGTTGCCCGTGATCCAGTCGCAGGGATCGTCGAGGTGGCGAGGCAAGGGGACTACGACCTGGTCATCCTCGGCGCGACGGAGGGGCTGCCCTCGCCACGCATGCGCAAGGGATCGATCCCCGATCGCGTGCGACGCGGAGTCGAGGGGACCCCGGTCGCCGTCACCCGCCGAGGGATCCCCCTCGCGCATCGGATCGAACGTGCGGTCATACGGATGTTGCGAGCCCTCGTCCCACAACTTTCCCGCGACGAGCGCGTTGATCTCGTCGGGAAGATCCAAGCGAGCTCGAGCTTCAATTTTGACTTTGTCACCCTGGTGTGCCTTTCGACGCTCATCGCCGGGCTCGGTCTCATTCGCAACTCCGCGGCCGTCGTGATCGGAGCGATGCTAGTCGCGCCGCTGATGACTCCACTCGTCGGATGCGGGCTCGCGCTCGTCCACGGCAACTTGATTCTCATTCGCAATGCGGCCCGCTCTGTGGCCCTGGGTTTTTGTCTCAGCTTCGCGATCGGCGTGGGGCTCGGCGTCTTGGTCCCCGATGTGGGATGGACCGAGGAGTTGCTGTCTCGTGGGCAGCCGGGGCGGCTCGACCTGATCGTGGCCCTCGCCAGCGGGCTGGCGGCGGCATATGCCACGGCGCGACCGGGGTTGTCGGGCGCGCTTCCCGGGGTCGCGATCGCAGCGGCGCTCGTGCCCCCGATCGCGACGACGGGGATCGGCGTGGCGCTCGGCCAGTGGGCAGATGCCCTCGGCGCTCTGCTCCTCTTCGTCAGCAACATCGTAGCGATCGTTCTAGGGGCGGCGTTCAGCTTGTACGCTCTCGGGATGCGCGGCGAACGGGAGCCGGAGCGGCAAGACCTGTGGATCCGCCCGGTTCTCGCGGTGTTGCTCGTCATCGGCTGCGGCTTGACGATTGCGCTCGGAACGAAGATCCACGCGGCGCTCGACGTCGCCCGAGTGACGAAGGAGCTGAAAGACGCAATCGTCGCAGAGTTGGACGAGGACAACGCGACGATGCGGTCGATCCGTGCGAAGCGCACGCGCGGGACCGAGCCGGATGGATCGGACCAGATCGATTTGATGCTCAGAATCGATACACCCATCCCGCCGACGACAGAGTTCGCGAAGGAGCTCGAAGAGATCGCAGAGGAATTCTATTCGTTGCCGGTGCGGGTCCGCGTGGCGGCGTCGATCGTGGTGGAGGGTGGAAGCTGAACTCGGCTTCGCGTAGCGGCCCTCTGTCTCGAGGAATGCCCGCGCCGACACAGGCTGTTAGGGACAACTCAGCGAAGAGCACAAGAAGAAGCCGAACGGGTCGAATCCGCATTGGAAGAACGGCTCTGGCGGGGGCGGGCTTCCAGCAAAGAGGAACCCGAGAATCCGGATCGGATCGGCGATATTGATCTGGTTGTCTCCGTTGGCGTCTTCGGCGGCTTCGCAGACCGAGGGGACTCCACTGAACAGTTTTTGGAGCAAGAAAATGGGGTCGCCGATGTTCACGGCGCCGTCGTCGTTCGTATCGCCTCGACGGAAGAATGGCTGTGGGGAACAGAACGGGAGCGAGGCGATTTCTGAAACTGCGAAGTTCGTAAATCCGCTGTATTGCACCATCCCGGAGTAGGGGTCGACGAAGTGGAGTGGCCCCGGCCCGACTCCCTCCTTCCAGAGGATCAGTCCACTCGCGAGCGCAGTGATGGCCGTGCACCGGCCGCCGAGAAGGAATGGGTCGGGAGCGAGGGGGGTGCTCGCGCAAGGGGTCGTCGATCCGGTCTCCAGCCTCTCGAACCAGGTGCCGGTGTCGGTCAGGGGGTCGTACGCGCCGGCGGTTCCCGAGACGTGCCAGAGGGCAGAATTGTACGGGAGCGCGGCGATCACTTCGCCGTCGTCGCTGGTCCCGAGCGTGCAGAAGAAGGTCGAGGCGCCGGTGGTGAGATCGATGGTGTAGAGGCTCTCGGGGGTGGGGTCGTTC